>CAIKXA010000011.1 GCA_903831295.1 uncultured bacterium | reverse complement strand
GTGGGGGATTCGAACCTCCGAAGGCTAAGCCAGCAGATTTACAGTCTGCCCTCGTTGACCGCTTGAGTAACCGCCCAATATTTTCCAGCCAACAGTTGCGAATGTTCAAACATACCTTCGCTTTGATCTGCCCGCAACGCCCGCAGGGAATCACCGAATTGCTATTGCCGCACTTGTATTTGCGCCTTTAGGAAGCCTTGGTCGCACCGCGAAACGTGCGCAACCAAGCCACTTTCGCCCGCGGCGGGCGCTTCTTTGACTTGCGCTGCTCAATCGCACGGTGCACTAGCCACAGGCCAATCACCACGGCCAGAGTGACCGCCACGCCAATCATGATTTGGTGAAAGATGTCCGTCACGCCCGCTTGCTCCGCGGCGTGAAATGCCAGCCAGCCAATAGCCATTTGCATTGGCGCGGTAATGAGCACGCACACAGCCTCAACGGTGATAAATTTCCACGTGGCCATATGCAACACTCCGCACATGGTGATCACTGGCGTGCGTGTGCCTGGAATAAATCGCGCTGCGATAAGAACCAATACGCCGCGCTGGTCGATTTGATGTTTCACCTCAAGCAGCCGCCGCGGATGGAACATGCGTTTGAAGAACTTGCTTTGCAAAAGTCGCGCGCCAAATGTGTGGCACAAAAAAAACCAACCTAGATCGCCCAGCACAATGCCTGCGTACGCCGCCGCCGCAAGTTCCCAAAAGAATTTTGGATCATGAGCGGAAATCCAACCCGCGGGGATAAGAATTAAATCCTCGCTTAAGTGCAAGCCAATGCCGCTTACAAGAAACGCCACGAACACTGTGATGGCGCCGAATTTGTCTATGCCTTCTTCAATCCACTTTGGCATTTTTGGCGCGTTCGCATCCGCGTCGTCGGTGGAAGTCTCAGGCGCGGCGCTCGCTTGCGGAATTTTGGGCGCAGCAATATCTGAAGCGCTTAACTTTGAAACAGTTGTCGCCGTGGATTGCTGCGCTGTTGCGGTTGCGGCAGCGGGGGCTTGCGCCATTGCCACCATCTCCATGGGCAAAGCGCCCGCCGAACTGGAGGCGGCAGTCAACGCCACGCCTAAAAATAAAAAGACGGCGGTCATACATGATCTGTGGAGCCAGTACTTCATTGGAAGTTCACAGTGTAGAGCCGCCGTCTTAAATAGTTCAAAGAAAGTATTAAGACTTCGCGTCGGTTGGAATTCTCATGCTGTAGAAACTGCGGTACACAAAGATCAACGCGATCGCGAAGAACACTCCGCCAATCCAGAACTTGTACGGCTGCACTTGCTCTTGCACGGCGATTTCCACCGCGAGCAAACCAAACAGCGTTGTGAACTTAATGACTGGGTTCAAGCTCACGGAACTGGTGTCCTTGAAAGGATCGCCAACGGTGTCGCCAACCACGGTCGCCGCGTGAAGGTCTGTGCCCTTCATGCGCATGTCCACTTCAACAATCTTCTTGGCGTTGTCCCAAGATCCGCCGGCATTTGCCATAAAGATGGCTTGGAAGAAACCAAAGAACGCGATGGCAATCAAGTAGCCAATGAAGAAGTACGGATTAAAGAACGGCAACGCCAAGGACATGCAGAACACCACGATGAAGATGTTGAACATTCCCTTTTGCGCGTACACGGTGCAAATGCGCACCACTTCCTTGCTGTCCTCAATGCTTGCTGT
>CAIKXA010000010.1 GCA_903831295.1 uncultured bacterium | reverse complement strand
TCACTTGATCAACCCCAAGTTCTACCTGGCCACGAAATGCTGGCGTACAACGCCAAGTTGCGCTCCAAATATGTGGTGACGGCGGACCGCGTGATTGGCGTGGAAATCAATGGCAAGTCGCGCGCCTATCCATTGGATGTCATGAATGTGCACGAAGTTGTGAATGATGAAATTGCGGGCGTGCCTATTGCCGTGACCTTTAGTCCATTGTGCGACAGCGCGATCGTGTTTGATCGGCGCGTGAATGGCAAGCCGCTGCAATTTGGCGTGAGCGGATTGTTGCTTGACTCAAACTTGGTGATGTATGACAAGCAACCAGACGTTGTGGCGCAAACAAGCCTGAATTCCCAAGACGCAAAGCCAACAACACAAGTCAGCATGAATGCGGATCAGTCGCCGCCAGTTTCGGCCCCGTCCGCTTCAAGCCTGTGGAGTCAAATGGCGGCCATGGCTATTGCGGGTCCAGCGGTTGGAAAAACGCTTACGCAAATTCCCAATGTGAATGTGTGCACATGGAAGCATTGGCTGGCCACGCATCCAACCACCGAAGTAATTCTGCCAGACGCCAAGGATGAGAAGCGCATGAAAAAAATTTCATACAGCCGCTACTTGCTCAGCTCGCGGCTTGAATTTCCAATTGGGCGCAAGGCGACCACGAACACATTGATCAACCCATCTTTGAACAATATGCCAGGCTCAATGCCTGACAAAATGCCCGTGATTGCCATAACCGCCGGCGGTGTAACCCTTGTGATCACACTGCGTGAAGCCGCCGACCGTGGCGCCGACGCGCCGTGGAATTTTGTGGTGGGCGGCGTGCCCATTGTTGTGGTGTCGCAGAAAGATCCCGCGTCCGTGTTGGTGCGCTCAAGCGATGCAACGCCAATCCAAGTGACGCCTTGTCTTTCGTTTGCATGGCAAGCCTTCCACGCTCCCGCCGCGCCAGATCAAGTTCTCATGCCAAGCCACAGCGTGAAATAAAGCGCCAACCAAATTGCCCCAAGAAGGTGCCAATACATTTCGCAGTAGACAATGCCCTCAGGGTACTGCTTGGAATAGCCGCCGCGCGCAGTCTTGCGCCACACGCGAATCAACGGAACAAATCCCGCCAACACATGCAAGGCATGCAAACCCGTGAGCACATAAAAACTCCACGCGTACAGTGAATCGCCAAAGAGAACATTCTGCTGCCACAGCGTGACCCACGCGAAGACTTGCAGCGCAAGAAATACGCAAGCCAGCAACATGGTGATAGTCATTGACCAATGCGCCTCTTGCGGACGCCCTTGCCGCACATGGAGCGTGGCTTGATGCATGGAATAACTAGACGCCATGAGCGCGATGGTTGAAAACACAAGCGACACAGGCAGGCCGGTCGCGCCCTCTGGAATAAATGGCGCCTCCAAGTTGGGATTCACCCGCACCACTAAATACCCCATGATTGCGCCCAAAAACAGCATGGCAACCACCACCAGAAAAACCCACATGCCTAAAACAGTTGCGGCAAAGCGCTGCGGCGTTCCCTGAAACGGGTCGATGAATGTTTGAGTTTTAATAGCCATGGCTGTTGAACCTTGGCCGACTTCGCATCACGGACTGTAGGGCTTGAAGCGCGCAACCGGCGCTCCTGGCGCGTTGGCTTGCAATGTGGCTTCCGCATTTGGCGCGTTGCCATCAAATTGCAAAGCACGATACTGATTTGTGTCCATGATTAAAAATGCCATCATTAATAAAACCAGAACCACGCTGACCACAAATACCAACGTGTTGAATGAGCGGTCCCAGCGCAAATGCATGAAGAACAAACATACCAATGTTGCTTTGACCAACGCCACGCCAAGAGCCACAACAATGTTGAACTCGCCAATGTCTATGTAGCGCACCGCGACCGTGATCACGGTCAACATGAGCAACGAGGTTCCAACAAACATAAGCAGCCATGTTGGAACCAAATGGCCAACAATGGGGTGCGCGCCTGGAGTTTTTCCACCAGTCTCATGCGAAGTTGTTGCGGTATGTGACATGGTTGACCTTTAGTGAATGAGATAGAACAGCGGAAAGAGGAAGATCCAAATCAAATCGACAATGTGCCAGTACAAACCGCCCACATCCACAGGAGTGAAGTAGTCGCTGGAAAAATCACCGGCAATTGCGCGCTTGAGAAGCCACGCAATCACAACCATGCCCGCCAACACATGCACGCCGTGCAAGCCGGTCATGGCGTAGTAAATTGCGAAGAACACATGCGAATTGGCCGGCATTTTCTTGTCGACCAAATGCGTGGCTGGATGCGCGAACGATGGATCGTGCTCACCGGTTGGTAGTCCCTCTGCCTTGGCCATTTGCGTTGGCGTGGCCAAACCAACTGGAGCGCGCGAGGCTTGCTTGATTGCGCTGGCATCCACCGCGGGAATTGGCGCAAGGGTGGGCACGGCGAACACAGCGGGATTGACTGGATTCAAAGTGATGCTGGTTGTTGGAGCGACGGACAACTCCTTGGCTTCCAACTCGCCAACAGCATCATGCGGCGGAACATAGAACGTAGTTCCCCAAACCAAGTTGTCATGAATCTTGTGGGTGTACTCAAAGTACTTGATCACCATGAAGCCAATCGCGCCCATGAACGTAAGAATTAAACAAATGATCAAACCCTTTTTACGATTGGTCTGGGCAAAGCGAACAGCCAGTGCCATGGTGAGACTGGACAGAATGAGCACGCAGGTGTTGATGCCACCCATGATCGTGTCCAAGTAATGACTGGAGTAACTGAACACTTCGGGAAATCGATTGCGCAACACCGCGTACGCCACGAACAAACCACCGAAGAACAAAACTTCTGTCGCCAAGAACAACCACATGCCAAGCTTGGCGCTGTCAAATTGGTGGTACGGCGTGTCAAAGTGGTGCTGAAGAAACGGGTACTTGGCGTGCTCAGCGCTTCCATGGGCGACATCATGAGCGTCATCATGAACTCCGTGGCCGTCATCGGCGTGGCCAGGTTGTGTTTGAAGTGTGGTCACAGTTTTGTCTTTCAAGTACGTTGTAAGTTAGTGCAAATTCTTGGCCGCGAATTGGGAGTTTTTTGTTGAATCAAGCGCGGGGTCGGTAACATAGCCCTGCTCTTTTTCATCCCAACGGATGGCTGTGAAGTCATAGCAATCACCCACGCGTGGCTGGGTTGCAAAATTGTCAAACGGTGGCGGACTAGCGCATTGCCATTCCAAACTGCGACCACCCCATGGATTGGCTGGAGCAATGCGCCCGCCAAACAGACTGGCCAACAAGTAGTACGCGGTCAACAAGAAACCACTGGCCATGATGTAAGAACCAATCGTGCTGATGACGTGGTAAATCTGATACTCGGGCAGATAGTCGTAGTAACGCCGCGGCATGCCTTGGCTACCCAGGAAGAACTGCGTGAAGAAAGTCACATTGAAACCAATGAACACGATGATGCAGGCAATGCGCCCAAGATTTTCGTTGTACATGCGGCCCGTCATCTTTGGCCACCAATGATGCAACCCGCCGATCATGCCGATCAGCGCGGAACCCATCATGACATAGTGGAAATGCGCGACCACAAAATACGTGTCATGCAAATGCACATCGGTGTTGAGGGTCGCCAAATGGATACCGGTGAGCCCGCCAATGGTGAACAACACAAGGAAGGACAGCGCATACAACATGGGCGTATTCAACACAATGTTGCCCTTGTACAAGGTGGACATCCAATTGAATACCTTCACGGCGCTGGGAATAGCCACGCTGAATGAAATTAAACTAAAGAGCGTGTTGAGCAGTGGACTTTGACCGCTGGTAAACATGTGGTGGCCCCACACTAAGAAACTGAAGATGGCGATGGCGATTGAACTGAGCGCGATGAACTTGTAGCCAAAGATGTGCCGATGCGCATGCACGCTGATGAGCTCGCTGATGATTCCCATGGCGGGAAGAATCATGATGTACACCGCGGGATGGCTGTAGAACCAGAAGAAGTGTTGATACAGAACTGGATCGCCACCCATGGATGGATCAAAGATTCCGATATTGAACGCGCGCTCAACAATCAGCAGAAGAAGCGTGATGCCCAACACTGGCGTCGCAAGAACTTGAATAATGGCGGTGGCATAAATGGCCCACAAGAACAGCGGCATGCGGAACCACGTCATTCCAGGCGGACGCAATTTGTGCACGGTGACAATGAAATTTAAACCAGTGAAGATGCTGGAGAAACCAAGAATGAACACGCCTGTGAGCGCGGGAATAACTCCACCGGCTGGCGTTGTGGTTGAATACGGCGTGTAGAAAGTCCAGCCCGTGTCAAAGCCGCCAAGCAGCAAACTGCTTACGGTGAACAGCGCGCCGAAGAGCCACAAGTAGTAGCTGAACAAATTCAGGCGCGGAAACGCAACGTCTTTTGCGCCCAACATGATGGGCATGATGAAGTTGCCAAGCGCGGCGGGAATACTGGGAATAATGACCAAGAACACCATGATGGCGCCATGCAATGTGAAGAAATGGTTGTAGACATCGGCGGTGACGCCTGGAATTGTTTGGCCTGGCGTGAGCAATTCTGTGCGCACCAACAACGCGAAAACGCCACCCACAAAGAAACTGATCAACACGCTGACCATGTACATGACTCCAATGCGCTTGTGATCAAGCGTGAAGGCCCAACTCATAAAGCCACGCGTGTGCGTGAGGTAATTGTCGGGACGTGTGGCGGTGTCCAATGGTTGTGAAAGGTTGATTGTTGTCATATCGCTTCTACTTTCAGAAATACTTTTTATCAATCATCAAAAACAATTCCAACTACTTCATGCTCACTTTGGGAGAGGGCGCGGTTTCCTTGAGATACTTGCCCTTGGTGTCAAACTCATCCATGTGTTTCAAGAATCCAATGATGGCGTCAATACCTTTGTCATTCAATTGGCCCTTGAAACTTGGCATGGCGTTGGCGTAGCCAGCCACCACGTGTTCGCCAGGATTTAGAATGGACGCGCGGATGTAATCCTCTGGTGTTTGATATTGCTTGCCCGCGCCAATTTGACTTTGGTAACTTGTTCCATCGACAAATTTGCCATCTTCAGCACCACTGACGCGCGCCCACAAATTCTTCCACGACGGCCCGATGCCTTTGGTTCCGTCAAGTGAATGGCATTGCATGCAGCGCGCGTACAACTTTGGACCGGCGCGGAAATACAATTCCTCCTCTGGAATTTTGTCCAGCCACTGACTTTGCGCGGTCAACCACGCGTCAAATTCTGGTTGGGCCAACGCGTAGACCTTGCGGTTCATATTGCTGTGACCCGTGCCGCAGTATTCGGAGCAGAACAAATTATGTCCCGAGCCTTCAGGCGTGACATCATCGGTTTGAAACCACAAATATGAATAGCGTCCTGGCACAAGGTCCTTCTTCACTCGGAAGTCAGGGATGTAGCAGGAGTGCAACACATCGGAACTGCGCATGGACAATTTCACTGGCCGACCTGTTGGAACATACAAGTCATCGCTCGTGGCCCCGTTTGGATACTTGAAGAGCCAGCCCCACTTCTGCGCGGTGACCGCGATCTCGTATGAATTCTTTGGCGGAGTCATGAAGTTCAAGTAATCACGGAATCCAAAGTAGAAAATGAAGATGACAATGAACAATGGAACAACAGCCCAAGTTGTTTCCAGCGGCAAGTGATGCAGAGGACCGTCGGTGCGGAATGGGCGATCCTTTTTCATGCGGTACTTCACCACCAGAATCACAAGCGCAATGACTATGCCAATAAAGAAAAAGTAGCAGACGACATTGATCCACCAAAACATCAAATCGCTGTTGACGGCGAGATTGCTGTCCTGCGGCGGAAGCCACAAAGTGCGTCCTTCACGCGTATCGCCTGCGAGCAAGTTTGAAAAGATGGTGGTTGCAATGTTCATTGGAGGACTTCTATCTTTGGAGGGCTAATGGATTCAGACCACTCCTGACACAATATTTTTTGGGTTCACATTTTTGGCGCCTGGAGCCGCCAAACGCTTGCTTCGGGCTTCATTGCGCAGCAACATCCATACCACGGTTCCAAGCGCGAGCAGAGTGACCGCTCCCGCAAGTTGCATGACGCGATAGGCCCAAATCACATAGCCGCCTTTGCTGGGATCAAATTGATGGCACCAAAAAACAAATTGATCAAAGGTGGAGCCAAGCTTTCCATCACCCGCGCCGGTGAGCGCAAGCCGCAAATCGGTTGGTGATTGCGCCACGCCCGGTAAATATTGCGCCAACCGTCCGTCGCCTGTCACAACAAATACGGCCGCGGGGTGCGCGTATTCGCCGTTGTCCATTTTGCGATATGGAAATCCAACCGCGTTGGCGATACCGCGCACGCTGGCTTCGCTTCCAGTTAAGAAGCGCCACCCTTTTTCGCCACCGGCGCGCGCATATTCCGCGGCGTAGCCCTTGCGCTTGGCGGCGGCCAATTCAAATGTTTCATCTGGATTGATGCTGATGAACAACACATCAAATTGATCGCCCACCGACCAATCAAGTCCCTGCATGCCGCGCACCAGACCGTTGAGGGCAAGGCCGCACAACATGGGGCACTTCATGTAACCAAGTTGAACAAGCTTGGGGCGGCCATCGGTGAACAGTTCACCAAGCGTGATTGATTTTCCATTTTCATCCACCAGCGCGCTTTGCATTGGCAACACCACGCCGCGCTGATCCGTCACTTCAAGTCCCTCGAGTTCCTTGGGAGCGTCGGTGGTTTGCACTGGCGCCTGATAACCGTGTGGATCGAGCGGCCGTTGAGCGAAGACCGATTCTGCCAACGCCGCCACCGCGATGAGACAAACAAGCAGTGTGGCTTGGCGCGAATTCATTTAGGCGCTCCAGGTTTCGCGGCGGGAGTTGTAGTTGGTGTCGCGATTGGCTTGCTGTTGGCGGGCAATGTTTGCGGCGCGTTCTTGGCGTCTTGCATGAACATTTCCATGGCGCGATCAATTGGAATGCGCGTGAAAGTTGCGGTTGTTCCATCAGGCATGGTCCAGGTGTACTTGCTGTACACGGCCAACTCCTCGCGCTGCGTGGCGCGCAATTGCTCAAGGCTAAGCGTTGGCTGATCAATCACTTTGGCGTCCTCTTCAAATGAATCAATCTTGAAGTAGAAGGCGCTTGCCGCGACAATGATGACCACGAACGCGACAATAGTTGCCAACGACCAGAACCACGTGCTGCCTGGCTCAGGATCATCGAGTTGCTTGAGAATGTCTGTTGGTGCGGTTGTCATTTCAATGTTCCATTACAAATTTACATATTTTCAAAACGCAAACTTTCAGTCAGGCGCGGGTCTTTGACGCACAACAATCCCATTGAGCTCAGCCGGCGCAGTGTTGTGCCAACAAGCATGAGCATGAAGCCGATCAACAAAACCCAATTCCAAGGGTTGAAAAAATGCGCGCTTTCATTGCTGTAGTGCGCCAAGATTTGCTCGTAGGTGTCGTAGGCGCCAATGTCATGCGGAATTTTTGGTTGAATCAAGTAGTACAAATCAAACCATTGCGCGGCGACCATCCATACGCACGCAAAGAGCAACGTGCCGCGCCAACGCTTGGTCCATCGGCTGATTAAAAACAAGAATGGCAAAATGAAATGTCCAAATAAAAGCACCACGCTGATCCAGCGCCACTCGCCAATTTGGCGCGCCAAGAACCACGCAGTTTCCTCGGGAATATTTCCATACCAAATCAACATGTATTGACTGAACGCGATGTAGGCCCAGAACACCACGCCGAAAGCGAAGAGCAACTTGCCAATGTCCTGATAGTGCTCAGTGGTGATGATGCCCTTGAGGTAGCCAAGCGATTGCAAGCGCAGGCACACAATGCCGATGTAGGCGAAGCCGCCGGTGCAGCAACCCACGAAGAAGTACAAGCCGAACATGGTGCTGAACCACGCTGGGTTCAGGCTCATGATCCAGTCAAAGGCGGCGAATGATGTGGTGAGACCAAACAGAATCGCGGCGGGACCCGCCCACTTCTCCAGTTTCTTTGTGTGCGCGACGGACCCATCGCTGTCTTGCGCCACTGAGTTGCCCACAAAGAAGCGCGCGAGAACAAACCATGTCAGCAAATACACCGCGGCGCGGATCATAAAAAACTTTTCATTCAGAAACGCGGATTTCTTGGCGACCAATTCCGCCTCGGCCAAAGAAATTTCTTTCAGCGCCGCAAGATTGGCCCAAGGGAAAATAAAGTCCAACTCACCTTTCCACCAATAGAACACGAATGGCAAAAATCCAATCCAAACCCATTGCAGATTTGCGGCAATGGCCTCGGCGGGTCGGCGTACCACAACGCTCCACCCAGCGTGGGTGATGTGGTGCACGATCAAGAAAAACAACGCGCCCAATGAAATGGAGGTGACAAACAACCACGATTGCATCCAGATGCGCAAGAACAATCCTTGGTCAGGCGTGCGCATGCCCAAGACAAATGCGATGACAAGAATCGCGAAACCAAGAATTCTCAAACCCGTACCAGGTGTTGCCAACGCGTCGGCGCGGATATTTGCTGGCGTTAAATTTACGGCGGGCGCGCTTTCGCTCATAGCTTGCCCTCGGGCATAGATGTGGCCGGGTTGGAGACAGAAACGTTCATCGGAGTTGGCTTCGCATTGTTTGTCGCATTGCTGATTGAAATATGGTTGGGCGTGGAGCCGATGCTGTCGGCGACCTTGGTGCCAGCGGGAACATCCGAAGGTTGCGCATTTTGGCTGCGCTGCAAGGCCTTCACATAGGCCGCGATGGCCCAGCGATCCTCGGTTGGAATCTGGCTGCCGTAGCCCGCCATGTTGCGAATGCCGTAGGTGATTGTGTTGAACAATTGTCCCATGGGTTGCACCGTGACCAATTCATCGTGCACTAGATTTTTGGCTTGCACCCACACCGTTCCATTCACGGGGCCGTTGGTGTTGGCGACCAATTCCATGGCGCGTTGATTCACAATTCCATTGCCGCCGCCAGAAATTCCGTGGCACACCGAGCAATAAATATCAAAGCGCTCTTGGCCGCGCCGAAGCGTTGCAAAATCCATTTTGACTTGCGATGGAAGCACGTTGGCCCATTGACCATCAATCACGCCGTCATACAAATGCGCGTCAAGATAGGTTTCACCACGGGCCACCGCGTTAATCACTGGCGGACGCATGGTGTTGCCGTCGGCAAACATTGGATTGACGGCTTGGGTTTTATACTTGGACTGAAAGGCCATGTCCTGAATAATGTGGATTGGAAGATTGGAGTTGGGCGTGCTGCGAACGCGCGCGATAATTGCGGGCGGCAAAAGCAAGCACAGCAGCAGAATCAGTCCAACAAATATAAAGATGCGTGGCATGATTATGCTTCCACCATCTCGACGGCTTTGGCGCCAAGATCTTTGAGGAATTGTTCGGTGCGACTTGCGAAGAAACGCGGGTCGCGTGATTCGATCACGATGAAAAATCGGTCGTCCGTTACGCGCAAGAAACGCTTGTTGGCAAGCAATGGATGATTCCACCGCGGCAAACCGTTGAACAAGAACATGATTCCCACAGCGCTTAAGGCGGAAAGCAAGATGGTGAGTTCAAACATGACGGGAATAAACGCGGGCAAACTGATCAGCGGCTTTCCGCTGATTAAGAATGGATATCCAGTGACCCACACCAAAGCCCAAATTGAGAAACTTGCGGCATTGGTGAAGGCTTGCAAACAAAAACCAATCATGGTTCCAGTCATGCCGGCGCCAAACACAAGCACTGGCAAAATAGTTCGTTTGATTCCCATGGCTTGATCAAGTCCGTGCACGGGAAATGGCGTGTGGCAATCCCACCAGCGAAACCCAGCCATGCGAACTTTGTCCGCGGCCGCCATGAGCGCGGCGGGATCATGAAACTCCGCCATGATTCCGTACAAACGCTTGCGCGGAATTTGATTGCCTTGAATCACGGGTGCAGGTATTGGTGAAAGAGTTGTCATGGCGCGGATGGCCCTCCGTCTGGACCGCTGCCAGGACTACGCAGCGCGTCGGGACTTGCAAATGATGGCTGTGCGGAGCCGCCCGCATGGCCGTGATCATCATGCGCGGCGTAACCAGACCAATGCGGATTGGCTTGTGGCATGGTTGCCTTCACTTCCGCGATTGCGATCATTGGTAAATATCGGCAGAACAAAAGGAAGAGTGTTCCAAACAATCCAAACGCGCCCAACATTGTTCCCATGTCAACCCATGTTGGCGTGAAGAAGTCCCAACTGGTGGGAAGGAAATCATTGGCAAGGCTGGTGACAATAATCACGAAGCGCTCGAACCACATTCCAATGTTCACCACAAGACACAGCGCGAACATGATTGGAATGCTGGTGCGGATGCTCTTGAACCAGAACAACTGCGGCGTGATCACGTTGCAACTGACCATGATCCAATAGGCCCACCAATATTGTCCGAAGGCGCGGTTGATGAACGCGAAGCGCTCATACACGGCGCCCGAATACCACGCGATGAAGAACTCCATGGAGTAGGCGTACCCCACCATGCATCCCGTGACCAGGATAATTTTGTTCATGTTGTCCAAGTGGCGCAGTGTGATGAGATCCTTCAGACCGAAAAGTTGGCGCGCTGGAACCGCAAGCGTGACCACCATCGCGAAACCGCTGAAGATGGCGCCCGCGACAAAGTACGGCGGGAAGATTGTTGTGTGCCAACCTGGAACTTGGCTCACGGCGAAATCGAAACTCACAACGGAGTGCACGCTTAACACAAGTGGCGTGCTCAACGCGGCCAGCAACAAATACGCCCGCTCATAGCGATGCCAATGTCGATTGCTTCCTCTCCAACCAAGCGCGAACAGTCCATATGCGAATTGTTGAATGCGTCCGGTGGCGCGGTCGCGCAACGTGGCCAAGTCTGGAACCATGCCCACGAACCAAAACACAAATGAAACCGTGAAGTACGTTCCCACCGCGAACACGTCCCACAACAGCGGACTGCGGAATTGCGGCCACATTTCCATTTGATTGGGAATTGGAAATAGCCAATACGCCAACCACACGCGTCCAACGTGAATGCCTGGAAAGATTCCGGCGCAAATAACGGCGAAAATTGTCATGGCTTCGGCGAATCGATTGATGCCAGTGCGCCACTTTTGTCTGAACAAGAACAAGATGGCGCTGATCAAAGTTCCGGCGTGACCGATGCCGACCCAGAACACGAAGTTGGTGATGTCGAACGCCCACATGACGGGATTGTTCAAACCCCACACGCCAACACCAGTGAAGATGAGATAGTTGACGCAGAAGCCCAGCAAGCCGACAAGACCCAAACTGATTGTGAACGCGGCGTACCACGCGAACGGTGGCTTCTTGGATTCGGCCACTTGGCAGACTTGGCGTGTGACTTGGCCAAAGCGATCCATGTTCAACACAAGTGGCGCGCGTACGCCTGGATTCTCAGCGGTGTTGTCGGATTCCTGAAAACCAGGAAGCGCGGTTTGGCGATTCACGGGAAGGGAACTCATGAATGTGCTCCGTGATCATTTCCGTGATCGTGTCCGTGATCGTGTCCATGATCATGTCCAGAGTGATCGACCGCTGGGTTGATGACCTTCGCCATGTACTTCACGCGTGGCTTTACATTCAACTCCTCAAGCATGCCGTATGAAAGTTTGTTGGCGTGCAATTTGCTCACTTGGCTCTTTGGATCGTTCAAGTCGCCAAACACAATCGCCTGCGCGGGGCACGCTTGTTGACACGCCGTGATAATGGCTCCATCTGGAATGGAGAAATTGGAAGTGCCCGCGCTTGTGCCGCCAGCTTTCACCCATTGATTCTTGTACTTAATCTTGGCCGCCGCGATGCGCTGCACGCAGAAAGAACATTTCTCCATGACGCCGCGCATACGCACGGTGACTTCAGGATTGAACTGCATGCGCACCAAGACGTCTGGACCAGTCTCAACATAATATTCTGGCTTCACGGCGAGCGGACCACTTTGCTCGCGCACGGGTTCGCGCCGTTGATAATCAAAGAAGTTGAAACGACGAACTTTGTATGGGCAATTGTTGCTGCAATAGCGCGTGCCAATGCAGCGGTTGTACACCATGCTGTTGATGCCGTCGGGGTCATGCACGGTTGCGGCAACGGGACACACTTGCTCGCATGGCGCATTTTCACAGTGCATGCACGCCACAGGTTGAATGGCGAATCCATCGGGCTTGGCGGCGTCGGCCCCGCGGAAATATCGATCGATTCGAATCCAGAACATTTCGCGGCCACGCTTGACTTGGTCCTTGCCCACGATTGGAATATTATTTTCCGCTTGGCACGCCGTGACGCACGCGCTGCAACCAGTGCATGTGGTGAGATCCACCGACATGGCCCAGCGGAACTGCGCGCCGTCCAAATTATTTTCTTGCCACAACGAAAGTCGATGCGGCATGTGCACCGCATGACCGGCGAAATCAGGATGGGTTTTGTATGACGCTAAAGAAGTCTGGCGCACAAGTGTTGGCAATCGTTCTTGAATGCCGTCGTGGGGAACGCTTGGAATAAGCGCGGCGTCAACGCTTCCGTGATCTTGCGTGTGGGCGAATGTGTAGATTTCGCCAGTGGGTTGCAAACTTGCGCCACGCGCCAAGCGCATGTTGGAAGTTGTGCGCATTGGATAGGCGTTGAAACCTGCTCCAGCCGCCAATCGACCGGCGGAATCGCCGCGGCCGCAACCCAACGAAATACTTACGCAGTCATCAACCATGCCTGGAACTGGAAACGCCGCGGCGTTCATGCTGCGACCACCCGCGGTCACAGTGACCATGCTGCCTTGGCTCAAACCAAAACGTCGCATGGTTGCAACAGACATAAGCAGCGCGTTGTCCCAAGTGATTTTGGTGACGGGATCAGGAAGCTCTTGAAGCCATCCACTGTTTGCGAGTGATCCGTCAAACACGCGCGCGTCATTCATGAAACACAATTCAACGCTGGCGTCGCGGTTGGCGGGCTGCGCGTCGGCGAGAGTGTTGACGGCGCGCGCAATATCGCCGGCGCGTGAAGAGACATTGGCGCTGGTGATTGGTTTGCCCGCGATGATTCCAGTGTCAAGCCACGTGCGCCACGCGGCTTCAAAAGTTGAGCCATTGAGTCCGCTCATGGCCATGTGCGTGCGGCGCACCATGGCGTATCCATCTTGTGGTTGCGAATCACCAAGCGTGCTTGTCAGCAACATACCCAGCGTTTCAATGGCGCTGTGTCCGCCTTGCGCTGGATCAATCATGGGTTGAATCAGCGGCTGTTGCACGGAAAGAGTTCCGTCTGGCGCGCGCACATCGCCCCAACTTTCCAAGAAGTGCGACTGCGGCACATGGAATGTGCAAGCGGAATCCATGCTGGTTTCGTCGCGGTAATACGCCACGCGCGCAACATTTGGAACCTTGCTCATGGCCTTGGAAAAATCCAAATCAGCTGGCGCGTTGTAACAAGGATTGGCGCCAAGAATCATGAGCGTGTCCACTTGGCCCGCGTTCATGCTCTTGACAAGTTCAGGCAAGTCCATTGCGTCGGGAGACATTGGCTCCATGTTCAGCGTTGTGCCGTTGGCGCCAAGTGATTCATTGATGGCGGCCACCAGCGCGACAACTTCCGCGGGTTGTCCATCGCCACACACCAACACGGATGAACCCTTTGCGCCCTTCAAGTCCTTCACAAGTTGCTCAAAGATTTCTTTCTCATGCTCGCCCAATAAATTTTTTGACGCGGGGCACGTTGCCAAACGATCAATGGCGGACTTCAATGTTGAGTCACCCGTCATGCCAAGCGCTTGCGCGATCATGGCCACAAACACGGGCATATCGCCGCGTCGAACAGCCAAGCGACTATCGGCGGCCATTCCAGAAACACTCACTCCAGCTTCCACCACATACATTCTGTTTTGCGTTTGCTTGCTTGGATCTTCGGCTCGAACACGGCGGCCATCGGCCCAGGCGCGCATGTTGCGAAGCGAGAATGGACTTGCTGAAAATGGATCCCAGTCAAGGGCCACAATCACGGTGGCTTTTTCAAGTTGTGGTTGCGCAAGCGTTGGCTGTCCAAAAGCGATGCGCGAACCTTCGCTGCGCGCGGCGCCAAAGATGGGGTTCCACTGAACAACTTTTGCTTTTGGGAAAGCCTGCGAGACGCGGGCGATCATGTCCAACATTGTTGGACTAGAAGTTTTCTCGGTGAGAATGACGAGGCCATCCCCCTGCTTGGTTTGCATGGCTTTGGCGCGCTCACCAAGCCATGATTTAAATTCGGCGTCACTTGATGGCTTGCCCGCGCGAAAAACTTGGCGGCTGCGATCGGGGTCATACAGTTCAAGAACGCGCGACTGCATCCAACTTGTGGAGGTGCCGCCCCAATATGGATGCGCGGAATTTCCATCAAGCTTGATTGGGCGGCCGTCGTAACTGGTGGCGAGAAGTCCGTAGCCGATGCCCATGAAATCCACGGCGGTGGAATAGGTCACTGACACGCCAGGCGTGCGGTTGGCGGGCTGACTTGCGTTTGGAACAATTTTGGATTCCGGCCAACGGCGGCAGCCCGTTAGTCCCAGACCCGCAAGCGCGAAACCCGCGCCCATGATCTTGATGAAATTGCGGCGATCGTCGCCCTCAAGCACATCGCTGGCCGATGAAAATTCGCGCGCGATAAATTCGCTGGTTTGCGCATCGGCAGATTGCGCTTCAAGAGAACGCCACAAAGAACGACCCGTGGCCGGATTTTTATTTTGCGCCGACGCGTCTTGCGTTGAACCGCAGCCGCAACCGCTTTGTTGAGCGGATGTGTCTTGTGTTGAACTGCAACCGCAACCACTTTGTTGCGCGTCATTGATCGGCAGCGAAATATCTTTTGATGAACTCATCGATGGCATGTTGAGCAATTAGAGTTGGGGTGAATGTTGTTGAGATTCTGCAACTCGACACGTTGCGCTTGGGTCATTTCTTTATTCTGATCCCACGCCATTTGCGTGACCATGGATGGAGGACGAATTCGATCGGTTGGATTGCGATGGCATTCCAAACACCATCCCATTGAAAGCGGAGCTACGCGATACACAACTTCCATTTGGTCAATTCGTCCGTGGCATTCCACACAACCAACGCCACGCACAACATGCGCGGAGTGGTTGAAATAAGTGTAATCCGCAAGTTTATGCACCTTAATCCACTCAATGGGCATTCCGGTTTCATAACTGGAACGAACCTTCTCAAGCTTGGGGCTTTCGCGGTGAATCTGCGTGTGACAATTCATGCACGTCTGTGTTGCTGGCACCGCGGCGAACGAAGCATTCTCAACTGAAGTGTGGCAATACCTGCAATCCATTCCCAACTTGCCCGCATGAATCGCATGGCTATATGGAACTGGTTGTGTTGGCATATAGCCCGCTTCCAAAGTTTTTGGACTGAACCCATAGGCCACAAATAATCCCACATACAATGGCGCAATCGCTCCCAAAATGATCACAAGCGGGAGAAACGCATTAGACCAACGTGGAAAGAGGAATCGACTCACGGGTAAAAGTGTTCCTATTAGAGAAAAGCGCAACATTGTGAAAAGTTTCACAATGTCTGAATAAACAATCCTACGGGTGTTCCCCTGCAGGCGTCAACATTGGGAAACAATTTGGCCCATTAAAATTATCGGCACGAATGGGTTGAACCAACGTGTTTGAAATTTCAGAAGTTTTTTCTTTCAATTTGCAACAGGCGCCAAGGAAGCTCGCAACTTAAAGATTTGAAATTTAAATTGCACGAATTACTCGTAAGTTGCAGCTTGTTACAGCACAACGCCTGTCTATATATTGACCCCAGACACAAATCTCACGCCAACTAAAGAATTCATCTTCTAAGTGCATTAAAGATAATGCTTTATGAATATGATTGCTTTGAATTCAATTAATTAGTAAATAAGTCATATTTTATAGGACTACAATTCATAGCCCCCATATTTTTGCGCCATAAATCATTTTTAGGTGGTACGGTCGACCACTTAGCAACATGATCGACACCCACTGCCACCTCACCTATCAGCCGTTTCGAAACCGCCTCAAGGAAGAACTTGACGCGGCCGAAGCCGTTGGCGTGCGAGCATGTATTTCCATTGGCACAAACAGTGAAGATTCCAACGCCGCGCGCGTGTTGGCCGAAAGCGACGCGCGCCTTTGGTTCACCGCGGGCATTCATCCACTTTCAACTGATGATCCAGTTGACTGGGGAGTGTTGCGTGCATGCGCCGCGCATCCCCGCTGCGTGGCGTGGGGTGAACTTGGTCTAGACAATCATTATGAAAAACCTGTGGCTTCATTGCAACGGACAATGCTCGACGCGCAACTGGATCGCATTGCGCGTTGGTCCAGCGAAGGGCTATCCAAACCAATCGTGATTCATTGCCGAAAGGCGTTTGACGATTTGATTCCAATTTTGCGCGCCAGCGGTTTGCCCAGCGATCGATTTGTATTTCATTGTTTCACAGGCAATCCCGACGAGGCGCGGCGCGTGCTGGATTTTGGCGCGTGTATTTCCTTTACCGGCGTTGTGACGTATCGCAACGCGCCGGAAGTTGCCGAGGCCGCCAAACTTATTCCAGCGGATCGCATCATGGTGGAAACTGATGCACCATTTCTTTCACCTGAACCAATGCGGACCGCGAAGCCAAATCGTCCTGCGCATTCAATTGTTGTGGCTCGTCACTTGGCTAAAATTCGCGGCGTGGATGAAGCGACATTTCTGCATGTGCTTGACGACAACGCCGTGAGATTTTTTTCTCTCCCCCTGGGAAAACTCGCGCCAATCGGCGGCTAGCATCGCATCATGACCGTTGAACATGATCCCAATCCAACGCAAGGCTCGATGAGCTTTGGGGATCATCTGGAAGAATTGCGCCGCCGTTTGTTGTGGGCCATTGCCTTGCCAATTCCATTGGCGATACTTGCATTTTCATACGCCGCGCAGATTCGAGATTTTTTGTGCGAGCCCGCCATCGCCGCATTGAAGGCGCATGATTTGCCCGCGCAACTTCAAGTGCTCAGTCCAATTGAGGCGCTTTCAACGGACATGTATTTAAGCCTGATCGCCGCGATCGTGGCCAGCAGTCCGTGGATCTTTTGGCAAGTGTGGAAATTTATCGAGCCTGGCTTGTACTCCCACGAAAAACGCTTCGTGCGGTTTTTAATTCCGCTCAGCACCCTGCTCACGTTCGCGGGATTCTCGCTGTTGTATTTCATCCTTATGCCAATCATGCTGGATGTGCTTGTGAGTTTCGGCAGCGTTGACCCCGACATCATCACCACAAGCGCGCCAACAAGTGCCACATCCGAACACGTCAACTCCGCGCCAAACGCGTTCACTATTCCAATGCTCGCGCAAACTCCCGACAATGTTGTGGTGGGGCAAATGTGGCTCACGCCCGATCACAAACTTGTCATCGCCGCGCCACATGACGCGTCGGGCATTGAACTGTTCACCGTGCCTTTGATGCACGCCACGCGCTTGGCTCAGCAATTTCGACTGGCTGATTATCTTGACTTCACATTGACATTTATCTTGGGCACTTGCGTGGCGTTTCAAGCGCCATTGGTGGTTCTTTTACTGGGTTGGATCGGCATATTGGACGTGCAATCACTGGGAAAATTCCGCCGCTACGCGATTTTTCTGTCGTTGGTGCTGTCGGCAATCATCACACCAACCGGCGACCCCTTCTCGCTTTTTATAATGTTTGTTCCGCTGTATTTGCTGTATGAATTTGGAATTATTTTGTTGCGCATCGCGCCGCCGCAAGCCGTTGCCGGCGGAGAAGTTTCCAAACGCTTCACTCGGCTCTTTCGCGGAGATCGCTGATGCGACGCTTGATGTGGCAGCGCAATCGCCGCCGAAACGCGGCCACGCTTGCGGCGCAGAAACGGGAACACGAATGGCTCACGAACGTGGATCTGAAAATGATGCGCCGAGCGCTCAACTTGGCGCGGGCGGCGGGATTGTGCGGAGAAATTCCAGTGGCCGCGATTGTGTACCGCGGCGAAGAAATTATTTCAGAGGCGGCCAATGACCGCGAGGCTTCCAATGATCCTGCTGGACATGCGGAACTTGTTGCGTTGCGTTTGGCCGGCGCCAAATTAGGTCGCTGGCGTCTGCATGATTGCCGACTTGCCGTCACGCTTGAACCGTGCCCCATGTGCGCCGGCGCGATTGTGAATTCTCGCTTGCAAGCCTTGGTGTTTGGTGCCAGCGACCCCAAGGGCGGCGCGGTTGGTTCGCTTTACCACATCCCGCAAGACGCTCGACTGAACCATCGACTGCCTTGCGCCGCTGGAGTTTATAAAGCCGAGGCGTCCGGTCTTCTGAAAGGTTTTTTTGCGCAAAGAAGAGCTTTCAAAAACCGTTGATGTTCAAGAAATCCGCAAGCAAACACGCAACGCGTTGATGGCGATTCAAAATACGTTTGCAGTCCAAAGCGCAGGCCGCTTTGAAGGTGACTCGATAAATTTATAAATTGTCCTGCGCAATTGCGCCGCCAAATAATTCTTGCAACACGTTGGTGGCGTACGCACCCTTGGGAAGATCAAACGCAACGCGCACAAAGTTGCCGTGCTCGTCCACGCCGGCCTCGGCTTGCGGATGAGCCAGCGCAATTCGAAGCGGTCTGCGCGAACCTGATGGCTGAAAATCTGGATCAAGAAACTGCCGCTGCGCAAGGCGAAATTGCGCGATAGCGTTCAGTTCAATTTGTAACGCGGCGTCTTCACCCCACATCACGCCAGGGCCTGCAAGTGGAGCGCTTGGTGAAATCTCAAAGGCGTTCAGGCGTGTTTGCAAAGTTGTCGCCTCTTGTTCGCGATCAAGCATGAGTTGAGTGACTCTAAATATGGCGCCGCCCTGATGTAGAAACGCCAAGTCACCCGCGATGAAATGGTCGAACGTGTTGGTGCGCAAGCGTTGATCAAGAACCGAATTGAATATGGCGGACTGTAAAGCGCAAATCCAGAAGTCCCGCATTTGCGGCTTGATGGCTTTCACCGCGGCCTTGGCCGTGGCTCCTTCGGACAACGCCTTCAACGCGGCGCGCTCTGCAAGATCGGATTGGGCCCAGTGCGCAATGGCGGCGCGAAATTCATTCTTATGAAATGTGTCGCGGCGATCTTGTTGCCATTCTGGAAATGGCGTGCCCGTGACGCCAAGCAATTCATCGAGAAATCCTTGCCAATCTTGCAACACCAACAGGCGCCCAAGAATGTGTCCATTCAATCGATAGCCAAATCGCTGCGCGCCAAACGCGTTTGGAACACCGCTCTTTGACAATCGATACAGGTCGCGATGAATTCTTGGAATGCACGAAGGCTCAACGTCGCGCACGCGAATAGCGAAACGATTGCCAAGCAATTGACCGACGCGCAATTTGGCTTGATGGCGCTTGGTCCAAAGAATGTGCACGTGTGGATGCTCAAGCGGTCGTGGATCGGGCTGACCTGGCAGGTGAATGGACAGCGATTGCTGCGCGACGGCGTGCTTGTCCTTCATTCCGGCGTAGCCAATGGCGCGCGGCGAAACGCCGCAGTGGCGCGCCACAATATCGATGAGTTCGTCGTGGCGAATTCCAATTTTCTGAATGCCCATATGCAAATGCTCACCATCGCCGGTGAGATCATAAAGTGGAAGCTCCTCCACAAGAAAATCTTCGGGGCGAATTTTTATTTTTCCCGCAAGTGGCGCGGCTTGCAGCAATGAGCATTGACACAGTGGAGCTGGAATAACTTCGCGCGGAACGCTTGACGCAGATTCATTCATGGCGAGGCCCGCGCGAAGAAATTGCGAGGCGCGGACGAACACAAAAGCGTAGGCGTGACTGCGAAAACAATTTCATGGCAACACTCCGTGCGTTGCCAAGGCGCGGCGAATTTGCGGAACAGTTTCACAATGCGGATCAATCTGTATCGCGCGCCAACCCGCTTGTGTGGCTGCGTCGACATTTTCCGCAATGTCGTCAAAGTAAAGAATGTCCGCGGCACGCGCTTGGGTGGCGCGCTCGAATGCCTGAAAAATGGCTTGATTTGGCTTCTCCAATTGAAACAAGTGCGAGGCGTGGCGATGCTGAATTGCCGCGAAAGCCGCGATGGATCCCATCAATTCCCAGTGCCGCTGATTGGTGTTGGAAAGACATGCCGTAAATACGCCGCGCTGTTTCAAATCCAGCAACAGTTGCTCCGCGCCTTCATAAGCGCCAACAATTACGGAATCGTGAATGCGCGCCACATCGCGAGCGCTCACAAGACTGGCGGTCAACTGACTCACGCCTTCGCAAAAACCATCATGCGAAAGAACGCCACGCTGATGTTCAGAAACAAGTTTTCCAAAATCCTCCGCGCGATGCCGCGTGGGATCATGCGCGGAATGATTCACGCCATGCACTCCCGCAACCGTTGCGGCCTGCTGCCAAGAGTGGTGAATGCGAACGATCACTCCGCCAAGATCAAACACAACCCAAGAAATGGCGCGGTCAGTTTGCGTTGTCACTCACAAATTCTCGTCTTCATCTTCTTGATCGTCGTCTTCATCTTCCATATCGGCGCTGATCTCTGGCACTGGATTCATTCCAGCCGCGGCTTGGGCACTGGCGGCTTCCAGCACTTCCTCGGCCACCAAAATTGGAACGCTCTTTGCAATTCCAAGCGCGATGGCGTCGGATGGACGCGAGTCAATTTCAATCTCGTGCTCGCCCCTGGACACGATCAACCGGGCAAAAAAAGTTCCGTTGTCCAGATTGGTGATTTCAATGCGGCGCAACTCGCCGCCAAGCGACTCGATGGTGTTGGCCAGCAAATCGTGGGTCTGCGGCCGTGAAATTTCAATGCCTTTCAGGCGTCGCTCGATGGCGAACGCCTCGGGCAAACCAATCACAATTGGAAACGCGCGCGTACCGCCCACTTCCGAAAGTTCAATGATTTGCATGTCCGTCATTTCACGAATGAAAATTCGCGAGAGTTGCATTGGAATATTCATTGGGTTCTCCGACGGATAGTGTAGGACGCCACAGGAATCAAAGGGCTCGCTACCATAGTCCGCTTCATTCGCACTGTAATTTGAAACACTTTTAACAACACTTCTCACAACACCTTCAATAAGGAAACCGGAATGTCATCAAAGCATCTTTTCACAAGCGAGTCAGTGTCAATGGGCCACCCGGACAAACTGGCTGACCAAATTTCCGACGCCATCTTGGACGCCATGCTGGCGCAAGATCCCAAGAGCCGCGTGGCTTGTGAAACATTGGTGACCACTGGGCTGTGCGTGATCGCCGGTGAAGTGACCACGACTGGTTGGGTTGATATTCCGGGCGTTGTGCGCAGCACCGTGCTCAAGGCCGGCTACGACGACGCCGACAAAGGATTTGATGGACGCAGTTGTGGCGTGAGCGTTGCGCTTGGAAAGCAAAGTCCCGACATCGCGCGCGGCGTGAACACCAAGCAATCCAAGAGCAAAAAGAAAAAGGCGCAAGGCGCCGGCGACCAAGGAATGATGTTTGGATTTGCATGCAACGAAACCGCGGAACTGATGCCGCTGCCAATTCAAATGGCGCATGATCTCGTGCGCCGCCAAGCGAATATCCGCGAGAAGTGCGGGATTGAAGGCTTGCGCCCCGATGCCAAGAGCCAAGTCACCGTTGAATACGACGGGCTCATTCCAACGCGCATTGACACCGTGGTTCTGTCCACGCAACACGCGCCCATGTGGAACGAGAAGCAAGATCGACTCAAGCAAGAAGTGATTCAACACATTATCAAGCCGTCGCTTGGACGATGGTGGAACAACAACATTCGCGTGTTTGTAAATCCAACAGGCCGCTTTGAAATTGGCGGTCCACACGGTGATTGCGGCTTGACTGGCCGAAAAATTATCGTGGACACATATGGTGGCCGCGGTCGGCACGGTGGCGGAGCTTTCAGTGGCAAGGATCCGAGCAAAGTGGATCGCAGCGCGGCGTACATGGCGCGCCACATGGCCAAGAATATTGTCGCGGCGAAGTTGGCGAAAGTGTGTGAAGTTCAACTTTCATACGCGATTGGCGTTGCGGAACCAGTGAGCGTGCACATTGACACGCAAGGCACCGGCGAAATTGCCGACGCGCAATTGTCCAAGTTGGTTCAGGGTTTCTTTGATCTGACTCCAGCGGGCATCATCAAACATTTGGATTTGCTCAAGCCCATCTACACGCCAACCGCGGCGCACGGCCACTTTGGTCGTAAGCCTGGCGAAGGCGGCAAGGGCACATTCACGTGGGAAAAAACTGAGGACGCCCCCGCTCTTGCAAAGGCCGCGCAACGATTGCGGTCCAAGCGTTGAATCCCGGACGCGCCGCCGCATATGAACGCATTGCATTGTGCGCGCGAGAGTGGCCGCGCTTTGACTTTCAAGTTGATGCCGCTCAAGACAGCGCCATTGAGCCACGCGATCGCGCGCTTGGGCGCACCATTGAATTGCAAGTTGTTCGACGTTGGCTCACGCTGCAAGCGGTGATCGCGCCGTTGCTGGATCGACCTTGGCACACCATTCAACCTGGAATGCAAGCGGCGTTGCTGGGTGGCGCGGCGCAATTGCTTTTAATGGACCGCGTGCCCGACCACGCGGTGCTAGATGAAACTGTGGAGTGGGCCAAGACCGCCGTGCGCGTGGGCGCTGGCGGAATGGTGAACGCTATTTTGCGCAAGATCGCGGCACTGCGCGTGGAGAAATTATCCGCGCAGGCCTTTGCGAAATTTCCAACTCCAGAGCGCTACCACCTGCCTCTTGAAGATGGCGGCGCTTGGAGTTTGTCGGAGGATGTGTTCGCTAGTTCCGCGCCCGAGCGCCTGTCGCAACAATCAAGCCATCCGCTAGATGTGGTTTTGCGCTGGACCAATCGAATGAGCGTGAAAGACGCGCGGCGAATTTGCTTTCACGGACTCACGGATCCGCCGCTTGTTCTGTACGGACTTCCAGCCGATGAGCCTGAAACCGCGGCGCACGGCGCTCCGGGCGCGCGTATTTGGAATGGCTCGCACGTGGCGCTTCTGGCGGCGCTGGAAAAATATCCACTGGCTCGCGTGCAAGATGTTGGTAGCGCGCTTGCAGTTTCACTTTTGGAAGTGTCGGCTCCCAAAATTATTATTGACGCATGCGCTGGCCGAGGCACAAAGACATTGCAACTGGCGGCGAAATATCCCGGCGCGCAAATCATCGCCAGCGAACCAGATGCGGACAGGCGCGCGTCGCTTACCGACGCGGCTCGGCGCGCCAGCCTGGCTGGACTGAACAACATTCAAGTGGCCACTCCGCAAGACATTGGAAAGTGGTTTGGCAAAGCCGACGTGCTTGTGCTTGATGTGCCTTGCTCCAACAGTGGCGTGTTCGCGCGAAGGCCGGAGGCGAAATATCGATTTGATTTGAAGATGATGGATCGCCTGATTGTGCTTCAGCGAAAAATCGTGGACGACCATCGACCGCTGTTGGCCGAAAATGCAACGCTGCTGTACGCCACATGCAGTCTTGAGCAAGAGGAAAATGAGCGCATGGCAACTTGGATTTCGCAGCGGATCAAAATGCCAATGCGCCGCAGCGAGCGCAATATTCCCCAAGGATTGCCTGGTGAAACCCCCACCATGTGGCAGGATGGGGCATTCGCGGCAATCTTCACAAATCACGGATAATTGATGACCGAATAAGGCATGCTCTTGGTAGCATTCACCAAATCGCCAGAATTTCCTATGAATGTTCTTGAAGTATTAAATATTGATTGCGTCAAAGTTCCTTTGGTTGCCCACGACAAGCGTGGCGTGATCAGCGAGTTGGTCGATGCCCTCGCGGCGTCGGGCGCGGTGGCCGACGCTGAAGCAGTGAAGCAAATTGTTTGGCAGCGCGAGGCGCAACGCTCCACGGGTATTGGCGAAGGCCTTGCATTACCCCACGGGAAAAGTTCCTCGGTGAAGCGTATTGCCATGGCGATCGGCAAGCCAGCGCAGCCCATGGAGTACGACTCGATCGATAAGAAGCCAGTCCGCTTAGTGGTGCTGTTGGTGAGTCCGCCCGAAGCCGTGTCCGAACATATCCAAGCGCTTGGTCGGGTGAGCCGCTTGATGACCAATCCGGATTTCCGAGAAAAATTATATTCAGCTCTCAGCGCCGATGCGCTGTACAGTTTATTTCGCAAAGCCGAAACCGCGGAGTGACGCATGGCGCGCGATTACTACGAAATTCTTGGGGTGGCGCGCGACGCGACCGCGGATCAAATTCGCAGCGCGCACCGCAAGTTGGCGCGAAAATATCATCCTGATTTAAACAAGGCTGCAAACGCCGCGGCCATGTTTAAAGAAACGCAGGACGCCTACGACATTCTTTCCGACGCGGATAAGCGCGCCAAATACGATCGCTTTGGTCACGCAGGTGAATCGCAATCCAGCATGGGTGGCGGAAATTCTGGCGGCGGCTACGGCGGCGCCGACGCCGAAACGCTTGAATCCATCTTTGGAAATTTCATGGGCGGTGGCGGACGCGGTCGTGGCAAGCGCGCGCGCGGTCCGCAACCCGGCGAGGATTTAACCTCCACAATTCAAGTTGGATTTATGACCGCCGCGTTGGGCGGAATGCATCACATCGATTTGCAAGGACCAAACGGTGCGATTGTGCTTGACGTGCGCATTCCGCCAGGCATTTCTTCCGACGGACAATTGCGCGTGCGTGGCAAGGGCGGCGCGGGCGCGGGCGGCGGCCCCAACGGCGATTTGGTTTTGTCCGTGAAGGTGGCGTCGCATCCGTGGTTTCGCCGCGACGAACTTGACATTCTTCTTGACGTTCCAATTTCTATTGTTGAAGCAACGTTGGGCGCGAAAGTTTCCGTTCCGCTTTTGCAAGGCTCCGCGGAAATTCGCATTGAGGCGGGAACCCCAAGCGGCCGCAAACTTCGCTTGAAAGCCAAGGGCATTCAGGGCGCGCAAGGCGTTGGGGATTTCTACGCCGTTGTGCGCATTGAGCCGCCAACGACGTTGTCCAAGGAAGACGCGGAATTCATGCGCGCGTTGGGCGAACGCTTGCCTTCACCGCGCGCGGGTGAACCGTGGGCGCAACTGCAAGCGAAATAAAATTAGCGCACGAGGTTTTGAGTTTGTCCACATGGACGCAGCGCCACCACATCTGGAAGATTTCGAAACCAACCATCGCAATCAAGACCGTATCCCGCAACGAATAAATCCGGCACTTCAAACCCCACAAATTCGCAAGGCGTCTCCAACGCTTCGGGCAATTGCTTGCGCAACAACACGCAGGCGCGCACACTTAAAGCGCCGCTTTCCAGCACACTTTTGCGCAAAAACTGAATGGTGCGTCCGCTGTCAAGAATGTCATCCACAATCAAAACATGGCGCCCCTTCACGCCCTCGGGAACGCCGCCCTCAAGCTTTGGACCTTGACTGTGCGTGCCCGCGCCGTAACTGCGAGCTGTGATGAGATCAATGCGCAAGCGATTTGGGATGCAACGAATGAGATCAGCTGCAAACACCAACGCGCCAGTGAGCACTGGCATGATCACAAGACCGTCCACATTGCCGCCAAGCGACGCGGCGATTTCCGCGGCAAGCACGGGCAGCCGACGCGCGATGGCTTCATGCGTGACGACCACTTCACCAGGCTCTAGATTTGGCTCGTTCATGTCGCGCTCCGTTGATAACGCGCGCCGTGATTGCCGCGCAATTTGTTGTAGTTGAGTTTGGAATTATGCGTGCTTGCTTGAACGTTCATATTTATTTTCTCAGTCGCTTGATCAAACGTTCATTGATGCTCTTGGCATCTGCCTTGCCCTTGGAAAGCTTCATAACGTGGCCCACCAAGCGGCCGGTCGCGGCGTCCTTACCCGCGGCAACATCAATGGCTGCTTGCGGCTGCGCAAGAATTGCCTCCTCAACCCATGCATCAAGCGCGGAGTCATCGCGCACTTGAAGAAGTCCGTGCGTTTGCGCCAACGCCAAAACCGTGTCATCCGAATCACACATGAATCCAAATAATTGATCGGCGGCTTGCGGTCCAACATCATTGGCTTCGCGCAATTTCACAAGTTCCGCCACTTGCGCCGGCGTTGCGCCGAGTTGGTGGATCAGGCATTTCTTTTCATTGGCGCGCTTGGAGCCCGCGTTGAGCAATAATTTTCCAACCGCAAATCCCGCCGCCGCCGTTGCGCCCGCGGCGGCCACGCACTTCTCAAAATAGAAACAGTCGTCGCGCTCGGCCACCAAGTTCTCCGCGTCAACGGGCAACAAGCCCCACTCGTGTTGATAGCGGCGCTGGCGACTCAGCGGTTGCTCCGTAAGCGAGGCGCGAATTTCTTGCAGCCACGCCGCGTCCATTTGCACAGGAACAAGATCGGGATCTGGAAAATATCGATAATCATGCGCGTCCTCTTTTTCGCGCTGCAACACCGTCTCCAATTTTTCATCAAGCCATCCACGAGTTGCTTTCATGCCGCGGCCCATCACGCGACCATCTTGCTTCCACGCGTCCACTTGGCGCACAAACTCATATTCAATCGCGCCCTTCACGGCCTTGAATGAGTTCAAGTTTTTCACCTCCACAATGGGCGTGCGCACGATTGTGCCATCTTGCAGCGTGATCTCAACATTGATGTTGGGTTCGAAACGCATGTGCCCCTTCTGCATCACGCCCTCGGTCACGCCAAGAAAGCGGCACAAAACCCGCAGATTCTGGGCAAATGCCACCACTTCAGCCGCGCTGGCAAAGTCTGGCGCCGTGACAATTTCGAGCAGCGGCGTGCCCGCGCGATTCAAGTCCACCAAACTTCCATCGTAATGGCGGCCACCTGGAAGCTCGTGACCAAGCTTGCCGGTGTCCTCCTCCAAGTGCGCGCGAATAATTCCAATGGTCTTTGTCGAGCCATCGTCCATGGGCAATTCAAACTTTCCTTCGCCACACAAAGGCTGGTCGTACTGGCTGATTTGATAACCCTTTGGAAGATCGGGATAAAAATAATTTTTTCTATCCCATCGACATTGATTTGCGATGAGACAACCAAGCGCCATGCCAACGCGCGCGGACATTTCCACCGCGGCGCGGTTCATCACGGGCAATGTTCCTGGAAGCGCGGCCACCAACGGGTCCACAAGCGAGTTGGGATCGGAGCCATCAAAGTCCACATGGGCCGGATTGGGCGCGCGCGTGAACATTTTGCTGCGCGTGCACAGCTCCACATGAATCTCCAGTCCAACAATCAACCGAGTTTGGGCAATGGCACTCTGCATCAGGACACTATAAAGTGGAATCGTCATGCCTGAACAAAGCGATCATTTGGCTTGCAAAGAATCAACGCGTTTGGGCGTCCGCCGCTGCAAAACGCTGGGATATTGCGCCTTGGCGATGATTTGCGGTTTAGCGTCTTGTCAAAGCGCCGATCAAACCAACTTGGCTGAAACACCAGCGATTTCAGATTCGGAAACTTTCGCGCAAACTATTGTTCCGCCCAAAGTAGATGAGGGCGGACAAATTATCGCGGCATCCTCAAGCGTGGACGCGATCGACAAACAAAATTCCAATATGGAGCGAAGCACACTCGCACAATCCGCGTCGCTGGAATGCGCGCGCAGATTTCACCGCGCTCAAGAACCCGTTGAGGTTCGAGTGCTTGCACCATCGACCCACGGCAGACTCACGATTGAAGTGTTGGACACCAAAGGAAAATCTTTGGGCGATCTTGGCGTCACTCCCGGCATCGTTGACATACGCTCCATGATTCCAACAATTGAGGATTTGTCCAAAGCTGTGTGGATACAACTTTTTGAGGATGCAAAACCCATAGGCGCGCCGATTGTTTTGGAACCGCTGCGACCTCCACCATCGGTGCGGACCATGCGTGGGTTTCGCAAGGATTCCAACGAACCCTACACGCGCGTGGTTGGTTGGGGCGACCGACTGCTCAATCCCGCCGATCAAGAAGTGGTCGCGGCTTCCGCGCAATGGATCGCATCGGAGCCAATTGTTTTAAGCGGCTTTCGCACGGAAATTGATGTTGACGCAATTGTGATGACGGACGCCGGTCCGATTCGAATCGCGTTGGCGCCGGACGCGGCGCCAGCCACGGTGCGAAACTTTGTCACGCTCGCCGATCAAGGTTTTTACAACAACACTATTTTCCACCGCATTGTTCCAATGAACCGCGATGGTCAACCATTTGTGATTCAAGGCGGTGATCCAACGGGCACTGGTGACGGCGGACCCGGCTGGAACTTGGCGTTGGAACCAAGCGATTTGCCGCATGATTTAGGCGTGGTTGGAATGGCGCGCGGCGATGATCCAAATTCCGCTGGCAGCCAGTTTTATTTCGCGCTGTCACGCGAAGGAACCGCCCGATTGGATGATCAATATTGCACGTTCGGATTCGTGGTGTCGGGACGTGATGCGCTGCAAAAAATAGCCCAAGCGAATATCGCCGATGCGACCACGGGTCGCCCCAGGAGCGCGCCGAAGATTCAATACGTTGAGATTGTTCCCGCGCCCGCGCGCGCGCGCGGAGAAAATAGGCGCGATCAGCGCATCAGGCCTGGATTGGCGAACATTTCAAGCCCAATTAAATCGCCGCAGATGAGATAACGCGCTTCATGCTGATTGGTTTCAGTGGTCGACCCGAGCGTGCATCAACTTCCAAAGCCGCGATCATTTGCACAACATCCATGCCCTTGATGACTTGACCAAACGCCGTGTATTGATTGTCCAAGTGCTGACATTGCTCGCGCGTAAGGCACACAAAAAATTGGCTGCCGGCGCTGTCAGGATGCGCGCTGCGGGCCATGCTCAATGTGCCGGGCATATGTTTTTTCTTGTTGAACTCGGCCTTGACTTGCCAACCCGGGCCACCGGTTCCATCGCCTTTGGGGCAACCCCCTTGAATCACAAATCCAGAAATGACGCGGTGAAAAATAAGTCCATCATAAAAACTTTTTTTAGCGAGCTTGAGAAAATTCTCCGCATGCGCGGGTGCCACGTCGTTCCAAAGCTCAACTTCAATGTCGCCAAGTTCCGTGTTGATGGTGACTGCTGGATATGCCATAGGCGATTGAGGGTAGCAAGACTTTTTCAAAATAAAAAAACGCGCGTCTTGAATTATTTTTATCGCGTCAACAATTTTCCGGCGCGCAAAGGGCCGAATGCTGTTGGTAGCAAATAGGACCGCCCCTCAAACAAGGTGATTTCCCCTGAAATAACGCCGGAATTCAGACCGCCGAGAGACTGCGCTTGCTTGGCAATCGATTCGGTCAACTTGCATGGCAGCAACTCCGCCTCGCGCTCCCCCACTCGACCGCGACTGGATTCGAACACAAACCGCCAAACACCATTCACCGGATCGCGCATCACGGTGCCAAGTCGATCTTGCAAGCGCCTGCCAGGCTGCAACCATTTCATGTCATTGGGCGCGTCGGGATTCAGCGCGGGCAAGCGCGCGGCGTCCATGGAGCGTTGAATGTCACCCACGCGCGCCACAAGTTCCTGCTCAATGTCCTGAGCGGAAATGCCGCCGATCATTTTTTGTTTTTGAGATTGCTCCGCCGCCAACGCCTCGGGCGACAATGGAGATGCGATTGAAAGAAACGCGCGGCGCACCATGGCCCGCGTTTGATTTTGGCTGGCCTCATTCGCCGATTGATTGTTGCTTTGCGCCAGAGCCACCGCTTCGCTGGAGCCATACCACGCTCCAGGCGGCGCCATCGTTGGCCTTGATTGACGCGCTGGAAATTCACTCAGGGTGGTGGCGAAAAGTGGCATGACAAAATTCTCGCCGTGATACAAAGTCACGCGGCCTGTGAGTAGAAATTTAGAAATCGCTCCCGAAGGCGCCATTGATCGATTGCGAATCATGTCCGCCAACGTGATCGACGGAAGCAGTTGAACCACGCGATCTGGTTCGCCTTGAAATGAATCCCTAAATCGAAACACCCAACCACGATCGCCTTCGCTTGGCTCAAGAGCTCCAGGGACTTGAGTAAGGAACGCACCTTCGGGCAACAACGGCGGACGTTGCGTAATTTTCAACGTGCTAGCTTGAGTCGCGATCGTGGAAGTTGCCGCGATTGGTGGCGCCGCGGTTGGCGCAACAACAGGCGTCGCCACTGGCGAAACCGATTGCGGCGCGAAAGTTTGCGCCTGTTGTGGCGGCGCGGTGGCGGGCTTTATGGCTTGCGCTTGCGCATGGGGCATCAGGGCTTGCGAAAAAATCGCCGCTCCTAAAATGATTCCAAAAGATTTGCAAATTAAAGTGCTCATTGCGTTGACGCGACAGGCGTTCGGTGCAAGGATACGGTCTCGGCCGAGTACCCAAGTGGCCTAAGGGAACGGATTGCAAATCCGTGATTCGTGGGTTCAAATCCCACCTCGGCCTTTCACTGATTTCGAGCAAATTGCTTTGAATTACAGCATTCAAAGCCAGCATAATTGCGGCTGCAATTCCCCCGCAATAAAGATTTTGCTTGCTCTTGGAATCAATCCTTGTATGAAGGACCCAGCGGATCCCAAATCAAATCAGCCCGATTGAAGTCCACGTTTTTTTCTTTTGATGGCTCGCTGCCGCCCGCGGGCGTGCAGGCCACCAGATTCTCGTACCAGTCCACGTGACCGTCGCCATACAGAAAGTGTCCGCCATTTCTGTGCCGCGCGGAGAATCGTTGCCAATCACCACGGTGGCGATTGAGCGCCTCGCCGTAATACGGATGCCAAAACTCAGGCGCCTTTCCATCTTTCTTGCCAGCTCCGTTGAGCTCTTCTGGAGTTGTGCGCATCTCCATCAGCACCGCCGTAAGCGCGGGTTTTTTCATGCGGCTCAAACGCATGCGCCGAGCGTCGATCCAATCGGAAGTGACGGCCGTTGTTTTAGGATCAAATTTTTTCGCGGTGCTGCGCTCGTCCGTTGGCGGAAGCGCATCCATCTGCGCCTCGATGGTGTTGTTTAAATTTGAGTTTGGCACATAGCAAAAGAAAAATTTGGCCTTTGAATTTGGAATAGTCCAACCCGTGAACACGCTCTGACCGCTGCTAAATCCCGAAGGAGTTTGCGCGGATGGATCAATAAAAATTGAACCACCACTCGGTGGCACTGGAATCGCGCCATCCAACGAAGCCATGTCCGCGTACGCCGGTTGATCGACATATGGCGGAACCACATTTGCCCACCAACGCTGGCGATCAGCCAAATTTCGCGGCATTTGATTGGCGTCTTTCTCGCCTTCCCATGGCAGCATGCTCTTGCGTTCAGTGGCGAAGTTGACAAACCCAACGCCCCATTGCTTCATGTTGTTTTGGCTCACCATTTCCTTGGCGCGCGTTCGCACGTGGTTCACCGTTGGAATAAGCAAGCCCAGCAACAACGCGATGATGGCGACAACGATCAGCAATTCGATCAATGTGAATGCCGCACGCTGTTGACGCCGCGGTGTAATTTGAATTGGGTGTTGCGCGTGCATCAGTTGATTGAACTCAGAAGAGATCCAAGATCAGCCGAGTCGGTGACACCGTCTTGATTTAAATCCGTGGGGCACGGTCCCGATTGCGGGCACTGCCCAAAAGATCCAAGCAATGTTCCGATGTCGGCGCTGTCCACGCCTCCGCTTTGATCAAAATCCCCTGGATCCCAAACCCGACACACGCCCTCGCCTAGCGCGGAGAAATTCTGCGAGATCACCGTTGCATCATCGGGACAATTCGCCCATTGATTTGGCGCGCCAAATGTGCTGAAGCGCGCGGTGTCATCAAAGTCACTGACTGACGAAATGTGAGTCGAGGGATCTTCTTCTAGGCGGCACACATCGTCCGTGCCAACACTGCCAAGGAAATATCCCACCGAGCCTTCGCCAAATGGACCGGCAACAATTGCGCCGCTGGCGTTTTTGATGGATACCGCAAATTCGTCATTACTTGTTGAAAAAGAGCCAAATCCAGCGCCTATTTTGGTGCTGGTGGTTGTCGCAATAATCGATGAATCGTCACTCACGATATTCATCCAACGATCTCCGCCTGCAATGTCCACGGACAAATCCGTGTCAGCGCCGCCATTGCTTGCGTTGTTCTCGATGATTGTGATGATGGTGCCGGATGGAATGCAGGACAGAGCGTTTGATTGTCCAAATGTGATCGTTCCAGAAGTGCCGCCAACAACAACTTGTTCCCACGCCAATGTCCAGCCGCGAAGATCTAGGCAATCAATCACCACCACAAACTCCATCCAGTTGCCGCCGTTGCCAAGCACGCGGCCAAAGTGCGTGTCCGCGGATGCGCCTCCATCGGCGTCCACTTCAAAGGTGCCGCCGTTTAAATATCCAGCGGACGTCACCGCGTTGTATTCATTTAAAAACATTGACGTGCATGAGGCGCAGTCGGCAAGCGCCGGAGCGCGCAATGTGGCCAAATCCTGATGTACTTTGCACGTGACAAAGATCGCATCCTTCCAAGAGTTTGGTGAACCAAATGAAGAATTGTCGCCGTCGTCATACGAGGCGTTGGTGATGTCGGCGGTGGGTTGCGCTTCGAGTTTGCCAATCTCTGTGCTACTCACGCCGCTTCCTCCCCAGATGGGTCCGCCTTCGCCGCAGGCCGGAGTAACCACTGTGTTGGCGGCGTCTCGGATTTCCATCAACCAAGCGTTGTTCCCCGTGCTGAAATTACCGGGAACATCAAGGGTTTTGTTGGTGGTGGTGGTGAAATAGGTTGGATTGTTGAAAGTGTGGGCATTGATCCACCAATCACCGTTGCATGGATCAAATGTGAAGTCATCATTTTTGGCGCCAGCGGGATTTGAGGCGTCGAACTCACAGACTGTGATGATTGTTCCCGCGCGCAAATCGCTCCAAGCGGCGTTGTTGGAGAACGTGATAATTCCTTGCTCAACCGCGCCGTTGCCATACCAAAGATCTGTTCCGTTGGTGGCCGTATTCAAGCTTTCGGCCCATAGCAATTTCCAGCCGCGGACATCGAGATGATCTAGCGTGACAATCAATTCAATCCAGTTGCCACCATTGCCAAGCACGCGACCGAAATATGAATCAACACCCTTGTCAACATCACCAATCACTTCCGTGAGAAACTTGGTGGAGCCAACCCCGTTGTACTCGTTCAAAATCAGCCCCCCCGCCATCACTTGACTTGCAAACATTGCCGACAAAGAAAGGGCGATTACATTGTCGAACGACTTCTTTACGTCTTGCATATTGTTTCCTTTTGATGGCGATGAAATTCGTTTATGTATGAACGTCAGATTATTGTGCATCAGAAAACAACCCTTTCCATTTAGGTTTGGTCAGAAAAATATTTGGTTTGTATTTAGATATGGTTTAGGCGAATTGCGCGCCCAAAAAAATAACGGCCGCTTAGTTGAATGCGCCAAGCACCAAACCAACATCCGCTGAATCGACAACATTGTCGCCATTCAGGTCGGAGATACAGGGAGCGCCAGCAATACAATCGCCGTAATCCGAAAGTACGAAGCCCAAATCACTGCTATTCACAGAACCATCGCCGCTGATATCGCCGAACACGCCCGAGCCAACAACCACGCTGAGATTGACGATGACAGGACGATTTGTCGCGCCAAGAAGATCCTCGTCGCTTGTGATCACGGTCGCAACAGCGGCATACGTTCCAGCGGCCACTCCATTGCTATTGAAGGCAAACCGAAGCGTGCGCGTGCCTGTGGTCAAGCCCGCGCCCAGACCTGACGTCAATGACATGCGGCTTGCGGCTGTTCCCGTAAACGAAACACTATCAACATCAAGCTTGGCTTGGTTGGCGTCGTACAAATAATTACGCACGCCCGCATCCACAGTGACGGCGCCAAGGTTGGGCTGAGTATTCAATGACAAACTCACGCTGTCCACATCCGTGATTGAATTGAGTGTTGGATTGCTGGCGCGAATCACTTGCGCGGAAACTGGCAACGCGATGGATGGACTTTCCACCCCCTCGTTTGTGCTTGTCACATTCACTGAGCCAGTGACAGTTCCAACAACCGAGGTGGTGAGCGTGACAAATTTGCTGATTGAACTTGGCAAAAGTGGCGCGGTTCCGGTTGCGGTTCCACTGACACTGCCGGTGCATGCCACGGCGAACACCAATGGATCAACACCTGTGCTTGAAAAATACGGCGCGACATTTTGCACTTTCACTTCTATTGAAGCAAGGGCGCCCTTAATCACTCGTGTTGGCGCGCTGACAAGCGACGCCGACATTTTGGCTGGCACTTGAAACTCCATGAGTTGCGCAACGTGGTCGCTGGCCATGCCCAAGTTGTCCGCCAAGAGATTGGAACGAGCGATTTCCGTGGGGTAATACGTGTTATTTCCAGCGTTGATGTCAATGTTGTAGTGGTTGCCGTCGTTGCCAGGCACGCGCATGGTGCTGGTCATTGCGGAAATACCTTTGCCATCGGCTGCGCCAAGACTTGGAACAATGAAATCAAATCGATCATTCAAACCGCCGCCAACCATTCCGTTGTACCCGACAATCATCGGAGCTTGTGTTTGCTTCCATGAATTCGAACTGCCAGTCCAATTTCCATTTCCATAAGGATCAACGCCTTTACCATTACCCGCGGCGGTTAGAGCGATATATCCAGTTTCAGTGTTGTTGTAAAAATTAAAATCACCTGTATAGATGATTGGAACGCCAACACCCAGAGCGTCGGCGTTGGCGCGAATGGCCACCATGCCTGTGCGGCGAGTCTCCTCATTGGCGCTACCCGTGCTGGCTTTCAAATGCGCGCCGTACACATAAAACTTTGACAAGGCAGATGTGTAACCCTTGATTTGCATTTGCCAACGATCACAGTAGCGGCTTGCGCCCGAAAAAATATCCGCGTGGCCACTTGTGATTTCTGTCAACGTGTCGGAACGATAAAACATTGCTTGCGCGCCAGAGGCGGAAGTTTCTCCACTCGCTGAGGTATATGTTCCAGCGGTGTATGTCACGCCAGCTGGCGCCGATGCGTTGACCGCGGCGATAATTTTTGGCCAAGCTGTGTTGTTAACTTCGTTGAAAAGAAAAATATCAACCGGTTGCGCCCAACCCATTTTGTTGTCGGCATGCATGGCCGCAAGAACGTCTTTGAGAGCCGCATCATCACCTTGATATCCAGCGATGTTGTAATGCATTACTCGAAGTTGGGCGGACGCCGAAGCAGCCCATCCAAGAACGATACATATCACCACCATCATTTGGGTCTTTAACATGTGATAAGGATACCCCCGCAACCGCAAGTGTCCAAGAATCTTTTGCAGGAAATTGCAATTTGGCAAGTTGAAAGTCCGTATATCATCCAAATCCGCCAATTTCGGCGCTTCGGTATTTTCCAACATTCAATTACGTTCATTCAGGAGAATTTCATGAGACAACTACTCGTTCTTGCGTCACTTCTAGTCGCCGCCGCAACCGCTTCGGCCCAACAAGTGGATGTGCAAGAATTCACTCTTGCAAACGGCATGAAATTTCTTTTAATTCCGCGCACCGATCAACCCAACGTGATCGCTGCTGGCTGGCTCGCCAAAGTCGGCTCGGTGAATGAGCGACCTGGCATCACTGGCATCAGCCACTTCTTTGAGCACATGATGTTCAAGGGAACCAACACCATTGGCACGCTCGATCCACAGAAGGACGCCGAGTACCGCGCGCAACAGAAGGCGCTGCGCAATCAAATTAATCAGATGGCGTGGACCACGCAGTACACCCGGTTTTTCAAGGGCGAAATTAATGATCCGTGGAATCCAGACAACGACACGCCGGAATTGAAGGACTTGCGCGCGCAATTGAAGAAGTCCATGGACCAGCAACAAGGCCGAACTTGGGCCGATGCCATTTCCAAATTGAAGAAGGACTTGGCAGCGGTTCCAAAGACCGACGCCGGCAAGGGGCAAGCCGATGACATTCAAAAGCAAATCTCCAAGTTGGAACTTGAGCAAACCGCGCAAGCCAGCATTGTGAAGGACGAATTTGACCAGGTCTACACCAAGGCCGGCGGCAGCGGCATGAACGCCTTCACCAGCAACGATCTCACATTTTACTTTATCAATGTGCCATCGAATAAATTTGAATTGTGGGCGTGGATGGAAAGCGACCGCTTGATGGACAGCGTGTTCCGCGAATTTTATTCAGAGCGCGACGTGGTGCATGAGGAGCGCAGACTGCGCACCGAAAGCACGCCAACTGGCCGCTTTCAAGAGCAGTTTGAAGCCATGTTCTGGATTTCAAGCGGGTACTCCTGGCCGGTGATTGGTTGGACCAGTGACTTGAATAGTTACACCATGGACGGGGCCATGGAATATTGGAACACTTACTACCGCCCCAATAATTTGGTGGGCATCATTGTTGGTGATTTCAAACCCGCCGATGTGAAGGCGCAGATTGAGCAATACTTTGGCCGACTTGAGACAGGCAAAGTGAAGCCGCCGCAAGTGGTCACTCTAGAGACCAAGCAAATGGCGGAGCAACGCATGAACGCCGAGGGAGATTTCCAACCCGAAGTGGATGTGCGCTATCACACCGTGGCGCTTGGCCACAAGGATGGCTACGCGCTTGACATGATGAGCGAGATTCTCAACGGTCGCACTGGTCGTTTGTACAAGACCATGATCGAGGGCAGCAGCATTGCTTCGAGCGCGCGCGCCAATTACGACGGTCGTAAATACGCCGGCGCATTTTCTTTTGGCGCGGAAACCAAAGGCGACTCCACGCCAGAGCAACTTGAGCAAGCGTGGTATGGCGAGCTGAAGAAGTTGCAGGATGAGTTGGTTCCAGAGCGTGAATTGCAAAAAGTGAAAAATGGAGTGGCGGCGGACAGCTATCGTCGTTTGCAAAGTAATTTTTCGCTATTGGTGCAATTGGCCTTCGCGGAAAATTCATTGGGCTGGCAGGAAATCAATTCAATGCCAACGAAATTGCAGGCCGTGACCGCCGCTGATATTCAGCGCGTGGCTAAAACCTACTTTGATGCGAGCAATCGCAGCGTTGCCACTTACAAGCGCAAGGTTGGCGCGGCTCCTGCGGGCGAAGATCCAGATTTGGCGGCATTGCCAGCGCCAATGCGCGCCCGCGCCAAGCAAATGGCGGCGCAATTGATGCAGACCACTGATCCTGCGGAACTTCGTGAAGGTCTAGTAGGAATGGAAGCGCAAAGCGCGCAAGTTCCACCGCAAATGAAACCCATGTTTGATTACATGAAGAAGAAAATGCAAGGAAGAATTGCGGAACTTGAGGCGAGTGGTGGCGCCGCGCCCGCGGAAGCTCCTGCGGCTGCGCCTGCTCCCGCACCGGCGGCGGCGAAACCCGTTGCCGCGAAGGCTGCGTCAAAGAGTTCCCCCACCGCAACACCTGCCGCTCCAAACGCAACCGCGCCAAAGAGTGGTGGTCAATGAATTATTTCAAACTGAATGCATCTCATTTCTTCAACGGAAAAAACACAATGAAAACAACAATCGCAACACTCGTGCTGGCCTCAATCGCTTTGCCACTTTTCGCGGCGCAACAAACCACGTCGAAGGCGTCTTCTCAGAGCGCGCCTACGGCAACTCCCGCCACTCAAAGCGCAACCGCGGCAACAAGCGTGCCCAAGCGCCCAGAAGAAATTGTCTTTGGCCCGCTCACATTTGAACCACCGGAAGCCGCGAAGTTTCGCTCAACAATGAAAGATGGAACCGCCGTGTACATGGCGCCGAGTAAAGAATTTCCACTGATCTCATTAAGCATGACCTTCAAGGGCGGCAACTATCTTGAACCCAAGGACATGGTTGGACTTGCGGGAATGACCGGCCGAATGATTCGTGAAGGTGGAACAACCACTATGAAACCCGCGGAATTTGACGAGGCGATTGATTTTCTTGCCACGCAAATGTCCGCAAGTTGCGGCGACACCACAAGTAGCGCCAGCATGAATTGTTTGTCGAGCAACTTTGATGAAAGTCTGAAGTTGTTCGTGGACATGTTGCGCAATCCAGGCTTTGACGCGGCGCGATTGGAAACCAATCGTGGCCAAGCTCTCGAAGGCATGAAGCAACGCAACGATGACGCGGGATCCATCATGGGCCGCGAGTGGAACCGTTTGATGTACGGCAGCGACCACTTTGAGTCGTTGGACGCGACTGAGGCAAGCTTGAAAGCGATCACGCCAGAGAAGATGCGCGCGTTTCAAACACGCATTTTCAATCCAGCCAATGTCATCATCGCAGTCAGCGGTGACTTTGAACCCAAAGCCATGCTTGCCAAACTCAACGCGGCATTTGATGGCTGGCCCCGCGGCGAAGTAATGCCGGATCCACCAGCTCCGACCACCACAATTGTTCCCGGCATTTACCACGTGCAAAAAGATATTCCACAAGGCAAGGTTCGCATTGGCATGCGCTCCATCACGCGCGATGATCCTGACTACATCCCCTACTTGCTACTGAACGACATTCTTGGTGGCGGTGGTTTCACAAGCCGCATCATGCAACAAGTGCGCAGCAATGAGGGATTGGCGTACTCCGCAGGAAGCCGTCTTGCTGCCAAGGTGTACTACCCCGGCGTGTTCGCGGCCAGTTATGAAAGCAAGAATCCAACCGTGGCGCTTGCGGCAAAGATTGTGCTTGAAGAAATGGACAAAGTGCGCAACCAACCCGTGACCGCCGAGGAATTGGAAACTGCCAAGCGTCAGTTTATTGAGACATTTCCCAGAACATTTGAAAGCAAGCCTGCCATGCTTGGCGTGTTTGTTGGTGACGAGTGGACCAATCGACCAAAGGACTATTGGAAGACATTCCGCCAACAAGTAAATGCGGTCACAGCTGCGGACTTGCAACGCGTGGCGCAAAAGTATGTCGATCCAAATCAAATGGTTCTGTTGGTTGTGGGCGATTGGAACACCGTGGGCCCTGGCGACAGCACGGGCCGCGCCAAGATGGATGATTTGCTTGGCGGCAATGTGAAGCATTTGCCACTGCGAGATCCGATGACCATGCAACCCATTCTGAACATGGATCAAGTTACTCCAACGCCGCCAGTAACCAATAGCGAAGGCTTGGCTCCGTCGCATTAAGCTTCACTCATCTTTTCTGATTGTAAAAAAGACCTCGGGTCGCACCCTCCTGCGATCCGAGGTCTTTCTTTTGACGAGCGATTCCCAGCGCTCGCGAACTACTTTCCTTTTCACTCTCTCTCCGTCGCGTTACTTCGAGGGCAGGCGACCCTTCCTCATAAATGGGCAAGATCGATGCTCAATCCCTTTCATTGTCATCATCTTGCACTTCACATACGAGGCACGGCATTGGATTGTGTGACGATGAAGCAAAAAAAAGACTGCGCCCACCGTGGACGCAGTCAGCACATTCGGTGTGTAGATGATTCATCTCCCCCGGACGAATGAGCCAAAGCCTATTACCGCACATGAATTGATCCGTGTGCCAAAAAATGCCTTTTTTCTGCGCTTTATGGCTTATTTAAGGTCCGGCATCAATGGCTTGAATATCCTCGTCAATATGCCCCAAAGTCCACTTCCATTCGGGCATATGCCACCATCTGGCAAGCGCGAACATGCATATCACGCCGGAAAAAGTGAGGACCAATAGTTGCACAAGTGATTGTCCCCACGTCGTCCCCATCGGAAGCACAAGCTCGATCGCGCGGATGCCAGCCGGAAGCACGAAAGCGATCGCCATGATGACCGCGGTCATCAGAAGTGTTGCGGCCAATATCTTCACACTGGCCATGCGCGTATGAATGTCAAAGAGATTATTGACGCGGCCATGAAGCAGATACATTAAAATTGCCGCTTGAATGAATGCGCAAATAGTTGTGCTCCACGCCAGCCCTGAAGTATTCAGTGGAGTCCAAATCAAAGTGCAATTCAAAATGAAGTTGAAGCACACCATCCAAATTGAAATGCGAGTTGGCGTGGCGGTGTCGCCTAATGCGTAAAATGCGCGCGTCATGGTTTGCATAACGCTGAAAGCGGCCACGGCTGGCGCAAAACCAAGCAAGATTGTGGCCACGCGAATGGTGTCGTCCGCGGAGAATTTTCCGCCTTGAAAAACGACCGCAGTCAAGTGTGTTCGCACCACAATCAATCCAGCGCTGGCGGGAAGTCCTATGAACAACGCCAGTCGAATACCGCGGCGCAATGTGTGGGCGAACAATGATGGCTTGGATGCTTGTCGCGAAAGCGTGGGGAAAATCGCGGTGGCAATGGCGATACCAAACACACCCAGTGGAAATTCATACAGGCGCGTGGCGTAATTCATGGCGGCGTTGGAGCCCTCTATCAAAGGAAATTGCATTCCCAAAATGGTTGGACCAACTAGGGTGGGGTAACTCGCGATCACACTGTCGACGAATGTGTTGATTTGAAATACGCCCAACCCCAGCATCATGGGCAACATGGTTGTCAGCATGGTTCGTAACGAGTCGCGGCAACCATGCCATTGCAGCGACAAGCGAACGCCATAGCCACGCATGCTCCACATCATCCATGCCAATTGCAACAAGCCCGCCACAAGCACGCTCCACGCGACAATTTGAATATGGCGCGCGTGCTCCAAGCCACCATGCATGTACGACACGCCAATCGAGGCCGCGATAATGGCCGCGTTTAAAATAATTGGACTCGCCGAGGCCACGGCAAATTTGCCGTGCACATTCAAGATGCTGCCCATGAGCGCCACCACGCAAATCAGCGGCATGTACGGCAACATGGTCGCCATTAATTGATAAGCAAGTTCTTCCTTGGGAAAAAAGATAGGCAACGAAACCACAACGACTTCGCCCACAAGAGTGAGCACGGCCAACACAACTGCGAGCAAAGCAATTGTGACTGACGCAAATAATCGAGATTTTTGCGGGTTATCTTGCTGAAGTTTGGCGTACACCGGAGTGAACGACGCACTGAGCGCGCCCTCGCCAAAGAGTCGGCGAAATAAATTGGGCAGTTGAAACGCGATAAAGAACGCGTCCATAATTGGCCCTGAGCCGAACACGCGGCTTTGCGCGGCGTCGCGAGCGAGACCAGAAAATCGACTGACCAAAGTCAATAAGGAGACGGTTCGTGCGTGCTTTTCAAACGACATGATCCATACCCTTTGAAGTTGGCGACTGTATCCTTGGCTATCGACATGAAACGAATTCTTACTGCAATGATTCTATTGGTGGCTTGGACAACGCTTGCGACTGGATGCAGTTCGGGTCCCCCCATGATTTTGGAAAGCGATATTCCGGCGCCACCAGAAATGGAAAGCCGCCACAGCAGCAACATTGACCAGCGCGGCGGCACGCTTGACGGTGGAAAATTTACTTTTCGTGGACCGATCTCTGACGTGGTTGTATTCACCAACGAATCCGTTGCCTTATTTCAAGATCAAGGATGGAAAGTCATCAAGCGAAATGTGCAGCCAACCAAAGGTGATCTTGTGTTTCGCAAGGGCAACCGCGAAGTTGAATTAAATTTTAGGGCCGGGCAACTGAATCCATCGATGAGTGAGGCGACGGTGATTGTTCGGCAAACCGCAGAGCCAACTCCGCCGCCAGCCGCCCCGAGCGCATAGCGCTGTCGATGGATCCCTCGCTCACGTAATCGCCCGCCACAAAGAGCCCGTTGCCTTGTGTTGCTTGAGGACGCGCGGCGAAATCTTTGGGAGTTTGGCGGGGAAGCGCGTGGGCAATATCTTGCGCGCGCAAAAGTTTCCATGCGTGAACGCTTGGGCCAAACCACTTTCTCAACTGCGCGCGCACGATTTGCTCAAGGTTGCCAAGTCCCGCGCTTGAAAGCGAAACATCAACACAATTCGCGCTGATCAAGGCCATGCCATGCGGCGCGTAATCGCTTGACGCCGATGACATGCACATCAAATGATTGATTGGTCCCTTACCCGTGGCGTCCAAATGCAAAACAGGTTCGCGCAGTAATTCTGGAAGTTGATCTCTTGGAGTTGTGAATGAAAATTGCGTTGTGCCGCGCCACGAAGGCGGCGAAATGTTGGGCAGCAACTTGGCCGCGGCGCTGTGATCCATTGCCACTATCACGGCGTCAAAATGCTCAACCAAACCTACCACTGGTTGCACGCGCAAACCGGTTGATATGGGAGTGACCGCGGCCACTGGGCAGCTCAATCGGATGTGTTCAACAGGAATAGTTCGCGCAAGTTGCATTGGTATTTCCCGCATACCCAACTGCGGAACCGCGGCACCGCCACGGATGAACATGGAAAGCGTGAAGTCCAGCATTGCGGAATCTGTTTCAAGCGAGCGATCTAAAAAGACGCCGCCAAAAAATGCGCGCGCGAATTTTTCCTGAAAGCGCTTGGCGATTCCGTGGTCACGCATCCATGCGGATGCCGTGATCCCTTGGCTCATGGGTTGCGATGGTTGCTTGCCACGCAACGCGGCCATGGCCAGCGGCAACAAACCCATCGCGGTGGATGGCGTGATCAGTCCATGAAAAAATCCAGAGAGCGCCGCGCTGGGACAAAGCAGTGGATGCCCCATGCCAATCCATTTTGTACCCGTGAACAACCGCGCTTGCGAAGCGAGTGGTTGCAGGCGCAACGCGTCCAAGTCAAGCCACGCCCCCGCCTCTGGATATGCGGGCAAATACACTTGAAATCCACGGTCAATTTGATATCCGTCAATAATGTCCGTGGCCACGCGTCCGCCCACGCGGTCTGAACTTTCAAACATGGTGAAACTTTGTCCAGCGCGCTGCAATGTGCGCGCCGCTGTTAAACCCGCAAGGCCCGCACCAAGAATCGCGATCTTCATGCTGGAGATGCCGATGAATCTTGCGCGGATTGGACGGATGAATTTGCATTCCACATGGCCAACAAACTATTGGCAACGCCACGGTAGTCGTCCGCGCCGGCGCACTTGGGGTCGTAATCAAAAATAGTTTGACCAAATGATGGCGCCTCGGCCAACTTGATGTTGCGGCGAATGGGCGGCGTAAGCACTCGACACTCTTTCCAAGGCACATCGCTGTCGCGGCAACTTTCAAAGTGCTGGCGAATTTCCTCCACCACGGCGCGACCATGGCTGGACTGGCTCTCATGCATGCACAACACCACGCCAGTGCAACGCAACTTGGGATTCAGTCCCGCGGTGATATCTGAAACGGTTTGCAATAATTTTTCCAAGCCACGCAGCGCCAGATATTGCGCCTGCATTGGAACAATCACCTCGTCCGCCGCGGTGAGCGCGTTCACGCTCAGCACCCCAAGTCCTGGAGGACAATCAAGCAAGACAACATCGAATTTATCCCTCACTAATTCCAAAGCGTTGGCCAAAACGTGTTGCGCATCTTGTTGACCCTCAGCAAGGGCCAACTCTTGATCGGCGGGTATGAACCAAAGATTTTCACGCGCTTGGGTCATGCATTGTTCAATCGGCAATGGCGGATTGGCGAACAAACTTGTGCTGCTTGGACGCGGCTCATCATTGGATGCCTCCACGCCAAAGTGCAAACTGAGATTGGATTGCGGATCAAGATCAATCAGCAAAGTGCGCAAGCCACTGGCGGCGAACGCGGCGCCAAGATTGACAGTGGTGGTGGTTTTTCCAACACCGCCCTTCTGATTGAGAAGCGCGACAACGCGCATTTTGTTCTCGACAGCCATCGGTCGAGTATAGAGATTCATGGTGACGTGATCACGCGCTTCACCGGAGGATCGATCCACTTTGAAGCCTCTAGCAGAATCAGCGGCGGCCCCACGCTCCACGGAGTGGCGGCGGCGATCGCGGTTTGGCGCGACTCCGGTCCATTTGTGAATCTGGAAATACCAATCACCAAAGGGCGGCCATTGGCGTCAGCGGGCAACCATTCCTCGGGAATTTCCACCACGCAACGCCAACGATCCACGAATGAATCCGTGCGAACCTCGGGCGCGGCGCCGGAACTTGTTGAATCCACATTGCGCACTCCAGCCTCGCCAACACGAATGCGCGCCATCTGCCGATCGCTGTCACCGATTCTGAAATCCAATTCATCTTCCAAGCGAACGTCTTGCCGTAAACATTCGGCGAATATTTCCCAATGCCCAAACTTGCGCCGCACACTTGCGGTGGTGCTCCATGCGGCGGGCACGGGTTGAATTTTTCCAGTCTGCGCATCGGCCAATGAAAGAGTTGGAAGAAATAATCCGAACGAATACCCAGGCGGCCGAAGTATATTTTTCTCGGGCGCCACACTGAGACGAATTGAATTGCCTTGCCATGTGAGCAATAAAGAACCGACAGTTGGACTTGGTTCTCCAGTGATGGGATCGTGCAATAATTCCGCGGGACGATCGATGGTGATATGCGCGACACCGTTGGCGGGCAGAAGCATGGCCAACGACGCCAGACTTGGCGCTTCAACCCATGCGAATTGAACCACGATCTCCTCGGGCGAGGCGTTGCATGCGGCGAATCGAATTCCACGGCCATCATCCGCCTCCGGCCAAATTGTGACCGGCGAAATGCCGCGGATCAAAGTGAGTGACGATTGCATGGCTTGCTCATCGGTGCGATCCGCTGAAATCAAATTGGATAAAAGCGCGGCCAAGGAATCCGCGTTGGCGATCCAACTGGCCCGCGCGCTATCCGGCTTATTCGCTCCGGTCTCCACGCACACCGCTGTGAGTCGTTCGCGAATTTCAGCGGCAACGCCTGGACTTTGCCGTTCCATGCGCTCAATTCCCGCTTGCCATAATTGCGCGCGGTGCAACGCGAACAGTCGCTGAATTTCATCCCCCGCCGGTGGCGGCGGCTTTCGATCCGCTTGATCGGCCAACAACCACCAACGAAACCATTCGCTTGGCGCGGTTGGATCAGGCAATGCGTACGGCGCTTGAAGACTCAACGGCAACTTCGCAGGATCAGGCTCCACCTCCGCAAGTTCAAGCCACGTTGGATCGACATTGGAGTTTGCCACGCGAAGCGCGCCGGATATATCCCGCGGCGATTTGGCCAACAACACAACCGCGCCAGATTTTTCTGGATCAGTTTCCGTAGGCGCGTTGGCGATGGGACGAATATCAAGTTGCTCCTGCGATTGAGTCCATGTTCGCGAAAGCGGAATTTGCTTCGCGCCAATCCAAGCGACCACTCCGTCAAACACTGGCCCGCCGCCACTTGGTTGAATCTCCAATCGCGCTGGCCACGCATCGCTGGCGGATTGTCGCTGCAGTGGAATGGCGAGCACGCCGCCACGCACCGCGGCGGGATGTTCCATGGCGACGGAAATCTGCGCTGATGCGACGGTGACGAATCCCAAATAAACAAATGAGAGCGCCTCAAACACGCGCATTTTTTTGCGCATCATGATTTTGGTGGCGGCGAAGCCGTGGCATCCTTGGGGGATTCATTGGGCTCGGCCGTGGGTTTATTTTTTGGAGTTGCCGCTGGAATTGCATTCACTGGCGCAACGATTGCCGGAGATGTCGCCTCAACAATATTATGGCCAAATCCAACATCCTTCAGGGGCACTTGCGCCGGCGTTTTGTTGGACGCGGCCTCGTTCAACACGCGTTCCTGAATTGGCGCGACTTTGATCAAACCTTCCACAGGAGCATCGCCAATTCGCAGATCTGGCCCCTGCGAAGATTTTTGTTGCAACACGATTCCCGGCGGTGGATTGGCGCCACTTTGCCCGCCACGGATTCCGCCACTTTTAATGGCTACGAAATTTGGCTGCCCAATATGAAACGTTGTTCCCGCTGGCCACTGAATATATGTGGTGCCATTCACAGTTCGATATGAACCTTGATCAAACACCGCGTAGAGGCCGCCTTGGGATCGCACAAATAGATCGGGGCGCCCCGCCACTCCGAACAACTTTTGAAAGTTGGTCGATTGACTTAATTCAACTGGCTGAACTTTCAAAGAAGTCGCGGTGGCGGAACGATCAGCCACGCCTTGCTCAATCGGCACCAACGCGCCTGCCTGCGAAGCATCAGCTTGGGCGCAGAAGGCAAGAACAAGAATGGAGAGTGCGGCGGACATGGTCGTGTGTTTATTGTCGACAGAATAAGTGTTACGGCTCAACACGGGTAGTGGCGGCTGGCAAAGTTTTTACCCCCTGTGATGTCTGCACCAACAACCCAATGGCAGGATCGCATCGCAGAACAACTCCTTCCACAACTCCTTGTGGTGTGCGAAATTTCAATCGCAGTCCCGCAGTGCGATCCAGCGTTTGGTAGTCCTCCTCCATCACCCTATTGGATGCGGAAAGTTGGCGGTCAAGATGTTGAATCAACTGCAGCAACACCGCCAGACGATCGCAGTCATGCCCCAGTTGAAGCAGACTGATGGCGCGCTGCGCGATCTCCGGCGCGAAACTTGATTGCGCGACATTGATTCCAATTCCGATCAGCGAGCGATCGTCTTTGCTTTCAATCAATATGCCCGCGATTTTTTGCGGCGCCGCGCCGGCTCGGGCAACCACAATATCATTGGGCCACTTCACGCCAATTCGCGCCGCGACATCATGACTCACCATGTCGCGAAGCGTTGACGCAGTGGCCACGGCCGCGGCCATTGCCAATCGGTCAGGCGTCTGCGACGTGACCACGAATGTGGCGGCGAGTCCTTGATCACCTGTGTCAGCCCACAGATTTCCAAGCCGGCCTCGACCGGCAATTTGCCGACCAGTTGTCACCACGCAACCCAACGCGCTTGTTGCCGCGGCGTCTTGCGTGCTTGAAGTTTCATCGCTCACCAAGGTGGAATTGAAATGCGTGAGTCCAGCAAGAGTGGATTGAATCGACTCGCTCCAACGATCAAGTGGGGTTGGGGGATTGGAGTTCAGGTGATGCGCGCTCATTGACGTGTGGGCATTGGCGAAAGAGTTTTTATGCGACGCGCTCATCGGCGCGCCCGCTTTGGAATTTGGGATTGCATGTCCAGCGCTAAATCAATTTGCGGAGCGGAATGCGTGATGGCGCCAACACTGACAAAATCAACTCCAGTCTTTGCGATCGCGGCCACGGTACGCAGCGTCACGCCGCCACTGGCTTCGAGTTGCACGCGTGGCGCAATTTGATCGCGCAGGGCGACGGACTTGCGCAGCATTGGCAAGGACATATTGTCCAACAGTATGGCGTCCACTTCTGCGGCAGAAAATCGCAGCAAAGCCGCCAATTGACTCAGATTGTCCACCTCCACCATGACGAACTTTAGCTTGTGCTTGCGGCGCGCAGTTTGCGCCGCGCTTTGAATTTGCATGGCCATGTCGTGTGGATTCAAGCCCGCCACATGATTGTCCTTGGCAAGGAACGCGTCGAACAATCCGGCGCGATGCGACACGCCACCGCCGCAACGCACCGCATATTTTTCCAACGCGCGCAAGCCGGGCGTGGTCTTGCGAGTGTCTCTCACTTTGGCCTTGGTGACTTTCACGCGGCTTGCAAATGCGTTGGTCAAGGTTGCCACGCCACAAAGACGCCCAAGAATATTCAACAAGGTTCTTTCAAGCAGCAGAATGCCGCGCAGCGATCCGTGAATGCGAAAAAGTTGTTGTCCTTTGTGAAATTGATCTCCATCGCGAAGGAAACCACGAACCCGCAGCGAGGGATTCACAATGTTGGCAAGCGCCTTCACAAGCGGCGCGCCCGCGAGCACTCCATCGGTTCGAGCCACAACCAAAGCCGTGGCCACGCGGCCCGCGGCGATCATGGCGTTGCTTGTCACATCGCCCGGGATGCCAAGATCTTCATCTAGAAAGCCCGTCAAAATCGCTCGAAGCGCCGCGCCATTGGGCAACTTGGCGCCGACGGTCTTGCTGTTGATGCGTTGCGAGGCGACTTTGTTTTTATGCGCGGCTGGCATGGTTGCGATGGTACGCTGCCAAACATGGCCAGCATATTTACCCGCATCATCCGCGGCGAAATTCCCTGCCACAAACTTTTTGAAGACGACTTGGTGATTGCGTTCTTGGATGTCAATCCACTTTCGCCTGGTCACGCGCTGGTGGTTCCCAAGCAAGAAACGGCTTATTTACATCAACTTTCCGCGGAAAGCGCCATGGCGTTGGGGGCGGCTCTGCCCTTGGTGGCCGGCGCAATTTTAAAAATAACTGGCGCAACTGCGTACAACGTGCTGCAAAATAATGGCGCGCTCGCCCATCAAGAAGTGCCGCATGTGCACTTTCACATCATTCCAAAATATGCCGATGGAAGCGGACTTGGAATCATGTGGAAGCCGAGCGCTATTGACCATCCCTCCGCGGCCGCGCTCGCAGCTTTGGTGGTTCATGAACTTCGCGGATGAATTCATTGAAGCAAGCATTGCGGGCTGAAGCCGCGTTGTGGCGCGCGAACCAAAGCCTCCCATGATCGCGGCTTATGGAAATACGCCGCGCAACTCATGCACGCGGCCAATATTTTCAATGGCGGCGCACAACGCCGCAGTGCGCAGATCGCATTCAAATCTATGCCGCGCCAAGCGCACACGCCGCGCGGCCAAAATCATTTGCTGGCTCAATCTCTCCTCCACTTCGGTGGTGGTCCAAATTTGCGAGCCCTTGTTCATAGTCCATTCAAAGTAACTGGCCACAAGTCCGCCAGCGTTGCACAAAATACTTGGCAACACTTCGATGCCCCGTTGAAGAAAAATTTCGTCGCCTTCAGGAGTGGTTGGCAGGCTCGCGGCTTCAGCCACCACGCGCGCGGTGATCAGCGACGCGGCTTCCGCGTCAAGCATGCGCTCTAGCGCTGCGGGAATGAACACGTCAACCGGCGCGCTGAAAAAATCAGCCCGCGAAACCGCCGCCGCCTCGGTAAATCCAAGCACTCCGCCATGCGCTTGCACATGTCGGGCCAAATCTTCGGCGTCTATACCACGGTCATTGCGCAAAGCGCCCGTGTCATCCATGACCGCCACCAATAAGGCGCCGCGTTCCTGCAAAATGCGCGAAGTCCAGCTTCCAACTTTTCCAAATCCAAGCACGCTGAAACGCAGTCCCTCCAAAGACAAATCAAAATCTGGAAGCAATTCCTCAAGCACCATGACCATGCCCATGGCGCTGGCGCGATCGCGACCTGGACAACCGCCAAGTTCAATTGGCTTTCCAGTGACGGCGCGAGTGACATCTTGTCGACCATGCTCTGGAGTGGTTTGCGCGAACGTGTCGGCGAACCAAGCCATGACTTGCGCGTCGGTTCCCACACCTGGTCCAGGAATGTCGTAGTCGGGACCAATTTGATTGCTGATCGCCGAACAAAATCGACGCGTGACCCGCATCAATTCATCCGAGCTCAACTCGCGCGGATTGCATCGCACGCCGCCTTTGGCGCCGCCAAATGGAAGGCGCATAAGGCTGCACTTGAGCGTCATGACCATGGCCAACCCCTTCATTTGTTCCAGCGTCACATGCGGATGAAATCGAAGACCGCCCTTGTATGGACCAAGCGCGTTGTTGTGCTGAATGCGATAGCCGGTGAAGAGACGATGTTGTCCATCGTCCATGAGCACGGGAAAATGAACCACGATTTCATTTTTTGGTTGTGCCAACATAAGTTGATGCGAACGACGCATGCCCGTCATTTGCGCGGCGGACAATGCCTGCTGCAATACTTGATGAAATAAATTGTCTGGATCTGGAATCACCTCCAAGTGTTCAAGCAGCAAGCGTTGATCTTGCGGCGAGTGGCCCAAGGAGAATGAATCCGATGACATGTATGGTTTTGGGTTTGACATGAAAAATCCTTTGCGAGTGGGTCTATCCGCACAACCACGCTTTGCGGCTGCATTCTTTGTGAAATTTTGCGCAAAAATTATGCTGGCAGCAGCAAAAAATCGTCTAAAACCAGGGAATTACTTGGTAAATAGAACTTGCCCCCAGTGATCCAATCGGTGCATGTCCAGCGCCCATTGCGGGGTCCAGACCCAATTGTCAGCCTGGGTTCCTGGCTTTTTGACATAACCAGTTCCAACTTTTTCAAGTTGCCATTCCACGCGGGAAAAATTCATGCGCCACTGCTCGCCAATCGCGGGCGTGTCCCCATTGCGAATATTTTCCGGTCCGTCATCTTTTACTGTGCTTGGCGGACGCAAAGAACGAAATGGAATTTGAATTTCGATCTGCCAACCTGTGTCGGTGTCCGTGGAATTGTTCGCGCTGCCCAACTTGGTGATCGCGCCTTTGATTCCATCGCAATTCCATTCGTGATGCGCGGTTCCACCAAGGCGATATTCGCGGTCAAGATATAAATCAAAGATGGTGCCGATCACGTTGAATTCAAGTTCGTAGTACGACTCCTTGTTGCCATCGGGATCGATGAAGACCTCGAAGTCGTGCTCATGAAAAACCACCATGTCATGCTTGTCATATGTGCCCCAAAGATCGGGCTCCTCTAGATCGGCGGCGATATAGAGATTGTCGTTGTCCCACAACATTTTCATCCTTGTCGTGTAACGCGGCGTGGGTTTGTCCCCGCCTTCAATATCCACAAATGGCTCGCTCCACGGCGCCGTTTGCCAAGACTGCTCATTCAACATTCCATCCAACTCTGGCGGCGTTTCCGTGCGCTTACATGGATAGCGACGCACCGTGCCTGGAACAATTTCACGCGGCCACGGCGCATACGCGCTGTCTTGACATGAAATCAGCGCGCATGCGATCGCAAGACAAACACCTTTGGCCAATCTCACTTGCGCTTGGCCTTGGAAGACTTCGCACGATTGGGATCCAAGATTGCGGCGCGCGCGGCGGCGAGCCTTGCAACGGGAACACGAAACGGCGAGCAACTGACATAGGCCAAGCCGGCATCATGGAAGAACGCGATGCTGGCTGGATCGCCACCATGCTCGCCGCAAATTCCCAGCTTGATATCGGGTCGAGCTTCACGGCCAAGTTGCACCGCGGTGCGGACAAGTTGGCCAACGCCCGCGACATCGATCGAAGCGAATGGATTCTCAGCGATGATCTCCAGTTCAGAATATTTCGGCAGGAAACTTCCTGAGTCGTCGCGGCTCATGCCCAGGCATGTTTGCGTGAGATCGTTGGTGCCGAATGAGAAAAACTCCGCGGTCTGCGCGATCTTGTCAGCCGTGAGCGCGCCACGCGGAATTTCAATCATGGTTCCAACCATGTATTGCAACTTCTGCTTGGTGGCGGCCATGACTTCCTTGGCAACGCGGTGCGTGAGCTCAACTTGAATTTCCAACTCCTTGGCGAAACCAACCAGTGGAATCATGATCTCAGGGCGAACCTTGATGCCTTCGGATTGCACTTGCGCCGCCGCCTCAAAGATGGAGCGCACTTGCATTTCGCTGATCTCGGGATACACGGTGCCTAGGCGGCAACCGCGGAAACCAAGCATGGGATTGAACTCGTGCAGTTCATGCACGCGCGCGGCAACTTGCTCCGCTGTGACGCCAAGTTTTTTGGCAAGCGCCTGTTGCGTTGCGGAATCATTTGGCAAAAACTCATGCAACGGTGGATCAAGCAATCGAATGCACGCGGGTGCGCCATCAAGGGCGCGGAAAATTCCCTCAAAGTCGCCGCGTTGAAACGGCAACAACTTGGCCAGCGCCGCTCGGCGAGCGACTTCCGTGCGCGACAAAATCATTTCACGCATGGCGTCAATGCGATGGCCTTCAAAGAACATGTGCTCGGTGCGGCACAGGCCAATGCCTTCGGCTCCGAAGGCCAGTGCATTCTGTGTTTGCTCCGGCGTGTCGGCGTTGGTGCGAATTCCAAGTCGTCGATACTTGTCCGCCAACTTCATCACGAACGCGTAGTAGCGGTAAATATCGCTGTCGGCGGGCTTCATGGTCTTGGCGATCAAGACTTGCTTCAATTCGCTGTCGGCGGTGTCGATTGAACCAGTGAAGACTTCGCCAGTGGTGCCGTCGATGGAAAGTGAATCACCCTCGCGCAGCACTTTGCCGCCGCAAGAAACTGTTCCCTTGTGATAATCCACTTCAAGAGAACCGGCGCCGACCACGCACACCTTGCCCATTTGACGCGCCACAAGCGCGGCGTGACTGCTGACGCCACCGCGTGCCGTGAGAATTCCATCGGCCGCGATCATGCCGCGCAAATCTTCTGGACTTGTTTCAACGCGCACCAACACAACGCGCTTTCCATTTTTCACCATCTCCTCGGCCTTGCCCGCGGTTAAAACAATTTCACCACTGGCCGCGCCTGGACCCGCTGGCAAACCCTTGCACAAGAAACGTCCTTGCGTGCGAGCGGCTTCGTAGGCGTGTCGGTCGAAAATAGGTTGCAACAATTGATTCATCGCCTCTGGATCGCTGGATGCGATTGCATCCTCGGGGCTCATCAAACCTTCGCGCACCATGTCATGCACAATGCGCACATAGGCCAGCGCGGTTCGCTTGCCACGGCGTGTTTGCAACATCCACAATTTTTTGCGCTCAATGGTGAATTCAAAATCTTGCACATCGCCGAAGCGCTTCTCAAGCGTCTTGCGAACTTTGACAAGTTGCGCGAAGGCTGGCGCCATGTTTTTATTTTGCGCCATCTGATCCACCGGAAGCGGCGTGCGAATGCCCGCCACAACGTCCTCGCCTTGCGCATTCACCAAGTACTCGCCGTAGAAAACATTCTCACCCGTGGCTGGATCGCGGGTGAACGCGACACCAGTTCCCGAATCATCGCCAGTATTTCCAAACACCATGGCTTGCACATTCACCGCGGTGCCCCACTGCGCAGGAATTCGATATTTCGCGCGATACACAATGGCGCGGTCGTTCATCCAACTGCGGAATACCGCGGCAATGGAGCCAATGAGTTGATCCATTGGATCATTGGGAAATTTCTTGCCGGTGCGATCAAGAATGAGCGCCTTGAAGCGCTTCACCAGCTCATGCAAATGTGTTTCAGTGAGATGCGTGTCCTCCTCAACGCCAACCTCCGCCTTGAGTTTGGCCATGACATCTTCAAATGGATCATGCTCATTTTCATTGCGCTTCTGCACACCCATCACCACGTCGCCATACATCTGGATGAAGCGGCGATAGCAATCCCATGCGAAGCGGCCGTTGTCGGTGGCTTCCTTCAGCGCCAAAACAGTTTTGTCATTCAGTCCCAAATTCAAAATGGTGTCCATCATGCCAGGCATGCTGTCGCGCGCGCCGGATCGAACCGACACAAGCAATGGCTCGCGCGCGTCGCCAAATTTTTTACCAACCGATTTTTCCAAGCGCGAAACATAGGCCTTCAATTCCTTCAACAGCGTTGGCGGCATCTTGCGACCATTGGCGTAATACAAGTTGCACACGTCGGTGGTGATGGTGAAACCTGGAGGCACAGGCAAGCCAATCGAGCACATGGCCGCCAAGTTCGCGCCCTTGCCGCCCAACAATGTCTTCATGTCGGCGCTTCCTTCGGTGCCCTTGGCCGCGAAGAAATAAATCAACTTGCCAGCTTTGGCGCCGGAGGATTTTTTGGCGATGGATTTCGAAGCGCCAGAATTTTTCTTGGACTTCGAATTCTTAGCCTTGACCATCGTGCTTTTTACTTTGACGATTGAACGGCTTGATTTTTTTTGAACACGGGAACTGGAACGTGGTGGTGTGGCAAGCGACATAAAGAACCTTTGATTTGTGTGAGTTGAACCGAATAAATACGGCCGATGCCGCGAACCTATAAGGATATTGATTTTGGATTTTTTCGCACGATCAAATCAAATTGGCTTGAAATGCCTAGCATCATGGCATGTCGACCGCTCAACGCCTGGACTGGGATTTGCAACCACTGGATGTGCTGAGGCGTTGGCCAACTGATATGGCGTTAGCGGCCCTTTTGTCTGGCGATGATTCAAACTGGTCTCGCGTGAGCCTGATTGGTGTTCCAAGCGAATGGAAAACATTGCGCGCGCGCGATGGAATGTCCGCCCAAGATGTGTTGGCATGGATTCGATCACTGAAGAGCGTTGATGATCCGCACAACGTCGCGGCGCAAACCGATGAGCCGCCAATTGGATCTGGTTGGTTCACGCAATTTTCCTATGAAATTGGCGCGGTGCTAGAACCGACGGCGCGCGCGCATCATGATCAATCGGCGAGTGCAACCAACACGTTGCGCGACGCTTCACAAGAATGGCCGTTGGCTCAAGCCGCGCGTTGTGACAAAGCGTTTGTATTTGATCATGAGCGTCAACAATGGTGGTCCATCGGCGGCGCGGTTGATTCAATCCATTTACGCGACGCCGAACCAGTTGAGGAATTTGAATGCGATCCGCTTCAAGAGGAAATCTCGGACGCCCAATATGCCCAAGCCGTTGCGCGAACGATTGCGCTGATTCACGACGGAGATTTATTTCAAGCCAATATCGCGCGCCGTTGGCATAGCGCTTTGCGTGGTTGCCCGCGCGCCTTTGCATATTGCGCACTTACGCGCAGCGCGGCGCGCTATGGCGCATGGCTTGAAACTCCGGCGGGAATGTTGGCAAGCATGAGTCCGGAACTTTTTCTTGAACTTGACGCGCGCGGGCGCGTGATTTCCCGCCCCATCAAAGGCACACGCTTAAGCGAGGTGGGCAGCGAGGAGTTGGCTCGCAGCGAAAAAGACGCGGCTGAATTGCACATGATCGTGGACTTGATGCGCAATGATTTGGCGCGCGCGTGCCAATCCGGAACGGTGCGAGTGCATGAGGCAAGAAGCATGGAAACGCATGGCACCGTGGTGCATGGCGTGGCGGAAATTCATGGGCAACTCACAACCGGTTGCGACCGTGCTGCGCTCCTTGGATCCACATTTCCGCCGGGGTCCATCACTGGCGCGCCAAAAATACGCGCCATGCAAGTGATCAACGAGTTGGAGAAATTTTCGCGCGGGCCCTATTGCGGCGCTATTGGATATGTCGCGGATTCAGGCGCCATGAAATTAAGCGTGGCCATTCGCACCGCCACCCTGGTCCAAACCGCCGCAAACGCGTTCACGCTAACGTACGCCGCGGGTTGCGGCATAACCAGCGATTCAAAGCCCGCGGAAGAAGTGGCTGAAACACACGCCAAGTTGCGTGTGCTTGAGCAGGCGACTCATTGCACCGAACCTTCGCATATATAAAAATTTCACTTATGAACGCCGATAGGCAAGCAACAATTGCGATGCGTGTGTTGGCGTAAATGCTTTTTGTTGCCGGCAAACATTTGCCACGAGCCACAAGTGGCAACTCCACAATCAGCGGGGCAAAATCTGCTTGGCTTGCACGCGCTCCACATAGCGAGCGATCTGGGCGGCGACTGTTTTTTGATGCGCTGGATTGAAGGAAAAATCGAATGCAATTCCGGCGTATGTGTTGTGCATGGAATCAATATGCGTATGCACAAGTTTTCCAGTAGCCACCAGCGGCACTGGATTATCGTTACCCATTGCAATACGAATCCAGAAAATGCGATGGCGTGAAAGAGCGCCCGCTTCGCTTGATGAGATGCGAATGCCCACGCCGCCGCCGCCAACATTCATAAGCGTGCCGGAAATAGACGGTCCCATGGTTGGCATAAGCGCGTCGACGCCACCAGTGGCGCCGGCGTCCACAGTTTCTCCACGGGTATGTGAATCAAATGCCAACTCATTTGCGCGCTCGGCCACACCCACGCTGCGTGGGTCAAGCAACGGCCACATGGTGGCTTGCGGCAGTTGCAATCCCTGCAAATCAAATCGATCGTTCAGTCGCTGACAGCGCTCGATGGATTCTGGCTTGGCTAAATAAAGCGACAATGTGTGCGCAGTTTTATCCGGCCCCGGCAAGATGGTGGTTTGGAACGCGAATCGATTTTGTCCAATCACAAACGCCGCGACCAACTTCGCGCCTTCTTTCAATTGCACCGTGCGCCCAAGCGCTTGCGGTGATTCCACTTCAATCATTTCTTCATGCAAACCAATCAATTGACTGCGCCACATGATGTCCACGCCATCTTCAGGGGCGCCGTCGGGGCGGGCAACCGCCAACTCCAAAGCGCCACGTCGTTCAAGCACTTGTTGCAAACTTTTTTGCCAATCGGTATTGCGACTTCTAGATGCGGCCATGTTTGTAGTGTACCTATGAAGGATTTCCAACGCAGTCAAAAGAGATGCCAAGTTTGCCCATGCAATTTGCGTGGCACCCGTGAGAAACTGTTGGCTTATGAAATGCCGCGCAAGCGATCCACCGCCGGCAATAATTCCGTCCACAATTCAGAACTTAAATCACCTTCGGGAAGCTCAACACGCCAGTCCGTGATGTTGGCCACGGGAACGCGCACGCTTGATCCCCCGCTTAAATCCGCGCGGCTATGCGGCTGATCAAGCAACACTGTGTCGAGCGAATCGCCATCAAACTTGCGCACAATAAACCACGCCTGTTCCACGCGATCTGGATCCATGCCGCCTTCAAGCGGAGCCTGCACTTGGAATGCGCTTTGAACCAAAGCCTGATGCGCGGCGTCTCCACTGCGGCGCAAACTTGCGAAGGCTGTCGCGAAAACATCGAAGTGGCGGCGCGCGCGGGATGCTGTTGCGTCAATAGCGTGCTCGGTTGCGAACAACGCGGCGTGCCCAGTTTCCAGCGCGGCGATGACTTGCGTGGGCCACGTCCAAACTTTTTTAAATTCACCAACGGGTTCTGGATGACACACCACCGCGCGCACTCCAAGCAACGGGGAAAAACCCTCCTCGCTTCGTGCGGCGGCGCGGAATGTGTTGGAGCCAGGCGCGCCATCAAGCACGGTGGCCGCAACTTCTTGCCACGGTTGCAAACACACTTCAAGCCCGGGACCAACTTCAACTTTTTCACCGACCTCTGGCATGTCGCCTTCCAACAAAAGACCAGCCATGGCGTCGATTAAAATTAAACCGGCGCGCACATGTTTGGCGGGAATTTCCATCAACTCAAGTTCAGGCCTGCCGCAGCGCCACAAACCTGTGGTGAATAAAAGAGTGGGACGTTCTTCATTGGCCTCTTCGCCGGCCACGCCAACTCCACCAACGCGCCACAACCAACGCTCGTGCGGCTTGGCTTCGGGCAAAAGAAATCCGTTCTCCAAAGTTTCACGCGGCAAGAATTGACCAGTGACCGCGTCCAAAATTCCAGCGACATCACCGAGCGCGCCGGCCAGCAACGACACCACGCGAAAGTACGCCTCATGCGGCTCACTCTGAGGCAAGATCACTTGCATGCGCACAACCCACTTGCAATCACGGATCGCTTGCAGACCTTCATCGTCTTGAATTGGAATCGCAGACTCCGCCCACACCACCGCCGGCGCATCAATTCCATCCATGGTGAAAGCCATGACCCACAACACGCTGTCCTCTTCGTTTTCAGGCGACTGCGCGTCAATATCGCGCCCAAGCCACGCCGCGAAGGCGCTGCCAATCTCCTCGCGCGTGGGCGCCTCTTGATGCGGCCAAAAAACCACCCAACTCGATGGAAATGCTTCTTCAAGCGTCCATGGCGACCCATTTGGGGCGTCGTTGTCGGGCTCGTTGGGCTCTAAATCGTCTGGTTCTACATCCATTCAAGCTCTCTTAGAGTGGGCCGCGCATCTTATGGGATCTTGCGGCAAAGTTGTTGATCTTATTTGGAACGAATTCAGATATGTCACTTGCATTGCGCGCTACTTGGAATAGATATGAAGTATGTCATTTGATTCCGTCCGATCCCTGCTGACGCGCCTCGTCCGAATTGTGCTGGGCTCCAAGCCAATGCCAGTTCCAGTGCGCGTAAGAATGGGACCGAGACGGAGCGTTCGTTAACCCTTTCACCGAACGAAAAAATGATTGGCAAGCCTCGTCCTCGTGCGAGGCTTGCTGCGTTTTAGGGCGTTTGAATTTTTACGGCGCGCCTGGCATCGACTGATCCGGCGCGGCGTCCTTGCCCTCATCGTCATTGTCGTCATCTTCGTCGTCATCGCCATCTTTGCCAGCATCACCTGGTTTGGCCTCGCCATCCTTGGCATCACCTTTGTTCGCGGCGGATTTTGCATCGCTGATTTTCTTGCGCGCCTCCATGCGCACACGCATGGATTCTTTTTCATATTGCTCCATTAATGTTCCCAAACTTTTCAAATCGGTTGAAATGGAAATGCGCTGCGTGCCGCCTTGCACACCTTGGCGAATGGACAACATGCTCGCTGGACCTTCGGGCAATGTGAAGCCCTTGGTTTCTGTAGAGGCCATAAGACCGGCGATCACGCGCAAATCCAGCGTGGCAAACCAATCTGTATTTCCCCATGAATTTGTATTGATTTGACCGCGAATGTCGTTGGTTGGCGCAACCGTGTACTTAAGCGCCTCTGTACCCATGTCGGGAGTCAAGACCATGGTGACATTGTTGCCCTTGAAGTTCATGACCGTGGTCATGGGTTGGGCGGCTTTATCAATGGCGTCAATTTGCTCTTGCGTTAAATCCTGTCCAAACGCGCTAGCAAGTCGCTTCATGCGTTTGGCGTTGGGAGTCAACGTGGTGGTGATTGAATCCACCGCGCTTACGCATTTGATGTCGCTGTACAAACCGGTCTTTGCGAATGTTTCCATTATGGATTGCCAAGCTGCTTGAAATGCGGCGGCGTCGCTTACGCGAAATCCAACTGTGTAGCCGGGCTTGCCTTGCATGTCGCCAAACCCAATCGCGGCGCCGCCGGTGATCATGCTGAACATGACGCGCGTCTTCTCCATTGAATCAGTCCAGGCTTGCTTCTGCTCGGGCGTACTCCCGATGGTCATCATGGCGTCGTCGAACGTAACTTGCTTGTTCATGGCAATTCCTAAAGTGCTTTTGGAAACGCCCGCGTACATTGGCATGCCGGCTGGAAGCAAAGCCAAGTCGGCGGCACACTCTTGCTGCGTCATTCCCGCTGGCCATGCGGCGTCGCGAGTCCAATCGGTCCAAACATTCAGTTGATCTCCGTTGGTTCCTAGGGAAAAAGAAGCGCCTTTAAGCTCCGCGAACAAATCGATCAACTGCGTGGCTTGATCGCCCATGGCGTTGCCCATTTGCAGTTTGATCTGGGCGTTTTCCTTCTGTTCCGCGGTGGCCCCCGGTTCGTTCACCTGGCCTTGTGAAAAAGCCATGCCAATAAAACTCGCACCCATGCGCAAGTTGTCCCCTTGCTCGCGCATGATTGTTGCAAGATCAAGTCGCCCGCTCACCGCGCCGGCTGGAAGTTGCTTCAACAGCGCGCACGTAGCCGCGCCAGCCGCTGGAGCTTCATATGGAGTTTTTTGCGCGCCCACCACAACCATGTCGTTGGGTAGCAGCGCCAAACTGGTGCGCTTGGTTTTGGATCTCACATTTTCATTTGTTGCGCCAGGAATTTTCATCGCCACGAACGAGCGAATGTCCGGACCACCCATCGCGTCTTGGTTTGGATCATTCTCATCGAACACGGGCATCACAACCCAGAAAAGCACGGGCTGATCCAATGGAATTTCTAGCGTGGTTTTTATATTTGTCTTGAGCAATGTCTGAATGGCTTTGGATGACGGGATCATGCCTCGAATTGGCCCGCCAATGGAGTCAAGTTGCGTGGACAGCGTCTCGGCTGCGGCGGCGTTGGGGATAAAAATCACAGCAACGGCGTCGGTAGGCACAAGCGCCGCTAAATCAGCGGGCACATCAACTGTTGGTCCAATGTTGGCGCTTTGAGTTGCGGCAATGGGCGGAATATTTTTCGCGGCGGGCGCAATTGGCGCGGTGGATTGCGCTTGTAAAACAAGAACGCTGGCAAAAATTGTTGCGATGATCATTGGTGTTGCTCCGTGAGATTGCGAGTGTGAGGACCCAGACTTGGGATGACAATGTTAACCACTTTCATTGCGCCAATCGGTGGCAAGAATACTTGCGTTGTGGCCTGTGCTTTCGGGCAGTGTTGCAGCCAATGGCGCAAGGCGATTCGTTTTTGTTCAAGATCCGCGCGCGCCACGCCGCCTCGGTTCACGCCACAATATTCACAAGCCGACCTGGAACCACGATAATTTTCTTGGGGGTTTTACCCGCGAGCATTTCAATCACTTTTGGATCGGCCAAAGCCATCTTTTCTATTGCGTTGGCATCCGCGGTGGATGGAACGAGCAAGCGCGTCTTCACTTTTCCGCACAGTTGAACGGCGAGTTCAATTTCATCGTCGATTAACAGCGTTGCGTCGACGGTTGGCCAACTCGCGGTGGAAAGCGCCTCGGGGCAACCAAGCTTGTGCCAAATTTCCTCGGCGAAGTGCGGCGCGAAAGGCGCCAGCAATTTTACAAAGCGGATCAGTTGATCGCGCGTCAAGCCGCCGTCGGCCGCACTGGCCAACGTTGTGCTTCGCGTGGCGGCGTTGACCACTTCAATCAGTGTGGCGATAGCGGTATTGAATGCCAATCGCTCAATGTTCTCACCCACTTTTTTGCTGGCGCGGTGCAGAAGTTTTTCAAGCTCGGTGTCGCACTTTGCGGCCAACAGCAACTCGCCGGTGCGCTCATCCACCGCAAGACGCCATGCGCGCTGCAGAAATCGGAAACTGCCTGCAATGTCGCGGGTATTCCATGGCTTGGACGCCTCAAGCGGACCCATGGACATTTCATAAAGGCGAAATGTGTCGGCGCCAAAGTTGGCGATCACATCGTCTGGATTCACCACGTTCTTCAAGCTCTTGCTCATCTTGGCGATCACTTGCTTCACGGATTGCCCGGTGGATTTTTCCGTGAACACACCGTCGCTGATTTCTTGGACGGTGTCCGCGGGCGCAAGTGAACCATCGGCGCGCTGATACGCGAAACTAGTGATCATGCCTTGGTGAAAAAGTTTCGCGAATGGCTCTGGCGTGGTGACGTGACCCAAATCAAAAAGCACCTTGTGCCAGAAACGCGCGTACAACAAATGCAGCACGGCATGCTCAGAGCCGCCCACATACAGGTCCACGCCGCGATCGCCCATCCAATATTTTTGCGCCTCTGTGCTGACAAAGCGCGCGGTATTTTTTGGATCGCAGAATCGCAGGTAATACCAGCAGGAACCAGCCCAATTTGGCATGGTATTGGCCTCGCGCTTCACGGGCGTTTGTGGCGGCAAGTCGTCGGCGCTTACGCCAGCGGCACCGGCGGTGGTGTTGATCCACTCAACGGCCTTGCCAAGCAATGGCCGCGGCGTGTCGCTTTCAGTGGGTTTGAAATCTTCAAGTTCGGGCAAACGAACCGGCAACGCGCTTTCTGAAATGGCGTACGGCAATCCGTCGGGCGCAAACACAACTGGAAATGGCTCGCCCCAATAACGCTGGCGACTGAAGAGCCAATCACGCAAACGATAATTGACGCGCTTCTTTCCAATGCCGCGCTGCTCCAGCCACGCGATTATTTTTTCCTTTGCCGCGGCCGTGGTCAACCCATCAAGCGAAACTTCGGCGTTGCTGCTCGCGGTGGCGATGCCATCTTGAACGTACGTGGCTTCAGTTTCAGCAGCGCCGGCATGCGACCCGATTTTATTTTCGCCGGCGTCATGTGGCGGCAACACCACAACGCGAATTGGAAGATTGAATGCTTGGGCGAATTCGTGGTCGCGCGGATCATGCGCGGGCACCGCCATTATGGCGCCCGTTCCGTAATTCAGAAGCACATAGTCCGCGGTCCAAATTGGAATGCTGGCGCCCGTGGCTGGATTCGCTGCAAATAGCCCTGTGAATACCCCTGTTTTTGTCTTGCTTTGCGATTGACGGTCAATATCAGATCGGCGCCGCGAGGCCGCCACATAGTCGCTGAGTTCTTTTTGCGCGGCGGAGTTGGCGTGCGCAAGGGCGAATTTCACCAACGCATGTTCTGGCGCGACGACCATGTATGTCGCGCCAAACAACGTGTCGGGCCGTGTGGTGAACACGCCCAATTTTTCTGGCGCGATGGCGGCGACATCATTGCCCACATGCACCGAGAAATAAATCTCCGCGCCCTCACTGCGGCCAATCCATTCCGCTTGCTGCGTGCGCGTGCTCTCTGGCCAATCAACCAACTGCAAATCATTCAGCAACCGCTGCGCATATTTGGTGATGCGAAACATCCATTGCTTCAGTGGCTGTCGCATCACGGGAAATCCGCCGCGCTCGCTCTTGCCATCGATCACTTCTTCGTTGGCAAGCACGGTGCCAAGCTTGGGACACCAGTTCACAAGTTGCTCGCCCAAATACGTGAGGCGCATGTTGTCAATCGCCTGTCGTTGCTCGCTCGCGTCGCACTCACTCCACAACTTGCTGATGTTGTTGGGCAATTCAACACGGCGCGCGCCGGACTCGAACTGCTGCATCAACTGAGAAATTGGCCGCGCCTTCTGCGCCGACTCGTCATACCACGCGTTCCAACATTGCAGCCAAATCCATTGGGTAAAGCGCACATATTCGGGGTCAATCGTGGCAAACTCACGGCTCCAGTCGTATGAAAAACCAAAGCGCTTCAACTGCTTGCGAAATGTTTCAATGGCGCTGCTTGTTGTTAAGCGCGGATGCACACCGGTCTGCACCGCGTACTGCTCCGCTGGCAAACCAAACGCGTCCCAACCCATGGGGTGAAGAACATTGAAGCCTTGCATGCGCTTGGCGCGCGCGGCAATGTCGGTGCCGATGTATCCAACTGGATGCCCGACGTGCAGGCCCGCGCCCGACGGATAGGGAAACATGTCGAGCACATAAAATTTTGGCTTGGACGCGTCAAAGCCGGCGTCGCCTGGATTGCGCGTGATGAACGAGCCGCTCTCCTGCCACCATGCTTGCCACTTGCGCTCAATTCCATCGGCGAAGGCGGCGTCATATCGAAATGGGGTTTCCAACTCGGTCATGAATGGCGAAGCCTACAAAGTCTTGCGGTTCACGGCTCGGATCCATATGCGCAAATCATTGCGTGGCGCTTGCTGATCGGCGCGCGAACATGCCAAAGCCAGTCAAGCATGTTCACATTGAAATACGTCAGTCCTTCAACGCGCGCGCGGGAGTTGGCGGTGTGTGGTTCACATCTTGCTGAACGTGCTTAATCGCCTCGCCCACCAAGTAGAAGGAACCCGTGACCACGATCAAATCCTCGCGGCTCACGGCGCGCGTGGCAATTTCTAGGGCTTCAGGCAGATTTTTAGCCACCTGGCTCATTTTGCCGCTGCGCTCCGCGAACATTTTTTGCAAATCTTCCGGTGACGCCGCTCGTGGCGTGGTGGTTGCGCGCGTGAAGATCACTTTGTCCGCGCCAAGATTCACCTTGTCAAGCATCGATGGCACATCCTTGTCAGCGCAGCAACCAAAGATGCAGACCATGCTGTCGTAAGGAACATGCGCGCCAACGCACTTCATCAAACTTTGCACGCTCGCGGGATTGTGCGCGCCGTCCACAAGAATGCGCGGACGCTCGCTGATCACTTCCATGCGGCCAGGCACTTTGACATTGCCAAGTCCACGCGTGACTTTATTTTCCGGGCAATCAAATCCTCGGCTCTTTAAAATGTCCACGGCGGAAAGCGCTAGACCGCAATTGGAACTCTGGTGCTCGCCTGGAAGCGGCACTGGCAAATGTTCCAATCGACTGGTCTTGGTGTACAAGCACACGCGCGCGTGCGGGCCGAGATCCGGATCTGAGCAGAAGCGGCTGGAGAACTCAATGTCCTTGTTGACCACGCGCAGATCCGCTCCAACTTTGCTGGCGACATCGCGGAATACTTTGTCCACATCGGCTGGTGGATCAAACACCAAGGCGGTGACGCCCTTCTTAAAAATACCGGCTTTTTCACGGGCAATTTGCGGCAATGTGTTGCCCAGCAACTTGCAGTGATCAAAGTCGATCGTGGTGATCACACACACCTCCGGAGTGATCACGTTGGTGCTGTCAAGACGGCCACCTAGGCCCACTTCAATCACCGCGATGTCCACGGCTTCGTTGGCGAAATACTTCAAGCCAATCGCCGTCATGACCTCGAAGAAAGTCACTTGCTCCGTCAACTTCAATGTGGCTTTGGCAACCTTGCGTATCAAATCAACAAAATCATTTTTGCTGATGGGCTTGCCGTTCACAACAACGCGCTCACGCACGTCCACCAAATGCGGACTCACAAACTCGCCAACTGTGTAACCGCATTCGCGCATGATGCTGGCGATCATGGCCACGGTGCTGCCCTTGCCCACGGTGCCGGCCACATGCACGGTCTTCACTTGATCTTGAGGATTGCCCAGCAGCGCAAGCAACTTGCGCATGCGATCCAACTTGAAGGCGTTGTCCGAGTATTGAACATTGCGAATCTTTTCGTAGTCGGTTCGATCATGCAACCAACGCAAGCACAATGGGTACGTCGACAAATCTGGAAGTTTCGCCGCCTTCACTTCGGGCTTGGCTTCAACCGTGGCCTTCACAGATTTCAGGGCGGGTTTAACGGACTTTTTTGTGGTCGTGCGTGACATGGGATCGATAGTATGAAATTTAAGGCTGCAATTCAAATCAAAGTGCTTAAAACGATGTTTTACAGGTACTTATGTAAAAATCACTGAAATCAAATTTGGATCAATTTTCACTCGTGTGGTAGGGAATGACGCTTTGGCGTGAATGTTCTAGCGCCATTCATGTTTTGGATAGCGCCGACGCAATTCATTGCGCAGCTGCGGATAGAGCGTCTTCCAAAATCCACCAAGGTCGCTTGTGACTTGTAGCGGGCGCATGTTGGGACCCAGAATTTCCAGAACGATTGGCGCGCGACCTCCGCCAACCGCGGGAGTGGTTTCGAGTCCGTACAACCATTGAATTTTTCCGGCCGCGCGCGGCGGCGCGCCAAGTTCATATGTGATGGGAATGGGGCGGCCACTTGGCACCGCAAGTGTGGTGGGCGCCATGCGCTCCACGAAACGTTGATCCTCATAGGAGAGCGCGTCACGCACCGCGGCCAAACAAGCGCGTGTTTGCAACTCGCTGGCGCGCACCGCTCCGCTGACAATCTCAAGTTGTATGCACTGCACATCGCCAGAGTCGTACGTAAGAAGATTTTTTTCTGGAAACCATTGAGCCACGCAACGAACGCGTTGAATCCACTGCGTGACCTCGTCATTCCACAACGGCAACTCCAACACGCCCTCTTGAATCTTGCAAACAAGAATCGAACCCGCTTGCGCCAAATCTTTGGGTGGACGACTGGTTGTGTTCAACACGATTTCGTCGAATGTTTTTTGCTCGGCTTCTTCAACGGCCCGCAGAGTGTCATTCCAGCGTGTCACATGCGCCGTGACAAATCGCTGTGGACAGTCTTTTTCAAGCCATTCTTGCTGAATTGGCGCGACCATGGAAAGCAACTGCGCGGTTGGATCGCCGGGGTTCTCGCGCGCTTGAAGCGCGATCATAAATCCAGCGTGCTCCACCACGGAGTCGCGGTCAATCAACGCTTTGCGGCGACCCGACGCCAATACATGCGGCCGCTGCGTATCGGGCTTCCACACAACATGATCCGAGTAGCCGGCCACAATTGACATGGTGATATTTTCCAGCGAGTCATCCGTGTCGGGCGCATCGGGCAATCGCAACGCTTGGCGCGTGGCTTGCTCAAGCCGCTCGGCGGCGCGAGAGACTTCGCGAATCGCCTCGTCTGATACTTCGATCGAGCGCGGCAACTTGCGCGCTTGCCACGCGTCCAAAATTCTTTCGCGCGCCAAGATATCGCTGGGCTGATCAAACTGTTGCAGCGCGTGCAATAACGACGCCGCGGTGGCCCCACGCACAATGTCGCGTTCGCAAAATATCGCGGCCCATCGTGAGGCGCGGCGCAGACATCCTCGTTGCGCGGCCTCTGTCAACATACGCGCCACCCTGGGCGGCGCGGGGATGCGGCTCATTTGTTTGCCCCACTGAGTCAACGCACCAGACTTGTCGATCGCATCCAGCGCCTGAAGATTTTCCACCGCGCGCTTGAGCGAGTCGGCGCCGGGGCTTTCAATCCACTTGAAATCACAGTGTTTTCCCGCCAAAGCAGCGGCCAGCATGACGGCCTCGGACAACTCACTGCGTTGAATTTCGGGCACGTCAAATGCATCGCGCTTGGCGTGGTCCATTTCACTCCACAGACGGACACAACAGCCAGCCTGCGTTCTACCCGCGCGACCCGCGCGTTGATCGGCGGCGGCGCGACTGATGCGCTCGGGACGAAGCGTGTGAATACCGCGCTTGGCGTCGTAACGATGAATGCGCGCGTAGCCTGAGTCCACCACGGCGCAAATTCCAGGCACCGTGATTGAAGTCTGCGCAACATTTGTGCACACCACAATGCGGCGGCGCTTGGATGGATCAAGCGCGGCATCTTGCTCTTGCGCTGGCATGGATCCATGCAGTCGACGCACATCGATGTCGCTGTTGGCAACCAACCCTTGCAACGCGCGCGCGGTCGCGTCAATTTCGGCCGCGCCTGGCATGAACACAAGCACATCACCGTTCATGCGCCGCGCCAACTCCACGGCTTCTTGCGCCGCCAACTGTGGCATGTCCTTCCACGCTGGCTCGCGGCGATATTGAATATCAATTGGAAAGTTGCGGCCGCTCGCATGCACATGTTCCGCGGCAAGCCTGGTTGCGAGAGCGTTTGCATCCAACGTGGCGCTCATGACAATAAAGGCTAAATCAGCGCGTTTTGCCTGTAATTGCGCCACCGCGGAAATGGCCATGTCGGCCTGCAAAGAGCGCTCGTGAAATTCATCCACGATCACAACGCCCACGCCGCGCAATTGCGGATCCGCAAGCACCATGCGCAAAAATATTCCCTCGGTCACAAACCCAATGCGCGTATTGGCGCTCCACGCGGATTCAAAGCGCGTACGAAAACCAACCACGTCGCCCAACGTTGTTCCCATTTCGCTGGCCACGCGACGCGCCACCAATCGCGCCGCCAATCGCCGTGGCTCCAACACAAGAATAGTTCCCTTCACGCCCTGCTCCGCCAAAATCTGCGGCAGTTGCGTGGTTTTTCCGGAGCCCGTTTCCGCGGTCACAATCAGGCGCCCATTTCGCGACAGCGCCTCGATCAATTGCTCGCCCATCAATCGAATGGGAAGCGCCGCGGTGTCGGATGTCATCGAGTCACAAGCCGAGTTCTCACATCATCCAAAAACTTGGTGATCTGCCCTTGTTCCTTTGGAGTGCTGCTGCCCTCGATCTCGCCCTGCCAAAACTCCAAGAATCCGTTGGCGCCGCGGTCGCTTAAATTTCCGCCGCCCGTCATGCGACTTTGCCGCTCTTCGTTGCGCTTGCCTTGCTCGCGCATGGCGTCAAGACGATCGGAATCCGATTTGGGTTCCTCTTTGCCGGTGGTCACCTTTTCCATTTTGCGCTGCCACGAAATCACCCACTCATCTATGAACGCGCCGCGCTTGGATGGCGGCAACCCCATGTAATCTTTCGCGCCTTGGGCAAGCACATCCTTGGCGATCATCTTCACATTCTCTCGCAACTGATCGCGCGCGGGGCCGGCGACTCCAGCTAAAAATGCCGCCATTGCCGCGCTTTCGCCGGGTTTTAAACTGCGAAAGCGCTCAGCCAAATCCATCATGAAACGTATGCGCTCCTCCAGTGGGAGTTTGGAAAAATCTTTCATGGTGAGATAGCTCAGCGTGTTGTCGATGGGCGTATCAAAGATGCTTGGCGGCGGACGCAAGCGCGCGGCATTCCACAGCAACACAACGCACGCCAATATCGCAACCAACAGCGCGGCGCCAATTTTGGCCAAGCGCTTGCGATCTTGCAAAAACATTTCAACCTTATAAGAAAGAGCGAAACTCATTCTTGTGGTTCTCCCGAGGCGTCATCGCTGGCTTGCTCTTCTTCAATGGCCTCTCGAACCGAACCATCAACGTAGAGCGCGTTGCGCGGTGAACGTGTTCCAGGATGTCGATCAGCTGAATCCATAAGAAGCGGATAGTAACTCGCGCGCGGACCAGTTCCACCAGCGCGCTTGTCCACGCCGGAATAAAAACCCTCAAGCAGCTGCCCCTCTAAATCCGTGCGCGCCTTGGCCTGGGCGCGCTCGTTGAGTTTCTGCAAAAACACCGTCTTTGTCACTTGAAATTGCACTTCGGGCGTGTAGCGAAGAAGGCCGGGTATGTACATGTAACTGGTTCCGGTCGCCAAACTTTCATCATCCACATCGGCGGGGCAAAACCAAATCTCGCTGGCTTGATCCACATAGCCTTTCAACAATTGCGGCAAACCATTTTCGGGGCCGTTCAATCCAATCGCGGGCAACATGTTGGCCATTGGAATTCGATCGCCATGCGCTTGTGAATAGGAGCGAATGGGCGTGTTGAGCTGGCGCAAATTGGAAATACATCCGGCATTTTTTGCGCTGGCTCGCACCATGGAAATTGCCGGGAAGGCGATGCCCGAGAGCACGGTGATGATGCCAAGCACCACCAACAACTCGATCAATGTAAATCCACTTCGACGCGCGTTCATCCGCACATGATAGGCGCTTGGATCACTCCTTCAAATCATCAAGGGATTCAAAAAGCGCCTCCACAAATCGATCGGCGTCGAAAGTTTCAACGTCATCGGGAGTCTCGCCAACTCCAACAAGTTTCACGGGCACGCCAAGCTCCTCGCGGATTTGAACCACGGAACCTCCGCGCGCCGTGCCATCAAGTTTGGAAAGAAACACGCCAGTCACGCCGGCGGCCTCGCCGAAAGCCTTGGCTTGGGCGATGGCGCTTTGGCCAGTTGTGGCGTCCAGCACCAGCAACGTTTCGTGCGGCGCACCGGGAATTTTTTTGGCAAGCACGCCTCGAATTTTCACCAACTGGCGCATGAGACCCTCTTGATTATGCAAGCGACCCGCGGTGTCCACCAACAACACGTCGGCCTTGCGCGCCACGGCCGCCTCGGCCGCGTCAAACACCACCGACGCTGGATCCGCGTTGGTCGAACCGCGCACCAGATCAATGTCAAGGCGCTTGGCCCACACTTCCAATTGAGCCACGGCACCAGCGCGGAACGTGTCGCCCGCCGCCAACAACACTGAGCGACCTTCATCTTTAAGCGCCTTCGCAATTTTCGCAACGCTGGTTGTTTTGCCGGAGCCATTCACGCCCACAACTAAAATCACAGTTGGTCCTGCGGATACTTTTGCCAACGACAAATCACTTCCGCGCAATCTGTCTTTCAATCGCTCTTTCAAAATTCCAACCGCGTCGCTGCCGCGCTTGGCGGTTCCGCCACGAAACGCGCGGCGAACTTCGTCCACCACTTCGCGCGCAATGCGCACGCCCATATCCGAGGCCACCAACGTGCTTTCAATTCGATCGATCAAGTCCTCGTCCAGGTCCTTGCCCTTGAGAACTCCGCGAAGTCCGCCACCCACGGCGGCAGCCGTTTTTGAAATGCCACGGCGAAGCGCGTCCAGCGCCGAGCGAAACATCAGCGCTTGCCTCCGCGATCTTTCCACCAACGATCCAACACCGCGTTCACAAACGCAGGACTATGTTCGCCGCCAAATTCACGCGCCAATTCAACGGCGGCGTCAATCACCGCTACTGGCGGAGCCATTTCATGCGTGATTTCATACACCGCGATGCGAATCACATTGCGATCCACCGCCGGCTGGCGATGGATGGGCCATTCAGGTGACAGTTGCGCGATGGCCGCGTCGGAAACATCGCGCTCGATCCACGCCGCGCGCGCCAATTCAACGCCTTGCGCCAAGCATGAATCACTTTCGGAGCTTTGCGCGTCATCTCGAAATGCGCCAACCAAACTTTCACCAGCGCCTCCATTATTTTCGCCGCCCAAATCCATTTCAAACATTGCTTGCAACGCGCAACGACGCGCGTTGCGACGGTCCTTGGCCACGCTCATGATTTTTTCTCCACATCTGAAATTTGACGAAGGCGCCCAAGTTGAGCGTGCGTTCTCAACGCGGCGTTCATGGCGAACGCTCCAGCGTCGCCCTTGCTTCCACCCGAGCGCGCTTTGGCTTGACTTAAACATTCAACCGTGAGCACCGCGAGCGCCACGGGCTTCGCATGCGCCACCGAGAGTTGCGTGAATTGCGTGAACGCGGCATTCACAATAAATTCGTCGTGGCGCGTCTCGCCACGCACCACGCAACCAATCACCACCACCGCGTCAATATCGCTTCGCCGCAACATCTGCGCCACCACCGCTGGCAAATCGAAAATCCCGTCAACGGTTGCTCGACGCAGATCGGCGTCAAGCCCGCCAGCTTTGTGAAACGCGGTCTCCGCGCCATCAAGCAACCGCTGATAAATTTCCTTGTGATAATCAGCGGCGACAATGCCAATTCGCACGCCTAAGGCGCTGACTGGGGAAATGACTTCTTCTTTGGATCGACGCATAGATGGATGATGGTAGTGATCTTGAAGCACTCGCCGCAATCAGCCATTTCGTAGCATGGTTCAAATGCGAGTTTCACTGGTCCGAATTTTTGCCGCCCTGCAGTTGATGCGAATTCCACTCGCGGCCGGTGCCGCCGTGAATGTGATGTTCGCCACCCTGCTCGCGCGCTTTGACGGCGCGACTGCGCAACTTCCTATTTCCACATTGCCGCTGTGGTTGGCGCTGATGGCGGCCGGGGTGATTGGATCCGGACTCTTTGGATTTGCCGCGGGCATGAATGATTTGCTCGACGCGCGGCGCGATCAAACTTTTCAGCGCAACCGTCCGCTCTCATCTGGACGACTCACCACCGCGCAAGCAACACTGCTCACATTCACCGCGCTCTTGGCCAGCATGATTGGCGCCTCGCTGTTTGGCGAAACCAGTGTGGCGGTGGCGCTCTTCACGGCGTTTGGAATTGCTATGTGGAACACCATGGGTCGCTTTGTTCCCGCGGTTGGATTGCTCATGCTTGGGTTGGCGCAAGCAGGAAGTTTTTTTATTCCGTGGATGGGACAATCATTCACGTTGCCGGCCTCGCTCATCTTGGTGCAGACCGTAGCCACTGGATCGCTGCTGCATAAAGTTTTAGAGAAGCGCCCGCGCTTGGATCGCTCGTCCACAATTCTTCTCTCCATTCTTTGCGCATTGGCGGTGTCGGGCTTAACTTGGCTTTCCATTCGCCGTGGCGCCGCCGATTGGCCCAACGGCGAATCATGGCTCGCGCTGGCGCCGCTTGTGGCGATGGCCATCTTCGCTTGGCAATCCAACCGCGCTCTTGCCGCAAGCAACGTGAATGAAACCGCCGACTCGTTGCGCAGGGCCGCGGCGATATTTCCACCCATCGCGGCGGCGGCATGGATGTTGTCCATTTCGCAAACTGAATGGGCCATTGTTTTTTCAATATTTGCCGTATTTTCTTGGGCTCTTTCATGGTTGGCCCGGGAAGTTCACGACATGATTGGTCAAGCAACGGCGTGGCGTGGATAAAGTTTCCGGTGGAGTGGATACATCCATTGAACACGCGGCCGCAAAAATTTCTCCGCCATCGTGACGCCCATTTCAGCGGTAACATTCCTGTATTCATGGTCATCCGAGCGATCATTCTTATGTTGGCCGTCACCCACGCCGCGCTCGCGCAAGAAATGACAAATGTCACCGTGACTGGAGATCGCCTAAGCGGATTTGTTTTGCCAATCGAGCCGGTGAAAAGCGATTTGGTTATTGAAGGCACGCGCGCCTTCGCTTGGAAAGTGGATGACACGCGCCGACTTGTTGTGCAAGGCGATGTGCGCGTGACAGTGGGCGCGTATTCATTCGCCACCAAAAAAGTTGTGGTGTGGATCAATCGCATTCCATCGGCGGCGGGATTGATCACGCAATGCGCGATGTATTTTCCGGAAGTGGGCGAGCCCACCCGACGCGCCGGTCTTGGAGTGGCTGGCGATGACGTTTTGGTGACGGCGAGTTTTCGCGGCGACGTGAAATTAAAAGTTCCACTGTTGGAGGACAAAGCGCCGCCGTCACAAGAATTTACCAATGGCGATTTGCGTCTCAAGGGCTATCTGCAAACTCTGGCCAGCGGACCCGCCAAACTTTTAACGCAACCATATGTTGATCAACCCAAAGTCGCTTCGGGCGAAACTCCAATGATCGTGGGCGCGGCTCTGCCCACGCCGCCCGTGATGGCGGCGCAAGACACCACAGTTGCTCTCGCGCAACGCGGTTCGCTCGCAATTTTTCAGCCCGGCGACCTGGTCACTTTCGCTGGCCGTGAAACATCGGTTGATGAAAAAACCGACACGATTATGGTGACAGGAAGCGCGCTGATTGATCTCACCGCCAATGATCCGCGCCTCAAGACCGGCGAACTTCGATTGTCCAGCGAACGCGCCGTGGTTTTTCTGAAGCCCGGATCGCTGACAAAAATCCGCGAGGACTCTGGCCAACTCGATGTGAAAACCGTGCAAGGAATTTATTTGGAGGGCGATGTGATCGCCACCGACGGCAACTACATCATGCGCGGGCAACAAGTGTATTACGACATCGCGCTCAACCGCGCCGTTGCCGCTCAAGCGGTGCTGAGAACGTATGTGCGCGCCGGCATTCCGGTGTACGCGCGCGCCAATGAGATGCGCCAAATATCCGCGGATCAATTTGAGGCCACTGATGCGCGCGTGAGCATCAGCGAATTTTTCACGCCGCATCTTTCCGTTGGCGCCGACAAAATCACCGTGACCAAAAATCCGGGCAAGGACACGGGCACCACCATTGACGCGAGACATGTCACATTCCGTTCTGGCAGCACGCCAATTTTCTACTGGCCCTACATGAGCGGCACGCCGGAGAAAACCGTGCTGCCGGAAATTTCCGCGGGCTACAACCAATATCGTGGAACCACAATTGGAACGCGCTGGGATTTGTGGGCGTTGCTTGGCTATGACCCAATTCCCGGACTGGAAGCCAAACTTGTCAACGATATTTACACGTTCAACGGCGTCGGCCTTGGAACAAAATTCAGCGGTTTAGGCGGCAATTTGAATATGTATGGCTTCTATGACTTTGAGAATGAGGAGCAAGCATCCACGGGTGTGACGTACACATCCGCCTTGAAATATCGCGGCTTGATCGACGGTGATTACACCTATCTCATCGATGAACATTCGCTGCTGCAAGGATCCATTGCGTGGACAAGCGACGGCGCCTTCGTGAACACGTTTCGCCAAAACGATTTCGCCAATCGTCTTGAATATGAAACCGTGGCTTTCTTGAAATTGCAATCCGGCAACAGTGCCTTCACGTTGCTGGGTAAAAATGATCTTGATGGATACGTGATCAATAGTTGGATGCTGGCCAGCCGTCCCTACTCAGTCAACAAACTTCCAGAGGCCGCCTACCGCCGTTACGGTGATTCGTTCTTCACCGACCACTTGTCATGGACGCAGGAATATTCCGCCAATGTGATGTCCATGCGTTTGCAAAATGGAACGCCCGCCACGAACGCCGTCACCAGTGGGGCGTTCAATGCGCCCAACGCCACTGGCACCGCGGCAAATCCAATATTCAACGCCAACACAAATATCTCAGACGCCTACCAAGCGGCGGGTTACAACGAGGACATGTATGTGCGCGCCTACACGCGCCAAGAGTTGGCGTACCCAATCGACATCTCTCCCGCCAAGATCACGCCATTTATCAACGGCACCGCGATCGCGTACACGCTGAATGATTTCACCAACTACTCCACCATCAATGGCACCGACGGCCAGTCTGGCACCACGCGCGGGCTCATGGGTATTGGCGCGCGCAGCAGCGCTGAATTTTCCCAGTCGTTTGACGGCGTGCAAAACGCGGCGCTTGACGTGAATCGTTTGCGTTATGTGGTGCAGCCCACTTCAACTTTGTGGGCCGGCTACGACACCGCCGACAAAGGCGAGTACCCAATCTTTGATCAGAATGTTGAAGGAATTTCCGCGGCGCAAGTGGCGCAAATTGGCGCAAAGCAACGGCTGCAAACATATCGCGGCGGTCCTGGCGCGTGGACCAGCGTTGATTGGATCACGCTTGATGCGGGCGCTGTTGTGAATAATGGCGGCGCAAACTTTGGGCGCACCAGCAACACAGGCTTGGCCTACGCGCAAAGTCCAACTCCATCTTTTTATTCATGGCGCCCCGAACTTTCACAGTGGGGCAGCCATCTTTACGGCAGCACTTCCTGGGCTATTTCAAGCACATTCACAGCGTACGGTTCGGTGAAGTGGATGCTTGATGATGTTCCAACGTACTCAACTGGCGCATTTAAAAACATGGCTCGCGGATCCTTGGGCATGAGAATGCAACACTCGCCCGACACTAGTTTCTTTATTGAGTACCGCAGCATCAATAATTTTGATCCAACAAACTACTACATCAACGACGAGTTGCTGCAACTTGGCGTGGAGTATCAGATTTCAAAGCTGTACACATTCACGCTGAGTCCGCAGATTGATTTGGTGGAGCAGAACTTGCGCGCCGCCACTGCGACGCTGAGTCGTAGCTTTCCAGATTTCAATTTAAGCGCCGGCGTGGGCTACGACTCCCTCACCGATGTTTACTCATTTGGAATCAGTCTTTCAATTCCAGCCGTTGGAGCGAAATCACCTGGACTCACCGGCAACAGCACAACCGGTCTCAGCCAATAAATGCCACGCGCAGGCAATGCTCGCGCATTAAAAATTTGCGCGCGTGCGGCCGCAAAATTTCAACTTGATTAGGACGCCGCGCGCGATCACTCTTCAAAGAGCGCGCCTGGAACTTCGATCAACTTCTCGCCAATGTGCGCTGCGCCCGCGGCGGTAAGCCTGCGTCCTTGACGCGTGCGCGATAAAAATCCACGGCGCAACAAATATGGTTCCACCATGTCTTCAAGCGTGCCCGCATCATCGCCCAGTGTCGCGGCAAGCGCGTCAAGGCCAACTGGTCCGCCGCGATATTGTCGAGCAAGCGTGGTTAAATATTTTCGATCGAGTTCATCCAGGCCCATGGCGTCAACACCTTCAAGTTCCAGCGCGCCATCCACCGATTTGTCATCCACCCTTCCGCCAGATTTCACCGCGGCCCAATCGCGCACGCGCCGCAACAAACGCAGCGCCACGCGCGGAGTTCCCCGACTGCGACCCGCGATACGCGTCAGCGTGCTGTCGGCCACTTTCATGCTTAACAAATCCGCGGCGCGCACCAGAATGCGTTGCAAATCGGCGTCGTCGTAAAAATCCAAATGGTGCGCAATTCCAAATCGGCTGCGCAACGCCTGCGTGAGCAAACCCGCGCGCGTGGTGGCGCCGATCAGCGTAAATGGTTTCAACGGCAGCGTGACAATGCGCGCGTGCATGCCGCTGTCCACCGTGAAATCCACGCGGTATTCCTCCATCGCGGGATAAATATATTCCTCCACGCTGGCTGGCAAGCGGTGAATTTCATCAATGAACAATACGTCGCGCGGTTGCATGCGCGTGAGCGTGCCCACCAAATCGCCGGCCTTGGTGAGCGCGGGACCGCTGGTGACATATGCTCGCGAGCCCATCTCCGCGGCGATGACATGCGCCAGAGTTGTCTTGCCCAACCCTGGTGGTCCATGCAGCAACACATGATCAATGGGTTCGTTGCGCGTGCGCGACGCGTCCAGCGCGATTCGAATTCGCTCCACCAACGCGGACTGTCCTATGTATTCATCAAGCGCGCGCGGACGCAATGTGTGCGACTGCGGATCAAGTTGATCTTCGACCACTTCATCGGCGGAAACAATGCGCTCGCGAGCCATGAATTAAAATCGAACCTGCGGCGCGGCGCGCGCAACTTCATTCTCTTCCTTGAAGAACGCGAGCACTTTGAAACCAAACATTCCAGCCACAATATTGGATGGAAACACCGCGATCGCCTCGTTGTACGTCGCGACAGTTTGATTAAAGCCCTGGCGCTTGCCGCCAATTCTATTTTCCGTCTCCGCAAGTTCACCCTGCAATTTCAGAAATCCGCCGTCGGCTTTTAGATTTGGATACGCCTCGGCAACGGCCATCAATCGGCCAAGCGAACGTCCAAGCGCGCCCTCGGCCTCAACACGATCGGTGAGCGTGCGCGCTTGCGTGGCCGCTGCGCGCGCCTGCATGACCGCGGTCAATGTTTCTTTTTCATGCGTGGCGTAACCCTTGACCGTCTCCACCAAATTAGGAATCAAGTCATGACGGCGTCGCAGTTCAACATCGATGTCGGCGAAGGAACCCTCGGCCGCGATACGGCGTCGCTGCAAACTGTTGTACATGGTGATCAAAGCGATCACCACCACAACCACAATGGCAACAAGAGCGAGAAGGACAATTGGAATCAGGTTCAACATGTTGAACAAGATACCCATTTATATGACTGTAAATTTCTCCGCGCCGCGCCCGTCTTAATTCCAACTCAAGCCCTTGGGCCAGCGCGAAGTTTCCTGCGCATCCGCCGCGGCGACCAGGCCTTCAAGTCGGGCGATTTCATTGGCCACAAGTTGGGCGCGTTCCCATGGATTGCCGCAAGCCAACAAGTGGTAGCGCGCATTTTCGTCGCGCAACATGGCCGCGCCAACAAGTTCAATCACCGCGTACGTTGGCATGTCCTTTCGATCCGCCCACTCGGCCACTTTTTGCACGCTGGCCAACCTCTGCAACATTGGCCTGTGCAACAACTCCTGCAAAATTTTTCGCGCCGCTTTCATTTTGGGCGGCAAATGATTGGGCGGATCAATGGGCTGCAACATGGCAGTGCGATACGCGCGCGATTCACCTGGCTCTTGAATTTCTTTGATGCGCGCGCGGCAAACTCCGTGCAACACAATGTTGTGCCTGCCATCTTTCAGCCGCTCGTGTTGCACGATTTGTCCAACACAAACCGCCGGCCGCAACTTGGGCGCGGCCCCGAGCGCGTCCACAAACTTCGCGCCCACAATCGCCATGGCGATCGGACCCGCTGTCAATAAATTTCCATCGTGCACTTTGCGCAGCGCGTCCTCCACCATCTGCCTGTAACGCGGCTCAAAAATATGCAGTCCTTGAACCGCGTGCGGTAAAAGCGAAACACACGAAAGTGGAAAGAGTGGAATCGGTCGATTGAAATCGACCATGATGGTGTCGCTCATACAAAGTCAATGCTAGGAGCGCGAAAGGGATTCGTCATCTCTATCTTGCGGAAAGTTTTTCCAAATGCTTCACCGCCGAACGCGTGCGATGTTGACGCGAGGAACGGAAAAGCGTGAGCAAATCCTCCGAATCAACATTGCCCACAGAAGTTGTTCCAAGCAGATCGTCCGTTTGAGCTGGCACTCTTCCGTCGGACAACACAGTCAGCGCCAAGCGTTCGCTCTGACTTAGGCCTTGGGAAAATCCCGCGGCAGAAAGCGGCGCATCGGCGATGATGTCGCCCCAAGGATCAATTTGCGGCGGCGAATCCACGCAATATCCACCAGCTCGATCGCGCCAACGCTCGCCAAACGCCGCGATGCGATCCACCATGTCGCGCAGGCGCTCAATGCGAGGCAAAACCCACGGCCGCGCCAACCATTTCGCGGCGCCGCTTTCAGCGCGGCGATTTTGCATCAGCGTTTCCAACGCCTTCTGCGCGAATGCAAATCGATCAAAGCCCATCATGCGCACATACTCGCTGGCGTTGGTGGCGTGCAAGTCAACGGTGACGACATCGGCGTCAATCGCCTCCAACTTTTCAAGCGCGTCAAGCGACAGTAATTCGCTGCGCACCGAGATCGCCAACGCACCCGCCTTTCGAATCTGCTTTGCAAACTCGACAACATCTGGATGCACTAGTGGATCACCCGCTCCACCAAGTGTCACCACCACGTCGCGCGCCTCCGCCACGCGCGCAAGAATTCGATCCATCCGCTTGGGAGTCATGGTGGGTCGCTGCAATGTGCCGAAGCGATGTGGACTTGCCAAGCCGCAACCGCGACGCCCCGTGTTCAATTCAATGGTTAGAAATTGCGGCACAAAAGTTGGCGGCGCGCTTGCATGTCGAGCAAGCGCCTCAAACTGAACGTCCGCGGAAATTTCGGCTCCATGCAACAGCGGCTCAAGCGCTCTTCGAATGCGTTGAATGCAACGCGGAGTATCCATGACCAATCGCTCGGGCACCGCGGCCACGAAGTCTGGAATATCAATGATTTCCGCGGCATTTCGATCATCAGCACGTTCTTCAATCCACTGGCCAATGCTGCCCGCGGCGCCACTGGCCAACAAGCGAACGCTCTCTATTGGTAGGAAGCACGCGCCAATTCCAGGCGCCGCCAACGAGCAAACAAATTTCAAATCACCCGCGCTCGCGCGCCAGCGTTCCATCAAACCGCGCACACCCCACGATTCATCCACCGCCACCAAAGGCCAATCCGCGCCGCACACCAACACCGCGTTGGCGTGGACATGTTCGCACGCCAACAGCGCCGCCTTGGCGGAAAATACTTCGTCGAACACGCAAAGATTGGCGATGCCACCGCGAGAACATGAATCACTCCACGCGCGCGCCGATTGAATGTCCCGATGCCCGGGACCGAACACTGAATCTGCGGCATACACAATGTGCAAATGCGAACTTGGCTCAAGTCCATCCAGCGCAGCTCGATGGTCCCAATGCTCGGGCGCCACCAAACACACATGCTCAATCTGATCGCTCTGTAGAAGTCGATCAATAGTGCGGCGCAACACAGTGCGTCCACCAAACTCCAATTCAAGCGAGCGTTCAACCCCAGTTCCGCCACGCAGTGGATCAATGGCAATCACCGCCACAACCCGAGGCGCGATTTGTTCAGTGGTGATGTTGCTCAGCGACTTTTGTGTTGACGCAATATTCTGCGCACCCGCGTCGCTATGAGCCGGCGGACCTACTAAAACATCCGCGCTCGGTTGCGCTTTCACAACTTTGCTCTTGGCGCGCTGATTCCATTTCACTTTTGGATTTCGCGTCAACGCGTATGTCGCCAAACATTGCGCCAATGGCTCCACCAACGCATTTCGTTTTGTCACGCCGCCCTCGGTCGCGTCAATCACGCGCAAACCAAGCGTCGTGTCCTGCGCAAACGCCGCCTCAAGCAAGGCTCTCTCTCGGCGCAACGCTTGATTGGTCACCACGCTGCGCTCTTGATCCTCGCCGCTCTCTTTAGGACCGCCGCCTGCGCCAACCTCTCCAACCGCACCAGTTTCGTTGGTCTGCATTTCGCGCTGCAATTGCTTGGAGTTGCCAAATATTCGCTGCGTGTGCCACCAGTCCCAACTTCGCACCGTTGAAATTTGCGTGCCCCACTGCAAATCAAGTTCATTGCCCTTGGCATGGGCCACGCCATCGATAAACGCCAAATCAAATCCAACCAACACGACGGGATCGCAACTTAAAAAGCGCAGCAAGATGTATCCCACGATCGAATCTGCTACATCCACTGGCAACTCAGCCATCACGCCAACTTCATCAGCGCGCGCGCCAAAATCGGTCGGATTATATTTACCGCCGCCACGCACAATATTTGCGTTGAACGAACCCAGCCACTGCCGCGTGGCCGCGCTTAAGTCGGACGTTGTCGCAACAAGTTGCGGCCGCAAGTCCATCGCGCGCAACGATCCCGCGGCGGCGGCCGTGGCCACCGTGACAAAGCGATCGGAAAAACCCTCGGCCGACAACACATGCGCGTTCTTGGACAAACTTGGCCCGGCGGAAACCAACACCCCCGCCTGTCCCTTCATGCTTCCCGCCCACGCACCCGCCACGGAGTCGCCCAACAATGCGGCATTCAACGCTTGGCTTGCCAACATGAATTGATTCTTAAAATCTTCCGCCACAGCCACAAAGCGTAACGCATCCCATTGCGCCCGCATGAATACAGCCCGCACACTCGCCGCATCCCATTGCGCGCGCCAATGCTGGGGCACGCTCAATTTCAACAACTTTTACGGCTCAAACCATCATTTTGCCGATGTTTCCATTTATGCGCAGCATCATTCGCATCCTGTCCCTCAGCGTTGCGCTGGCCCTTCTTGTGGGCGGCGGTTGGTTGGCGCTGTCCATCACGCGCACCATTCAATTGCAACGCGAAGTGGCGCGCTTGGAAGTTGAAATTGAAATACAAAAAGAACTTCGCCATGTCATGGCGGAACGCCTTGGAAAAACTCGCCGTCTCGCGCGCATCAATATTCGTTCACAATTTCTCACCAACGATCCAGAAAAAAAACCGCTCACCGCAAGCGACATTTCCAAACTTGATCCCAGCACTATTTCGACATCCGTGAACTTGATCGAACTCAATGATCAAGGCCGCGAAATTGGCAAGCGCACCTACACCATTCCTGGCGCCACTCTTTTTGTGGACGCATGGACCGTGCGCTTTCCGCAGGACGATGTTGTTGGCAACGACCTTCTGCGCGGTCGCTCATTGGTTCTGCTGCGCCGCATTTATTCAGACTCCATGAATCCCAAAGATGGTTTCCCCATTGACACACCCGGCGGAATTCCCGATGGCTACGCCGCGGGCGACGCGCAGAAATTTGAGCAAGCCATCTGGAAACATTTTTGGCTGCTCGCCACTCAACCCGACGCCGCCGCCAATGAACATGTGCGCGTGGCGCAAGGCGAGGCCGTGTACAAGCTTGTCTCTACTGGCCAGACCTACGAATTGCAAGTAGAGAACGCGGGCGGCATCACGCTTACACCAATCATTGACGGCGAAATTGCAAGCGTGCCCCTGAACAACCCTGTGAATAAGCCCGCGAACAAATAGAATTTTTTTGTCCGCGTCGTCGGAGCGTCAAACATCGGGATGCTTACTTTAATTTTCCGCGCCTCGCCTTGCAAGCCAATGCCTCGTAAAGTGTGCGCGTGAATTCCAACGCGCAACAATTTATCGCAGACCTTCGCTCCGACACCGTCACGCAACCCACCGACGCCATGTGGCACGCCATGCGCGCCGCGCCGCTCGGTGACGACGTTCTTGGCGACGAACCCACCGTGCAAAAACTAGAGGAACGCGTGGCGCGCATGCTTGGAAAAGAAGCCGCGGTCTTCACGCCCAGCGGAACCATGGCCAATCAACTGGCCATCAAGTCGCAGTGTGAAAGCGGCGACGAAATTATCGCGCATCACGACAGCCACATCATTCATTATGAAACTGGCGCACCAGCCGCGCTTTCCGGTTGCATGATTCAGCCGCTTCATGGCGACGGCGGAATGTTCACACCCGCCGATGTTTCCGCCGCACGCCGGCCCAACTCTGTTCACGCTCCGCGATCGCGCATGTTGGTGGTGGAGAACACGCACAACCGCGGTGGCGGAACTTTTTGGAGCGTTGAAGCGTTCATAGCCGTCAGCGCGCAAGCCCGCGGCGACGGACTCATTGTGCATGTGGACGGCGCGCGCTTATGGAACGCATGCGTGGCCGGCAATTACGAACCACTCGCATTCGCGCAACACGCCGACACCATCAGCGTGTGCTTCTCAAAAGGACTTGGCTGTCCCGCCGGAAGCGCGCTGTGCGGCCCAACAAAAACCATCGAACGCGCTCGCCGCTTGCGAAAAATGTTTGGCGGCGGAATGCGTCAAAGCGGCTTGCTCGCGGGCGCCGCTTTGTTCGCGCTTGACAACAACATCAAACGCTTGGCGCATGACCACGCGCACGCGCGTCAACTTGCCCAAGGCGTCAGCACCATCGCGGGCCTTCGTCCGCATGCGCAACCAAACGCAATTCCATCCAACATGGTGTTCATTCACATCGATCCCGCGCTGGGCACCGCCGCGCAATTTTCCGCACAACTGGAGCAACGCGGCGTTCGCACTTTGGCGCTTGATCCCACCCGACTTCGCGCGGTCACGCATCTTGATATCACGTCCGCGCACATTGCCCACGCGATTGCGCAGTTCGAGCACGTCGCCAATCTATTGGCCGCCTCTAAATAACGCGCTGAATCCATAAAAGACTTCAAAATATTCTTTAATTCGCGCCCTATCGATATTAAATTTCCAATTAATTGCTCGAAATAATTTGAAACTTTGGCTCTTTGGGGTACTTTGGTTAGGTCCGCAAGATTGTTCAATTCGCTCCTCGAGATTTCACACATGCAATACAACATCGCTTTCAGTTGCATCGCAACAGCCACGTGGTGCGCTCTCACTTCCAGCGCGCTTGCCACTCATGGTGCCGTCGCTATCCAAACCGATCCATGCGACGCCGATGGCGACGGAACCCCCAACTATTCCGAAGCCGGCGCGGCAACATCCACGTGGCTCTTTCCAAACATCACCAGCACATTTGAAAATCAAAGCAACTGGAGCGCGGGAATTCCGGGTTACGCAACGGCCGCCAAGATTTCTGGAAATCCACAGATCACATTTGATTGCTCCAACTCGGTGAAGACCTTGGAGCTCAGCACTGGTTCCAACAATTGGTATCCAGGTCTATCGCTTCATTTAAATAGCCACAGCCTCACCGTGCACGGCGGTCGAATTGCGTTTGCGCCTGCCGCGGGCACGTACATGCCCTACAGCGTAAATGTTTCTGGTGGCTATGTTTATAACGGCTCACCCAACGATACGCTGCCATTGGTCCTTGAATCCGATCACGCGACATGGAATATCAATTACACATCCATTTATTCAAATCGCATTGAACTTGCCACGCTGGGCTCAAGCTCTATCGAACTTGATTTGTCTTCGAGCAATCTATACACGCATAGCGTCAAGGCCGCGGGCGCAACTGGTGGCATCCACCATATTCAGTTGTTCAACAGCGGCATAGTGAATTTCAATGAAGTTGACACGCTTGTCATTGGCTCTGACATCTGGGTTTCGCTCAAAGGCAGCATGGATGGAGATCAAGATTATTCCTACAACACGATTGGGAGTTGGAGCGAGAGTGGAACCATATTTCAACCAAGATCATTTCTTGATGCGTGGGGCAATCTCACATTCACTGGCTCCGTGAATTTCGGCGGCCAAATTGATCTACATACTTTTCCCAGCGCATATAACGGGCGCACAAACATTGTGGTGCAAGGCGCAGCATTTACATATGGCGCGAATACCAGCGCCACTCCTTACGCCGTCATGAATGTGTTTGGTAAAAATTTCAACGATCCCACTTGCACGGATCCAACGTGCGGCACACCCGATGTCGCGCTGATCAATCTACAACTGAATGTTGATGGCCTTGCAAGCATTGCTGGTCCGCTCTTTATCCATAGCACAGATGGAACCATTCCCGCCGAAGGCAACGTCTATACGTTGATCTCATTGGATCCAACGTATGGCGGCGCCTTCGATCCAAACAACAACAAGTTCTCATCTGTTCGTTGGGTTGGCCAAAACGGCGACGGGCTTCCAAACGGCCTGACCTTTGAACAAGTATTGACCGAGGACAAACTGCAATTGCATTGCGTGCGCGCCACAATCGTGGAGCCCGCGCCGAGCACCACCACAAATCTCGCCAACGTTCCATTGGCATCAGCCAGCGCCGACTTCACCAGTGATGGACGCGACGATGTTGTGAACCTCATTGTTGGCTCAAGCAATTCCGTGCAAATCATGAAGGACATGGGCGATGGAACCTTCGCGCAACTGCGCACTTTCGCGCTGCCTTCAGGCACCGCGCCAAACGCAATCGCCGCGGGCAATGTGGTGGGCGACAACGCGCCCGAAATCGCTGTCACATCAATTCTCAATGGCGCGGGCTTTGTCACGCTATACAGCGCGACTGGCGGAGTGATTTGGACACGCGCGCTTGATTCCGGCGAACTTCCAACCTGCGTATGCATGTTGGAACCTAGCGCCACGCGCGGCGGACCAGGCCAAGTCTCCGTGGGTACTGAAAAAACTTCCGCGTTGAATCCAGAAAATGCATTCGCCGGCAGTTCTGGCAGTCTGAAAAACATCGGTGGAACCAATGCGACATCCAGTGACATTCCACTTTCCGGTGTCCCCCGCACAGTGCGCGGAACAGATGTGAACGGCGATGATTTTAGTGATACGACCGCGGTTGGAGACACCGCCACTACGGCCCTTGCAGGTGCGACACTTGGTTTCATTCAACAAGTGACTATGACAACCAACGGCCCGCAAGCTGGAATACCGCGCGTGTTAAGTTACATACCTGTGTCCCTCGCAATCGCCGACATCGATGGCGATGGTGTGAAAGATATTTTCGCGGCATGTAATTCCATTCCATCCAATATTCCCGCTTCAACACGGCCCGTCGCATGTTTCTTACGCGGATCTATCTCTCCAACAAATGGTTTGTACAGCATGTCCGCACCCACAGGAATTTCCGTTGGCCGGCCCGTGCAAGGCAAGGCTGTCTCGGCTGTGCAACGCAACGGCGGATTCAGTTTGGCGGTGGCCTCCAATGATGGCGTCAATGACTCCGTTGATGTTCTGCAACTCAACACATTCGCCAACGGAACAATCACAGTGGGCGACCAAACTCAAATCTCCACTGGCGGCAGCGTGATTGGCTTGCACACGTTGTTGGATCAAGGAACTCAAAAGTTCGCCACGGTGCGCAATGTCAACAACCCGAGCGCGCTTAAGAATGGGCGTGCGTCAAAGATCGCCACCATGCGCGGCGAGAATGGGTTCGCCTCGGGCGCGGTGATTGAATCAACGGGATATGTTGAGCTGCTATATGGAGACATCAACAAAGATGGCGTGATTAACTCCGCCGATCTTGGAACATTGCTGGGTCAATATGGCCTGCCTGGAATCGCCGATCTCAACAGTGATGGCACCACCGACTCGTCGGATCTGGGAATTCTTTTGGGACTCCTTTAATCACAGTAAATCACTGTGAAATTCCCCGCCTTCACCCACTGCAAGTGCGGCTACATTTACATTCATGTTGACCGATCCACGCATTCGTCGTCTGGCTGATCTTCTGATCCATCACTCCGTCAAACTCGCTCCTGGCGAACACGTTCTCATTGAAACATTCGATTGCCCCGACGAGATCGCGGTCGCGTTGTGCGAAGCGGCGAAAGTTGCCAAAGGACACGCGCATGTTTGCGTGCGCCGCAATCAAATCATGCGCGCTTTGAACCAAGGCGCCGACGACGCCTTGCGCGTGTGGGGCGAATACGACTTGGAGCGCATGAAAAAAATGCAGTGCTATATCGGAGTGCGCGGCGCCGACAATGCCAGCGAAATGCGTGGCATACCCGACGCGCAAATGAAATCACTTGGTCGCCTGTATGCCAAGCCCGTGCACTTTGAGCAACGCGTGAACCACACGCGTTGGTGCGTTCTGCGCTGGCCCACTCCAAGCATGGCGCAACTTGCGCAAAGCAGTACGCAGGACTTTGAGGACTTTTATTTCCGCGTGTGCACGCTGGACTACGCCGCAATGGACCGCGCCGCAAAGCCGTTGGTGGAGCGCATGCAACGCACGGACAAGGTGCACATCAAGGGACCCGGCGCCACCGATCTGCGATTCAGTATCAAGAACATTGGCGTTGTCCCCTGCTGCGGCGACCGCAACATTCCAGACGGCGAGGTTTTCACTGCGCCTGTGCGCAACAGCATTGAAGGCGTGCTGCAATACAACACGCCCACGCTTCACAACGGAAATAGTTTCGAAAGCATCCGCCTTGAATTTTCCAAAGGCAAAATCGTCAAGACCGACTGCGCCTCTGGCGACAAGGCGTTGCTTGAAAGCATCTTCAACACCGACGAGGGAGCGCGCTATGTGGGCGAGTTCGCCATTGGTTTCAATCCGCACATTCTCGAGCCCATGAAAGACATTCTCTTTGACGAGAAGATCGCCGGTAGTTTCCACTTCACGCCCGGTCGTTGCTACGAGGAAACCGACAACGGCAATAAGAGCGACATTCACTGGGATTTAGTGTGTATTCAGCGGCCTGAGTACGGCGGCGGAACAATTTCTTTTGACGGCGAAGTGATCCGCAAAGACGGCATCTTCGTGGTCAAAGAACTTGAAGGCCTCAATCCAAATCGTCTCGCGTAAATCGCCGCGTCACTCTGGAGGCGCGGGCGGCGGAGCAACTGGATTTTTCTTTGGCGGCGGCTTGTCGTTGGTGCCCTGGTCTATGGCTTGCTCAATGCTGTCGTTGTAGTCGTTGATCTTCACCTTCAAATCCTCGGCTTGATCCATGGCTTTACCGTACGTGCTCTCGCGATGACCGGCGGCTTTGGGAACAACGATCGGTTTTGAATCCGGTGTTTTTCCACACGCCGCAAGCGACACCGTAGCCGCCAAACAAACAGACAACACGCTCAACTTTGAAACCACGCCACGTAATGAACTCGTCCAACGAACGGGTGAAAGAATCACACGCTTAACATCCATCGCATGGAGGCTTCACGCCACCCTCTGGAGTAGTAGGAGGTGGCATCGTGGCCTTCGGCGCTGGAGGCGCCATGTCGGTATCCACCAACTCAACATCAAAGATCAGCGTGGCCTTTGGTGGAATCACGGGCGGACGACCTTGCTCGCCATACGCCAAGTTCCACGGAATAATCAACTTGCGCTTCTCGCCAACTTTCATTGGCAACACGCCTTGGGTCCAACCTTTAATCACGCGGTCCAAGCGAAATTCAATTGGCTTGCCGCGATCAATGCTGCTGTCAAATTTCTTTCCATCCACCAAATAGCCGCTGTAATTCACCTTCACCATGGAGTCGGTTCCCTTTGGCGCCGCTCCAGTTCCTTCTTTGATCACAATCCATTGCACGCCACCATATTCGCCTTGCATGGGCGCGTCCGTTGCGTCGCCAGGCAATTGCGCTGCCACTTGATCGGACAAAATCTTGCCATCGATAGCGTTCACGCTTACAAGATGGCTTTTGCCGGCCGCGAAAATTGAAACTTTCCACAGTGGTGGTTCCGCGAGCAAATCGTTGTCCACATTGCCAACTTTTCCAGGCACCGCGATCGACGCCGCGGCAACGGCGGCCAACGCATCAAGCTTGGCAATTTGCAAATCGCCCGTCTTTGCGTTGATCAATACTCGCACAGGCATGCCATTCTGCAAACAAATAATTTCATAGTCCACCTTGTCCTTGCTCTTCAAGATGCGCAGCGTCATCACCTTGCCACCGGTGGCTTCAATGGCGGCTTTCATGGCGGCAGCGGCGTCCAATTTAAAAGTTCCAAGCTCAACTTCAAGCGTCTTTGGATCTGGTGGAAGCTGCGAGTAATCCACTTCGCCAACTGCGGTCGTGGCCGCACCAGTTTGGCCGTTGGCAAAGGACACGAATGTAGTTGCGCAGACCAGGGCGAATAATCCAACGACACGCTTTGAAAGAACCAACATGTGAATCTCCTATGAATTGGACAAATCATGCGGACATATGCCGCGCGACAATCTTAATCAAAAATACCTTTGTACGCAGCCACAATGACACACCCAAGCCCCACTCAAACCGCGGCGCATCAAGCGCGCCACGACCGAGTTCGCCTTTAAAGCGTTCCTTGTTCGATGGCTTTCACTTTATTTAATCGACGCAAGTGACGCGGCTCGCCACTGAAATTGGCCGCTAAATATCCGCGCACCATGTCCTCGGCAAGCGCGGCGCCAACAATGCGTCCGCCAAGAACCAGCACATTCATGGCGTCATGTTCCACGCCTTGATGCGCGGAATAATAATCCTCACAGTTGCCCGCGCGAATGCCCTTGATCTTGTTGGCGGCCACGCTGGCGCCAATGCCGGAGCCACATAATAAAATTCCACGGTCGGCCTTGCCCGCCAAAATAACTTTGCTCAGCGCCAATGCAAAGTCCGGGTAATCATCTTCGCCGTCATAGGCGTGGGCGCCAACATCATTCACATTGTGTCCAAGCGAAGCCACCAACTTCTTCAGCGACTCCTTTAACTCAAACCCAGCGTGGTCCGACGCCATCACAATATTCATCGCGCCGCTCCCGCCGCATTTTTGGCGATGGTCGCACGCACAACAGCGGCAACAGGTTCAGGCTCAAATCCAAATTTCTTCAACAGATTCTTCAATGGCGCGCTCGCTCCAAATGAATTCATTCCAACAATCGCGCCATCAAGACCAACCCAGCGCTCCCAACCAAGCGGGCTCGCCATTTCCACCGCGATGCGAACGCGCATCTTCGGCGGCAACACTGAATCCCTATACGCTTGGTCTTGTTTCTCAAACAATTGCCAGCACGGCATGCTCACCACGCGTGTGCGAACACCTTCTTTCGCTAACAAATCCTGCACTTGAATGCACAAATTCACTTCGCTTCCAGTGCCAATCAAAATCGCCTGCGCGTCGCCGCCCTTGGATTCGCTCACCACATACGCGCCCTTGGCGCAACCGCTGGCCTTGCCGTACACGTTGCGATCAAGCGTGGGTAAATCTTGGCGCGTTAATGACAACACGCTTGTGGCATGGCCGTGGCTCATGGCCGTACGCCAGCACTCCGCGGTTTCATTCGCGTCCGCTGGACGGAACACAAGCAAACCAGGCACCGCGCGCAAACCAGCCAACTGCTCAATCGGTTGATGCGTTGGTCCATCTTCGCCAACGCCAATCGAATCATGCGTGAACACATAGGTCACCGGCATGTCCATGAAGGCGCTCAAGCGCATGGAGCCGCGCATGTAATCGGTGAAAATCATAAAGCCACTGCCGAACGGTCGCAGACCACTCAATGCAAGGCCGTTGCAAATCGCGCCCATGGCGTGCTCACGAATTCCAAAATGCAAATTGCGTCCGCCATAACTTCCCGGCTGAAAACTTCCCGCGTTGCCATCGATGCCAGTCTTGGTGCTTGGCGTTAAATCCGCGGAGCCGCCAATCATCCAAGGAACTTTTTTCGCAATGGCGTTCAACACTTTTCCACCCGACACGCGGCTGGCCATGCCTTTGGCGTCGGCGGGGAAAACAGGAATTTCCGAATCCCAACCCACGGGCAATTCATGTTTCCACATTTGCTGCAACTGCGCGGCCAACTCGGGAAACTGCTTGGTGTAATTGGCAAACATGGTCTTCCAAGCGGCGTTCGCGTCTTTTCCGCGCTTGCCCACGCAGTCGCTGAAGCGTTGCATCACACCATCGGGCACTAAAAATTTCGCGTCCTCTGGCCAGCCATACAACTTCTTCGCCTTGCGAATTAAATCCTCGCCCAGTGGCTCGCCGTGCGCGGCGCTGGTGTCTTGGCGCTCGCTTCCAAAACCAATATGGCTGTCCACCACGATCAATGTTGGCCGCCCCTTTGTCTCGCCGGCAACCCCAAGCGTGCGCACGATCGCGTCAACATCATTGGCGTCGCCAACACGCAACACATTCCATCCGTACCCCAAATAGCGCGTGCTTGGATCATCGCTGTACGCAAGATCCGTCTTGCCTTCAATGGTGATATGGTTGTTGTCGTAAATCCAAACCAAATTGTCCAATTGCAAATGGCCAGCGATACTTCCAGCCTCGCCGCTCACTCCCTCCATCATGCAACCGTCGCCACAAATTGCGTAAGTGCGAAAATTAAAAATCTCAAAGCCTGGTCGATTGAATGTCGCGGCCAACCATTTCTCCGCCATCGCCATTCCAACAGAATTCGCCAAGCCTTGTCCAAGCGGACCCGTGGTTGTTTCCAAACCGCTTGTCCAACCATGCTCAGGATGTCCTGGGCACAAACTATCGAGTTGTCGAAACGCCTTGATTGCGTCGATGGAAACCGCTGGCTTGCCTGTGAGCTTGCCGCTCTTGTCCACTTCTTGCGTGCGTGACAAATGCAGCAAACTGTAAATCAACATGCACGCGTGTCCATTGCTCAACACAAATCGATCGCGATTGGGCCACAATGGATCGGCGGGGTCAAACTTTAAAACATTTTGCCACAAGGCATAACCAACCGGCGCCAGCGCCATAGGCGTGCCGGGATGTCCGCTGTTGGCGGCTTGCACAGCGTCCATTGAAAGCGTGCGGATGGTGTTGATTGCAAGAGCGTCAATCTGCGGAACATCACCGGGTGTGCCCGCAAACGTTGTTGAAGTAACTGCTGCTGCCATGGTCATGGTTGAATTCCTTGTAAGAAAGTTTGAGGACTTAGGGTAGCGACGAATTAAGTTATTTTCATCTGAAAATTTGATTTTGTAATTTGATCACATGGAAATTCTTTGCACTAGCTAACATTCTCAAAGAGGTATCCCCATGAACACAACATTCACACATCGATTCCATAAAGCCATTTTCGCTTCTTCCATTGTTTTTGGAATGACAACGCTCGCCGTGTTGGCGCAAAGCCCGCCCGCAACTCCGGCCAAGCCAGTCGCCACTCCCGCAATAACGCCAACGCAAACAAATTCTGCGCCCGCAGTTGTGAAACAAACTCCAGCCGCGCCAATCCGCATCGCTCCCGCGCAGCAACCAGTGAATGGTCAAGTTGGAAATAATCCACTGAACACCAACCAATCTGTTCCAACCAAAATAAATCCAGCCAATCAACCTGCGTCGCAACAGCCTGTCACCGGTCAGGTTGGAAACAATCCATTGAACTACGACGAATCCGTTCCAACAAGCCAAATTCAAAACACACAAATGGCTGCGCCACAAACGAATCAAGTTGGTACCACCACTCCAGCGGGCGTGGGCTACAACAACAAGGGTGGAATTGTGGATTCAAATGCAATGCAAGGCGCCGCGTTAAATCAAGTGCACTATCACTATCACTACGACAGCTCTGGGCAACCGATTGGAAATGCTCCAGCTGGATATGCGCAAGAAAAATATGAAAACCCCGACAAGTTAAGTCAGAATGTGAATTCCACCAATAGTCAAACTGGCGCTGGCGGAATGTATGCCTATCAAGACAACAACATCAATCCAAATTCACGCGTAGGCCCAGGCGGTAATGGCGGCGGAGCTGGCGTCAACGCTGTTTGGAATCCCTACTTAAATAACGGATCCGGCATGCTCACCTATGCCAGCGCTGGAGGCGGCGTTGAGGGATTCAACGACTAGTTCTGAATGTCCATTCAATTTGAATTGATTTCATTTATTTGCGGAGTTTGTATTGGCTGGCTCAGCTGAGTTGCTTGCGGGCCAATTCACCAACTTCGCAATTAGAATTGCGGGATACAGGACGCCAATAATTCCCTCGATAATCGCCGTGCTGCGCGCGCGCGCGGACATTGGAACTAAATCACCGTATCCAATCGTTGTGAGCGTTGAAAAACTAAAGTAAAGAAAGTCATGCCAAGCGAATACTTGCAAGGGCGAAGCACCATTCAAGGTTGATTGATAAGAGCCAGGTGTTTGCTCACTGATGCGATGGTTGATGACACTAAACACAATTCCAATCAGCAGATACACAGAAATCCCACCGTAGATTCGATCGGGCTGCACTGCCTCTTTTCGAAATACTGCAAAGCCAACAAGAATTGTGGAGTAAACGTAGTAACAGACCACGAATAATCCAGGCCAACCAATCAGGGCGTTGGACATTTCCAAGTGATTGATTGAGTACGCGCCATAGATAAATATACTCAACGCGGCGAAGGTGATAACAATGCCCGTCACTCCCGCCAATGAAATCACCCCGATCGCAGGCAGAAGAGTGAACACAGCGAGCCCCCAAATCGTGGCATGCGTATCTGGCGTGACCAAAAATGGAAATGCCCAAAGCAGTGCCACCAATCCAATAAACAAAGGCAAACAACGGTTTCTAAGCCACCGCATTGGATTCAAAACTTCCTCAATTTGTTTCGTCCGATTCCGAACGATCTTGTGAGACTGTTGCGTCGGTGGTTGCGATTCGTGTGTCATGTTCACAGTATCGACGGCATTGCTTGGCAATGCAAATGAAATCATTTTTGAAATGCACTCAGAAATACAATGCAATGTTGCATACAAATTCACTTCGCAGGCGCAACGTTGTTGGCGTCCGTCAAAACAAATCATTTATGCGCGTCAATTTCGTTTCAGTAGAAATTGCACAAAGAATCACACTTCCTCAAAATCCAAATCATGCGCAAATGGCTCTGGAAGCCGCCAAACCGCAATCAAACCAAGCGCCACAACCGCGGCCGCAACCCAGGCGGCCGCCCCAATCATTCCAGCTCCCGGCGTAAGAAATTCCCACGCCGTCACCATGATCACGGCGGCGCCGCGCACTAAATTAGGCGCCACGGTGGCGGCCGTGGCGCGCAAGTTTGTACCAAACGATTCGCCCGCGATGGTGACAAACACCGCCCAATATCCTGTGGCGATTCCCGCGGCGAATGTCCAAGAATAAAATGCGAATGCGCTGCGTCCACCAAAAATCAAAAGTCCCGCGATTGCGCTTGCCAGCACGATTATAAAAATCGAAACCGCGGCTCTGCGGCTTTGCAACCATTGACTCAATGAACTACTGAGCAAGTCACCAATCGCAGCGCCGGCATATCCGCACATGATCACCGTGGGTGGCCTCACCGGTTCACTCAGTCCAAGGCCACGCGCCAATTCAGGCGCGAACACAAAAATAATTCCGCCCACAAACCAAATGGGTGTGCCCAGCAACACCACGCAAGCAAAGCGGCGCAAGCGCTCCAGTGGAAAGAACAACATACGCGGATCGCCACGCTTCTTGTTTCGCTGCGCGGTGCGCGAATATATTCCGCTTTCCACCACGCCCAAACGCAACGCCAAAAGAACGAAGCCCATCACGCCTCCAATGATGTACGCGTGACGCCACGCAAAATTCGCGCCAACCACGCTCGCCACAATCGGACCAAACATTCCCGCGAATGCGATGATCATGGTGCCCCAGCCCCGATGTCTTTTGCCTAACAATTCGCTCACCAGCGTTACGCCCGCTCCCAATTCGCCCGCCAAGCCGAAGCCCGCCACAAATCTCAGCGCCGCATACATGGGAACACTGCCCACAAAGCCGGTCAACAGATTGGCCGTGGAATACAGCGCAATCGAACCAAACAATGTTGTCAATCGGCCGCGGCGATCGCCCAACATTCCCCAGGCGAATCCGCCCAACACCATGCCCACAAGTTGCGCATTGAAAATGGCAACCCCAGCGCTGGTGATGTCACCAGTTGCAAATCCAAATGTCACTTGAAATAAATGCCCTATGCGCTCCCACCCTGTGATTGAAGTGTTTGGATCCGCTGGCAACAATCCCAACCCACCCGCACCCAAACTCGCAACGCGCACAACGCTGAATATCACCAGGTCATACAGGTCCACAAAGTACCCAAGTGCGGCAACCGTAACGGCTAACCAAGGCGTTGCCCGCGCGGTCTTTTCAACAACTGAAAAACTATTCGCGGATTGGGTCACTACAGAGTTGTACAACAAATTTGCAATTGATTTCAATGCGCGACAGTTTGGATACGCAAACAAAAACGCGCAATAAAAATACAAAACAAAAAAAGAACACCCCGACTCGAGATCGGGGTGTTCAAACAACCGGTATTCATTGCTGAATACCGGGTGAATTTCTTTTGAAATGAACGTTTGGACGCCTTGGTTCTAAGTTGCCTTAGAGATATCCGTCG
>CAIKXA010000009.1 GCA_903831295.1 uncultured bacterium | reverse complement strand
GGGCTCTCGCAATTTGAGATCCAGGACGCAATAACTATGAGTCAGTATTCAAGTGGACAGTTTGGAATGGGACAGGAACCTCGTCGAGCTTCGATCAAGGGCCCCATTGATTACAAGAATTCCGAAGAACTTCGTCGGCTGATGACCAACAACGGCAAGATCCAAAGTCGCAAACGACTTGGTCTTTCTGCCAAGGAACAAAAGCAGATCACGCAAGCCATCAAGCGCGCGCGACACATGGCAATTCTTCCGTTCACCAACGCCACTGCCTAATTTACAATTGTTGCGCAGACAATACAGCACCGCTTCAGGCGGGCTTGGTTGTTGATGGAATGAAACGAGCCAGCCATCGATGGCGTAAAATTCGCGCGCGCCAACGCAGGCGTCGAAATGATGGGTCGTTTGGTTTTACCGACAAGCCAGCACGAATCCATGACATGGCTTTGGTGATGTCGCCTTGTGAAAGGCACGCCAAAGCCAAGTTGTGCAGCGCGAAAATATTCTCTGGTTCCAACTTTAAAAGTTGCTCGCTGGCTTCATTGCCGCGTTCCAAATCATTGTTGCGGTAATGCGCCAAAGCCAACTTTTGCCAAGGCAGGGCGGATTTTTTAATTCGATCAAATCGCATGGCCGCTGTGAGCACGCGCGCCGCAAGAGCGGGGCACTGCGCCGCAAGCATGAGCGCGGACAAATTGGTGGCAAATTCAACATTGTCCAAACGCGGATTGGTCTCTGGCGGACATTGCTGCGCATGCGCTTGCAACAGGCGCGCGGCCTCGGCCATTTCGCCATTTTCTAGCCGCGCGCGAGCCAATTCCACCCGCGGCAGCGGATTGGACGGATCAAGTCGCATGGCCATTTCCAGTTCAGTGCAGGCCTCATCAAAGCGGCGGGTGTTGACGGCCAACACGCCCAAGCGCCAGCGGGCGGCGGCGTTGGCGGGATCAATTTCAATGGCGCGACGGAATTTTTCCGCGGCCTCCGGATTTCGTCGTTGACGCAAAAGCACATCGCCGAAAGCCAACAACGTGCTGACATCGCCAGGACGTAAACGCAATTCTTCCGTGAGCAATTCAATGGCGCGGTTGGCATGACCGCCGTCGCCAAGCAATTGCGCAAGCCTGGTGCGCGCGCGCGGCAAATTTGGCTCAAGACGAATAGCCTCGCGCAAACACCACATGGCGCGGTCCACTTTTGTGTCTTCAACCAGCACTTCCGCCACGGCCTGCAATGTGGCGGGCATAGTTTCCAAAGTTTGCTGCGCCAAATAAAACACAACCATGGCGTCTTCACGGCGACCAAGTCGGCGCAGACTTTCCACGCGGCAACCCCACGCGGCGTCAAGCGATGGATCAAATTGCGTGGCTTGCTCGGACCATTTCAACGCCACGGGCCAACGCCCAAGCGCCGCCGCCGCCATGGCAGCGGCCAAACGCGGCTCAGCATGTTTGGGCGCGCATTGACAAGCCATTTCAAAACATTGCAACGCTTCCTCGCCGCGACCCGCCGCTTGCAACGTCACGCCAAGATTCAGTCGCCAAGCGCTGCGCTCTGGCTCCAATTCAATGGCCTTGCGCAGACACGCCTCAGCTTCGCCAAGTCGACCCTTGCGAAAAAATTCGCGGGCTTTCTCAACCAGCTGCTCGGCGCTGAATTCAAAGTCAGGCGTGTCCTCCATGGTTGCAGTGTAGTAACGCTTGGGGGGAGTTCGTTCGTGGTACTTCCAATTTTCTGGAAGATTGTTGTTTTATAAACCCAAATAATCCACGAGCTTTACGCGCGTGATTGAATCGGGCGATTGAAGCGGGTTTGAAACCGGCGATTCATTCATCGGAAATTGGATCTTATTTGCGAATCAAATCCAGCGGCGCGCTTAATACACTTCAATCATGCAGCGATGCGTGTGGCGAACGCGGCGTTTGATTTGCTCTTCGGTCCATTGTTCGGCGGGAATGTCGCGAATGGTCTCATCGATTGTGAGATAATTGGCGGCCAAGCCTTTAGCAGCAAGCAGCCGAAACAAACCAATTTGCATGCCTGCAAGTCCACACACATAAATCAACGTGCGCGGGTTTTGCAACATGTCCTTGAACGTGTCAAGTTGGCGCTCTAGATATTGATGCACGTACTCGCCCTTGCCGCCGTCGGCGCGACGCTCGCGGCTGATGACTGGGTGGTACTTGAAATTGGTGTGGGCCTTCGCCAAGTCCTGAATTTCTTGGTCATATAAAAGATCGGTGTTGTATGGCGCGCCCATGAGCAATTCAATGCGACTGCCACAGCGCGACCAGGATTTCTGCCACGGACTTCCCGCCGGCGGACCCGCGAGCAATTCTTGCAACATGCCGCGAAACGGAGCGATGCCCGTGCCGGTGGCCAAGAAAAGATAATCGTGCTTGGAAGGATCGGTGGGCAAAAGAAATCGCTTGCCTGATGGGCCAGTCACCTGAACTGGATCACCAGGTTTGAGATCGCACAGATAATTGCTGCACACGCCAAGAATCAATTGCGGATGCGCCTGGGTTTCGCCGGGCTTGGTGATGAGCTCCTCATTGATGAGACGCTTGGGAGTTGTGGCAAAAACCTGGCCGTGTCCGTCCTCGCCCCAAGTGGGACTGGCAATGGAATACAGACGGACTTTGTTGGGGCGGCCTTGATGGTCGTCGCCCGGAGGCACCACGCCGAAACTTTGTCCCGCATGAAATTGCCCGGCCATGGGCGTGCCCGAAAGGTCAATGGAGACATGGCGAACATAGCTCGAAGAGCGGCCTTTGATGCATAATTCATTGGCCGTTACGCGCGCGGTGGCCGGCGCGTTGGGCGCCACCAAATGCATCTTCACTTCGGGCAGGGTTGGTTCACCCACGATTTCAAGAGTTGTGCTCACGGCGGTATCGTAGGCATCTCGGGCGGAAATTGTTGCTCGGGAGCTCGCTTGGTCGATTGAGAAAGGCGCACTTTTTTCACCAGGAATTCTTTTCAAAGGATCTCAACTATGGATTATTTTCGCATTCAAGGTGGTCGGCGGCTCGCGGGTCGCGTGACGGTTGAGGGTTCCAAAAACGCGGCGCTTCCGCTGATGGCGGCGTCATTGCTGACCGACGGCGAGTTGAAACTGAAAAACGTGAAGCCGTTGGCGGACATCGAAAATATGAACGCGCTGCTGCGCGAGTTGGGCGTGCAAACCAAGCGCGCTGGCGACGCATTGTCGCTGACCAGCATGGACCAAAATTGCGTGCACGCGCGCTACGACATTGTGCGAACCATGCGCGCTAGTATTTGCGTGTTGGGTCCAATGGTGGCGCGTCGACGCAAAGCCGTGGTGAGCATGCCTGGCGGTTGCAGCTTTGGACATCGACCAGTTGATTTGCATTTGAAAGGCTTGGAGGCGCTTGGCGCCAAGATTGAACTTCGCAATGGCGACATCATCGCCACGGCGGATCGATTGAAGGGCAACACGGTTTTCTTGGGTGGGCCAAACGGCAGCACCGTGCTTGGAACTTCAAACATTATGAGCGCCGCCACGTTGGCCAAGGGTCGAACCATTATTGAGTGCGCCGCGTGCGAACCTGAAGTGGTGGAGGTTGCCGACATGCTGAACAAAATGGGCGCCAAGATTCAGGGCGCCGGCAGTCCGCGGTTGATCATTGATGGCGTGGAGGAATTAAGCGGCACCGAATACAACGTGATGCCGGATCGCATTGTGGCCGGCACATACGCGGTGGCCGCGGCCATGACCAACGGCGACATTATTTTGGATGATTTTCCCTACGATTCGCTGCTTGCAACGCTGGATGTGTTTCGTGAAATTGGCGTGCATGTTGAGCGCCTTGACGACAAGGATTCCAAGCGTTGCTCGGTGCGCGTGACCAGTGAGCGCAACTTGAAACCAGCCACGATCACCACGCAGCCGCATCCGGGATTTCCAACGGATTTGCAGGCGCAATTAATGGCGCTTTTATGTTTGGCGCAGGGCAACAGCGTCATCACCGAGAAGATTTATTTGGAGCGCTTTCTGCACGTGGCGGAGTTGTCGCGCATGGGCGCGCACTTGAATCGCCAAGGTCCAACCGTGATTATCACGGGTGGTTCCAAGTTGGTTGGCGCCCCTGTGATGGCCAGCGATTTGCGCGCCAGCGCAAGTTTGGTGTTGGCTGGATTGGCCGCCGAAGGCGAAACGTTGGTGACACGCGTGTACCACTTGGACCGCGGCTATTACCAGATGGAGAAAACATTGAACTCGCTTGGCGCGCGAATTGAGCGCCTGCGCGAGGAGAAAAATTCTCCGGCAAGTATTGAAGCTGCGGCAAGCGCAAGTTAAGCCAATTGTGAATCACTTCCAATCGCTGGAAACATGTCGCGTGCGCGCGATATGCGCCGCATAGCGCCGCTGATTTTTTGTGCGGGCATCAAAACGTGATGATTTCATAACGCCCCGGAAGTTTCCGCGGCGCGTTGTTTCAACTCACCAAAATTATTTTGGATATTGGGCTTGCAACGAGGCGTTGAACGCATCAAGCGACTTCTTTAATTGTGTCAACGTCACGGCGGTGCGTTGTCGGATTTCATCAGCCATTTGCGGGGATTTTGTATTCATTTGGGTCGCCAGTTTCTCCAAATCCTCCACTGACAATTGAACTTCTTGGGCTTGCAGGGCCAAGCCGCGGGCAATCATGAGTTGGTCTTGCTTGTCGAACCCAGCGTCATCGGGTTTTTCTAATATTGCCCGCATCAAGCCACCCAGCAAGTCTTCAAAGGCGCGGGTAATTTGCCCGCCACTGAGGGACAATTGGGCAATGCTTGCGGCGTATAAGCCATATCCGTCCTTGCTCGCGGCGAGGGCAGTTTCCATGTCCGTCTGAAGGCGTGTGATTTGTTTTTGAAAGTCGTCGTAGGACTTGGTCATTTGGGGAGAGATTTTCTCCTTGATTTCCATAGCGACGGCGTTGTAATCCGCTTTGATGCTGTCGGCGTCGGCGCGGATTTGCGGCGCGGCTTTGTTGAATATGTTCGAGACACTTTGTGGATCTTGCTGACCGGCGTTGGAAATTCCCAGCAGTTGATTCATCTCATTGGTGTTTGATTTCAGCGAGGCGATGCGCGCGGACCACTCTTTGGAATCGCTTCGAACCTTGGCGCGCAGTAAATCCACCGAGGCCGTTATGTTTTGAATTTGAGCGGAGATCTCTTTTCTTGCTTGAGTGGTGAACCATTCATGAAAGATCGAAAGTTCGCTGTATATCTTGTCGAGTGTTATGGCCACGGGACCACCGAAGATGGTTGTCATGCCAGATGGAGGATTGCTCGCGCGAATTGTGGAGTTGGCAACCACGGGAGCGTGGGTGGATTTGAAAAGTGGATCGGTTTGGTTTTCAAATCCGGTGTCATAAATTTGGATGGACACATTGCCGCCAAGCACGGTGGCGTTGCGGCTGATTTGCGCGGAGGCCCAAAGAGGAATGGATGAATCAAGTTCAAACTCCACAATCGTTCCAAGGGATGTTTGGACTGAGGCATTTGCAAGTGGATTGGTGGAATCAGTTGCAAACGAGCCGCTCGCAACCTGAAGCACTTTGCCGTACAGAATTCCACCCACATTCACAGGGGTGCCTGGTTGAATGCCCGACGCGTCTTGAAGCATTGAGAACACCAGGCGATATCGCTTGTAACTGCGCCAATCCACTTGGGTGGAAAGAACAATCACCAACATCGTCAGCACAACGCAGGAGAGCGTGATGAAACCAGCGCGCCGCTCCTTTGCGGGATTGGGATCAAGCGAGCCCATGCGTTACTTGCCTTCGCCGCCCTGGGATTGCGGCGCGGCGAGAACGTCAAAGAGTTGGCGTTGAGCGGCGTCGTATTTCTCAAGGGATTCAAGAACTTCTTGGCGCACTTCCTTGCGGAAATTCTCGTCGCTGTTGAACTTGTTGGAGTCCTGCGCAAGCACCGCCTGCAAGGAGGCGCTTGCGGTTTTTAAATCCGCCGTGGCCAGCGCGAAGGCGCGCGTGGCGTTGTACAAATTCTCGTGCGCAATTTCACCGGGTTTGGGCTGGTAGAGCAGCTTCCATGGACTGCGACGAATTTCTATGGCGGCCAATTTAAATTGTCCCGCGATCTCGCGCGCATCCAGCATGAAGTCACGCAAATCGGTCAAGCGCGCCGGCATTTGCTGCTCGATTTGGTCCAGGCTGTTTGACAGCGAGCTTGCGGCATCAGCTCCTTGGTCGAGCAATTTTTGCAGCGCGGGCAAACTCTTGGTTCTAAACTCGCTGGCGATAATCTTGGCGTCGGCCATGGTGGATGTTGTGCTATCCATCAACTGTGTGAATTTTGCTTTGTTGTCCTTTAAAAGTTGATCCGCGTTGCCCGTGAAACTTTGCGCGCTGAGCAATGTGTCGCCAATGGGCTTGCGCCAAGATTCATAATCCTGATTGAAGTTTGCGGTCGTGGCGGAGAGATTTTGCAGCGTGGGCACGATACGAGTGCGATATTCCTCTGGAATAGTTTTCAGCCACGCGGCCGTGACCGCGAGGCCCTTGATGATTTCATTGGTGCGAACCGCGTTTGCCGGACCCACAAGCGTGGTCAACATGCCGCTGCCGCGCGTGGCCAAAAGCATGTCGCCGCTTTTCAGAACAGGCGCGGGGGCTTGTCCCAGCGAGTTGAAGTTGATAATCGCGGTGCTTCCCACCAAACTCCCAACGCGAATCACTTCGGCGTTGGCTCCCTCTGGCGCGGTGGCAGAGTAGCGCACGGGAATGCCCGCCATAATTTCAATGGACACATTGATCGCCGCAAGATTTCCATCTTTATCAATTTCTGGAGCGATCAATGTCACGCGACCCACTGAGAGTCCGCCAACTTTTACTTCGCTGCCTCGGCTGAGACCGCTTACGCCTTCGGTGGTGTCAAATTGAAGGACAAGAGTTTGGTATTTGCTGAAGAGATCCACCTTGAGCAACACAAATCCAACCGCAAGCGCCAAAGCAAGCATGGTTGTGACAAAGATTCCAGCGCGAAGATTGTTGGAGAAATTAGAGTCGCTCATAGGTACTGCGAATAGTAACGAAATCAACTCGCCACTGTTTGCGGTCCGCCCACCATTTGCTCATTTGTGCTGTAGCGTTGCAGCGCCGAAAGCAATTGTTCCACTTGCACATGTGGCGGCAAACTCAGAAGCCGCCGGCGCAGGGCGGTGACGGTCTTGAGTTCGCGATCGGACAACATTAAATGTTCTTTGCGCGTGCCGCTGGCCGCGAGATTGATTGCGGGAAAAACGCGTTTTTCTGAAATGGAGCGGTCTAAAATTAATTCCATGTTGCCTGTGCCTTTGAATTCCTCAAAGATCACTTGATCGGCTCGGCTGCCGGTGTCCACCAAGCATGTTGCGATGATGGTGAGCGAGCCGCCCTCCTCGCATTTGCGCGCGGCGCCGAAAAGTTGCTTTGGCACTTCAAGCGCGCGATTGTCCAATCCGCCGCTCATGGTGCGTCCGCCGGATGCGTAGCGACGATTGTTGTTAAAGGCGCGGCCAACGCGCGTGAGCGAATCAAGCAGCACCACAACATCGCGGCCGGCTTCAACCATGCGCTTGGCGCGCTCAATAGCAAGAATGCCAAGCGCGGTGTGGCGCTCCACGGATTCATCGTTGCTGCTGGCGAGAACTTGCGCGCGGACATTGCGTTTGAAATCGGTCACTTCTTCCGGGCGCTCATCGATCAAGAGCGCGATCAATTCAACCTGCGGATTATTGTGCTTGATGCCCGAGGCGATATTTTGCAGCAGGATTGTTTTACCGGCCTTGGGCGGCGCAACAATCAGGCCGCGCGTGCCGAAACCAATCGGGCAAAATAAATCGATCAAGCGGCAAGCGGGGGCGCAGCCGCGGTGTTCAAGCGTGAGCCGCGGCGATGGATCAAGCGCGGTTAATTCAATGAACGCTTTTCGCGCGGCGTATGTTTGCGGGTCCATGCCTTCAATGTCAATCACATTCAGCGCGACACGCTTGATGCCTTCGGGGCGATTGGGCGCGTGGCGCTCCTCTATCTCAACGGTGATGTGCTGCGCTGGTCGCAGCAAAAATTTGGCCACGAGTTCGGCGGGCACATATGGGTCACCGGGATTGTCGGCAAGACCAAGTTCAAATTGTCTGATGCGCGCTTCGCCGCCCGCGGGCAACTCAAGAACGCCACTTTTCGTGTTCATAAATATCAATCTTCCCGCCACAAATTGGATGGTTCCAAACAAGAACCGATTACCGACGGACCACGGAAGGTCCCATCACCAATTTGGGTTTGACGAGTCGTCGAGGGATCTCGACATACGTAGTTGAGCACCAAACAAGGCATAAGTCAAGTGCAATGTTAAATTTTAGTGGATATCACCGCGGCGGTTCGAGCGTTATGCAGCAGTAGAGCGACATTGGCGCGCAAGGTTTTTCCGCCAGAAAGTTGCGCTAAATGTGAAAGCAAAAACGGCGTCACTGCAGCGCCTGTCATTTTGTGATTGCGCGCGGCGATCTCGGTTTGGTCGTACCACTTTTCAAATTCAACACGATCAATGGCGTGCTCAGCGGGGCACGCTTGCACGGCCAACACGCCACTGTGATGGCCAAGCGCCCAATGCGTGCGAGCGATGGCGGCAATCTCATCGGCGGCTTGCACCGAACTTGCCAGCGCCAACGACGCGTCGGGTGGCGATGAGAAGCATGGAAAATATTTTGTTTGGATTCCGATCACGGGCACGCCAAGCGAATCAAGCGCCTCTAGCGTGGCGGGCAAATCCAAAATACTTTTTGCGCCAGCGCAAACCGTGATCACGCGCGAGCGGGCAAGCGCCGCGAGATCCGCGCTGATGTCGAGCGAGTGATTCCAACCGCGGTGAACTCCACCAATTCCTCCAGTTGCAAACACGCGAATTTCAGCGGCGGCGCAAGCGGAAAGCGTGGCCGCCACGGTGAGTCCACCGGTGGCCGCGCTGTGCATTGCACCCGCCAAATCGCGCGCGCTGAGTTTCATCGGGCCTTCGTGCGCGGCCAGCGAATCAAGTTCATGCGCGCTCAATCCAATCACAAGTTCACCGTCAATCACCGCGCATGTCGCTGGCGTTGCGCCACCATCGCGCACGGTTTGCTCCATGGCAAGAGCCAACGCCAAGTGCGCTGGTTTTGTTTCGTTCCATATGTTTGAAATGTCGCGCAGCGTTGGAATGGGCTGGCGCGGCAACCCATGCGTAAGCACCGCGGTCTCAAGCGCGACAATCGGCGCACCTTTGGCAAGCGCTGCGGCGACCTCGGGGTGAATACGAATGTGCTTGTGCTTGTTGGCGTGCGGCATCAATGTCGTCGTCGAGAATTCACTTTGCCACCCAATCGCTTCATGGGTTGACCCGTTGGCACAACGCCCCCTGGGAATTTAGTTGGATCGGCAACCGTTGGCGTTGGCGCCGCGGCTTGAAAACGATTCTTGGTGGCGTCGTTGGTTTCTCGGCGTTTCACTTCTTGATCGCGGCGGGCTTGCACTTCAACTGGTGGCGGACCTGGATCAAAGTCTGGATATTCCTTGCGGACAATTTCCACATTGGTCAACATTTCAATATTTGTAAGCAATTCGCCCTGATCTGGGCATACAAAACTCCAGGCAATTCCCCGGCGACCGGCGCGCGCGGTGCGGCCAATGCGATGCACATACACCTCGGGGTCCTCGGGAATGTCGTAGTTGATCACGTGGCTGATGTCATCCACGTCAAGTCCGCGCGCCGCAAGATCGCTGGCCACGAGCACGCTGAGGTGCCCGCCGCGCAGGCGTTCCATGACTTTGTCGCGCGCCTTCTGATACATGTCGCCGTGAATGGCGAAGGCGTCGATGTTTTTCTTTTGCAGATATTCGGTGACATCGTCAACGGTGCGCTTGGTGCGGCAGAAGACCACGGTGAGTTCGGCGGTTTCATGCGTGAGCAAATGATGCAGCAGGCGTCGCTTGCACCAATAGTCAACCGGCAAGTAGCTCTGATCAACTTGGCTCACGGTTAAACTTTTCTCGGAGCTCACAATTTTTTCCGCGTCGCGCATATAGCTGCGCGCCAACTTCTCAATCTCTGGACTAATGGTGGCCGACACGAACACGGTTTGCGGATGTTGCTTCATACTGCCCAAAATGCGGCGAATATCCTCGCGGAAACCAATATCAAGCATGCGGTCCACTTCATCAAGC
>CAIKXA010000008.1 GCA_903831295.1 uncultured bacterium | reverse complement strand
GAGAGAGTTGCAAACCCGGCGCAGTTGGCGCGCGCGGTCAGCGATCGCCACAGCGGTGTTGGAAGCGACGGATTAATTTTAGTGGGCGCGCCCGATACCAAAGTTGCTGCCGAAGTTGCTGCCGAAGTTGCTGCCGAAGCTACCGCTGATGTGGGCATGCGCATCTTCAACGCCGATGGAAGCGAAGCGCAAATGTGTGGCAACGGAATTCGCTGCGTGGCGAAGTTCGCGGTGGAGCGGGGACTGAGCCGCAAGAATCCGCTACGCATTCAAACCCAACGAGGCACGCTGGCCGTGTCATGGCGCGCCGACGCCCAAGGGAAGGTGCAAGAAGTTTCCGTTGATATGGGGTTGCCCATTTTGGAAATGCGCTTGATTCCCGCAAAAATACAAGGAATGGCAGCGGAGTCACACGTTGTGGGCGTGGAGTTGCCCGCATCGTGGTGGACATTTGACGCCAATTTAACTGCGTCAAATTTCTCAAATTGGAAAAATACATGTGGCTTCGATGGCAAGGTTTCGCTTGTCAGCATGGGAAATCCACACGCTATTTTTTGGTGCGATGATGTTTCAAAAGTTCCGCTTGAGATTGTTGGACCAATGATTGAACATCACAGCGCATTTCCGCAGCGGATCAATGCGCACTTCGCGCAACGCGCAAGCGATTCACGCGTGAAGATGCGAACATGGGAGCGCGGCAGCGGAATCACGCGGGCGTGCGGAACCGGAGCGTGCGCGGTGCTTGTGGCCGGAGCCCTTTAAGGAAAGTTGTCCCAGAAATGCCAAGTCCTATTGCCGGGCGGAGCGCTGCAAGTGGAGTGGGCTGGCTTGGGCCACTGCGTGATCATGACGGGACCAGCCGTTGAAGTGTGCCGCGGAACTTTGTCCAATGAACTTGCCCAGAAAGCCAACTGACATGACGTTGCCTGAAACCGAAACACAAATCATCCAGCACATTCGCGCCCAGCAATCCGCCATGGAAATCCGATTAGCCGACATGGTCGCCATTCCAACGGGACATGATTTTTCGCAGGGTTTGAATTCCATGCGTGTATCTCTTGCCGCGCGACTACGTTCCATGGGCGCGCAAGTAGTGGAGATGGCTGCGGCGCAAAGGCCAACATGGATCACTCCCAATGACCGCGGTGAAATTGGTTCGCCAACTTTGGTGGCGCGAAAATTACAAGGCCGCGGCGGACCCACGTTATTGATCGCGGGGCACATGGACACGGTGCATGATCCTGCGGGAGATTTTCAAACACTCTCTCCGCTGAATCACCCGCGCGCAACGGGGCCGGGCGCCGCGGACATGAAGGGTGGACTTGAAGTGGCGCTGAGCGCCTTGGAGGCGCTGGAAAAATTCGCGCCCACCGTGCGCTGGATTTTTATCATCAACGCCGATGAGGAGGCTGGAAGTTTCCGCTCCGCCGAGCATTTGGCCAGTGTCGCCAAGGAATGCGACGCGGGATTTGTTTTGGAGCCCGCATTGCCCAACGGTGGATTGGTGGTTGAGCGCCTTGGTAGCGGACAATTCATGATCGATGTGCTGGGGCGCGCGGCGCATTCGGGTAGAGATTTCGCCAATGGAATCAGCGCTGTAAACACGCTCGCCCAATGCGTTCTTCAAGCCGCTGGCATGACCGATCTCAAGCGTCAGCGCATTGTGAATATTGGTCCGCTGCAAGGTGGAGCGGCCACCAATATTGTGGCCGACCACGCTCGCGCTTGGGGAAATATTCGTTTCGCCAACTCCCAAGATGGCCAGCAATTGAGCGGAGAAATTCAAGCGATGGCTTCTGGTGATGCCGCGCATTTGCCGCAAATCACAATTCAAATGGCGGTGAATCGCCCAGCCAAACCGTGTACGCAAGAAGTGTCGCAGTTGGCTTTGATGGCGCAGTCTGTCGCAAAGGATCTTGGATTTGATCTTGCCACGGGAAGCACCGGTGGCGTGAGCGACGCCAATTTAATACAGGCCGCTGGAGTTCCATGCTTGGATGGCTTGGGCGTGCGCGGCGGAAATTTACATCGCGGCGATGAGTTTATAGAGCTTGATAGTTTGTCCGAGCGCGCGACGTTGCTGGCGTTGTTGCTGCTGCGAGTTTCAGCGGACGACACAAAAAAAATCGCTCGTGGCTGACGCACGCGCGTGCAAGTTTCGCGTGCGGCATATTGCCACTCTTTGAAAATCCCTTTTTCTTGCGACCGACACGCCAGTCATCATCCGCCACAGAATCGTTTGGGTTCAGCCGATATCTTTTTTCTCTTGTCGGTTGGCGCCAACGCGAGCCATGAGCGTCTTAAGAGTTTGACATACATCATCAATTTCACGCTCTGAAATTGTCTCGTAAAAAGGCAGCGCAATGGTTCTGTGGCTCAACCGCTCGGAAAGCGGAAAATCGCCGGGGTGATGTCCGGTGATTTTTCGCACGTGCGGCAAGAGAGCGGCGCACGGCCACCAATCCGCTGCGCCAATGTCCAACCGATGCATGCCATCGATAATTTGATCGCGATCATCCTTGGTGAATCGATCCGAAAGGCGAACCACAAAATTGGACCAACTCATTTTGCAATCTTGCGGGGGATTCAGCAGCAAAATATCGGATTCGCCACCAAGTCGACGCGTATAACTTTGGGCCACTTCGGAGCGGCGAGCGATGGTTTCATCGAGACGCAGAAGTTGGCTCAATCCCAAGGCCGCGTTCATTTCTGGAAGGCGTCCGTCATATCCATCGTATGCGTGCTCCATTTTCATTCCCAATTCGCTGGATTGATCTGGAAAAGAAAAACGATCCACTCGGCCTTGATGGCGAATTGCGCGGCACGCAGCGGCAAGATGATCATCATGCGTGACAATCATTCCGCCCTCACCCGTGGTGATTGGACGGCTGGCGAAAAATCCAAAGCACGCGATACGTCCAAAGCGTCCGACATTGTCCACGCCGTAGGAGGCGCCCAAAGCCTCGGTTCCATTTTCAATCATTGGAATTTCCAGCCGGCTGCACAATGCGATCAAATCGCGGAAGCCAGCGGGATTGCCGAATGTTTCCGCCACAAGCATGGCGCGGGTTTTTGGAGTGGACTTCTGCTCGGCGGAGAGCGGATCCATGTTCATGGTGGCTGGATCGATATCCACAAAAATAGGTTTTGCGCCAACATGCAAAATAGAATTCACGTTGGCGCTGTAGCCGAACGCGCTCACAAGCACCTCGTCGCCAGTCCCGATGCCCAAAGCGCGCAGCGAAATTTCAATCGCAAGCGATCCAGAATTCACGCCAATCGCATGCGTGCGGCGGGTTCGATGTCCCATCTGCCGCTCAAATTCAAGAAGTTGCGGTCCCATTGTTCCGCAACCAGAGCGAAGCGATTGCATGACCGCGTCAAAGTCATTTTGAATGAATTTTGGTTTATAAAGTGGGATCAAGAGTCGTGCTCCATGAGGAAAATGTTCACAGTGACAAAGTTTGAAAGATGCATTATCGATTATCGGGTGAGCTGGGCGATGGCGTCATTTTCGCGCTTGGAATATTTCAGATAAAGCCACGCCGCCTGGATTTGCGATGACTCATCCACCTTGCCGCCGCCCGATGCGATGGAGCCAAGTTCCTGCACTTCCGCGGCGGTGAGTGGGGTGGATGCTTTGGCCAAAGCCAGCAGCGCCAAAGAGTCGCCATGACGGGGAAGCTTTGTTCGAATTGATCGGGCGAATTTTGCCGCATCCTCATTGGAGGAGTCCGCCACGACAGACATAATTGTCTCCACAAGCTCCAAGTTGTTGTTTAGATTTTGCAACGTGATGCTGAGCAATTCCTCGTGGGCTTGAGGCATGCGCAGCAATTGCTGAACCGCCAAGAGCGTTGAAATTTGTTCCTCATTGCGGATCCCTTTGGCTTGCGCGCGGCGGTTGAGAAGATTGAACAAAACTTTTTTTGCAAGTTCAGGCGCCAAAGTGGGCGTCACGCCAAGCACGTATTCAGTGGTGGATCGATTTCCGTTCTCAAGCAACGCGGTCAATGCGGCAACTTGATCGGCGGTTGGAGTTCGCATAGCCACGCCAGCATTGGCCATGGCTTCAAGCAGTGGATCGCCGCTGCGCAACTGCGCGAAATCATCGGCTTCAAATCCCTCTTTGCTCGCCAACATCAACAAGCCCATTTGCACCAGGTTGGATTGCGATCGATTGCTCTTGAGTTGCGCAAGCACCGCGTCGCGTCCCACGGTTTTTGGCGCAAGGTTGATGGCAGTGGTGATCGCGGCCATTCGATCCGGGCCCGTGGATTCCTTCGTGATTTCAAGAAGAGGCGCCGCCGCAGCCGTAATACGATATTGCCGCGCCGCATTGGCAAGTTGCCGCACGAGATCAGTTTGATCTGCGGGAGGAAGAGTGTTGTATTTGACAAGTAAGTTCTTCCAAGCGCTTTGATCGCCGCGTTCAAGCATCAGCATGCATGCCAGACCCGCCACCTCAGCGCCGTCGTCCGTTGGCGCGTTGATCAGCAATGATGGATCCCATGGTTGCCCTTGACGATTGAGTTCCGCAACCAACAGCGTGCGTTCGTAGTTCGTGAGATCCGGCGCTTGCAAAAACTCATTGAGCGCGGCGGGTTTAAGCAGCTCAAGGCCCAAGGCCTCAGTGATCAAAAGAGTTCGCAGCGCGGGATCCTTGAGTTGAATCACGCGCGTCGCGTCAAGACTTTTGTCGGCACTCACCAGTGCGATTCCCATGAATCCATCGATGCGAAGAGCGATATCTTTTTTCGCCACCAAGGTTTCAAACAACGGATTCATGGCGGGATCCGCCAAGAGGCGAAGCGATACCCAGCGAAAATGTTGGACGCCGTTGGAATTGGGCGACATGGCTTTTTGAATTTGCGTCACCGCTGTTTCGTAGGGGTCAGCGCGCGCGTATTGGGCCTGCGCGGAAAACGTGAAGAGCATGAGTGTGGCAAGAATCACAGCGGCCGCGAATTTCATTCGGCGAGTGTAGCCGCAGCGCTTTCGATTTGGCGAGCGCAACTCCAAGGGCTTGAATGCCGCAGTGCTTTGAAGCCGTACTTTGAAGCCGTACTAAGATGTGAGTATTTGATCAACGGCGATTCGCGCGGACGGCGTTGCGCTGGCCGCCTCTTTGGGAATTGCCCGAGTAATTGCTGGCAGAATTATTGGCTGAATTGCGTGAGTTCATGTTGGGCGAGTTGCGCAGGGCGTGACTGAGACGCGATGTCAATTCAACCACCAAGCATGTTCCAGCGGCGCCGGCGTCCACGCTCTCATTGGATTTGATCAGGGAATCAATCTTCACCGAGCTTGCGTGAACGGATGAATGTGAAGTTCGCCCAAGCGCTCGCGCGATTTCTGGAAAGCTCATCGATGTGTGCTGCCGCGCAAGCCACGCCACCAACGCTCTGGCCAATGCGACGCGTCGATGTCTATTTTGACCCGCGAGTTGCTCAACTTCAACTCCTGTAGTCAAGCACACCAAATCCATGATCGCGCAGATACGAACGGGAATGCCACCGGTGGTCGCCTTCTCATGGCGCAAGAGTGAATCAACCATGGCGCAGGAAATCTCGCTGGGTTGTTCTTGCGTGGATTGCAGAGCTTGCAAACTTGAAATAGCGCCCTCTATTTCCCGCGCTCCACCAACGCAGCGCAAAGCGATGGCTTGAACGGCTTCTTGTGATAGCGCGACGGATCGACCAAGCGCGATGGACTTGACCAGCGCGTTGCGCAGTGAAAGATCTGGCGCCTCAACGCGCACCACCATGCCAGCGAGCATGCGGCTGACGAGCGATTGACTCAAGCGCCGCACCAGGTGCGGATGCTCGTCGGTGGCAAGCACCACTTGTGAACCGGCAAGTTGCACCGCGTCAAGCGTGTGCAGAAATTCATTTTGCGTCGCGGTTTTGCCGGCGAGAAAATGCACGTCATCAATGGCAAGGACATCCACGCGGCGAACGCGGGCGCGGAAGGCGTCGATGGTTCCATTGCGAACCGATTGAATATATTCGTTGGTGAATTGCTCGGCCGTGACGTAGCGAACGCGCTGTTGCGTGCGCGACTCGCGCCTTCGCCGGCAAAGCCCTTGAAGAAGATGTGTTTTTCCAACGCCGCAACTTCCATGAATCACAAGGCAATTTCCAATTGAATGCGTGGTGGCGAAATTCAGCGCCGATTCAAACGCCATCTTGTTGCTTGGACCCACCACAAAATCCTCAAGGCGGCGCCAAGCCTCGGTGGTGCGGTGGTGCGTGCGCAAGGGCGCTCGCAGTGGAGGATTGTCTGACGGATCGGAGGTGGCAGTGGAGCGCGGGGGAGCATCGATGATGTGTGTGGAAGGTGTTTCTTTCACGCGCAGTTCAAAGTCGTCGCGGCCCAACGCCTCTTGGGACACGGCGCGCAAATCGCCACCAAAGTTCTTTCGAATCCAATCCGCGGCGTAGGAACTTTCAGCGTCCACCGCCAACTTTCCACCCTCCACGCTCACCGTGGACGCGGAATCAAACCACATATCGGCGCGGCGGCTTCCCAAACGCTCGCCCAGCAAGCTTCGTATCCGACTTGGTAATTCCAAAGCGCGTTCTGTGACCATTGGGCAAGCGACTCCAAGAGTTTTGAAACAAATTGACGGATACTGCAACCACAAATCCAGACGTTGCCAAACCTTGCCAAACCAAGCCAGACCAAGCCACACAAGCCAACTGGACCAAGCCAGGCAAGCAAACGCACCAAATCGATTCAAGTGGAACCACGCGCGCATAGAACAACCACACCGAGTCAAACTCAGTTGATCCCCATCGCGCATGGCGTCATCCGTTCCTAGGGTTGCGACCAACTCAAGTTGGTCTCAAACTGTTCCGCATCCTGCGAAGTCAAGGGAGAATAGTGCGAGTTTTTTGTTACGCAAGCGTTCATTCGTATGAAAAAATTCTTGCGCGCGCAAAGGCTTGCATTCGTTGGAGTTCTCGACAAAATAAAACTTGTGCACTGCATTTTTACGCCAACTGTCAACATCATGTGGAAGATTTTAAACTTGACAAAGCCAACGCCACTCTTCGAGTGACCACGCGAAATCCCCTGGACGAATACAGGCGTAAAGCAGGGATATTTCGCTCATCCACAGCAAGCAGAACGCTGCGTTGAGGGTGTTTTGCGGCAAGAAACAAAGCATGGTCTAGTAAATGTGCGCCAAGTCCCTTGTTGCGTGCGAATTTTGCCAAGCCGAAGTACGCGACCTCCATGCAATCGGCGGCGGGAGTGCAATTCACAATTGAAACACCCGCGTTGACGCCGTTGATTTGCAAGACTGTCCAAAGCTGCGGATCAAAATTTCCGCCGCGGCGATGACCATCCAAAATATCTTGCCCATGTCGCAGCTTGGACAAGCCGGGACAGTCAAGCGAATCCTCGTATGTTTTTTCCAGCAACTCCAACATGGCCTCATCGGCGATGGGATGGGAGGTCAACACAACATTGTCCAGCGCGCGCGGAGGCTTGGCGCCGCGGCTATTGGATCGCTCCATGGAAACCAACAAAGCCAGATCAATAAAGCCAGCGTCTTTTAGAACACTCAGTTCCAAATCGTCATTGGGCTCGCCCAGATATTGAATCAAATCGAGTTGGCCATCCGCAATGGCATGTTCAACCATGCTTCGGATCAACAAAGTTGTTTCGGCGGCTTGCTCGCGATTTTGAATTGGTGAAATCAATAAAGACGCGGTTCGCCCCGGATTGCTCGACAAAAGACCCGCGGCTACCAGGTCGCCGCGATGGTCAACGCGCTTCCATAAGTCCTTCAGGGATATGCCTTCGCGATTGAAAGCCTCCAAAAAGCGGCTGCTTTCGGCGCGGCGCTTTCCCAGGAGTTTTTCAAGGGCAGGCAGCCTTTGTGAGGGCTCAACTGGCAGCGAACGGTCATCCATGTGGGGTTGGGGACTCACAAAAATAGCGTAGCACCGATTCAGGATTGGCTGCGTATTGGTTACCATGACCACGATGCTTTCCTTTGTCGTACTGTTGATGCTCGCCATAGATGCGACCACTCCACCTGCCGCAGATTCCTCCGCGCAAGCCACGCCGGTCGCGCGCATTCGCAATGCGGATGAGTGGGTGATGGATTATCAAGTTGGTCCATTGCGTATTTTCAAGGACGGCGAGACGGGCGAATTGTTTTGGTACTCCACTTACACCATCGTCAATCGAACCAAGCGTGAGCGAAGCATCGCGCCGCAGTGGGAACTTCTTGATGAGGAGGGGCGTCTTTACAGCGCGGGCGAAGGAGTTCCGCGACGTGTGCAACGCGCGGTGCAAGCGCTGTTGGCCAACCCATTGCACGAAGATCAATCCGCGTTGATTGGCGACATCATGACCGGTGAGGAAAATGCAAAGAGCGGAGTGGCGATTTGGAAAGCGGGACCAGAAGTCAAGCGCTTTTCAATTCTGGTCACGGGTCTTTCCAATATCAAGAAACCTGTCGTGGACCCGACGAGCAAGAAGCCGATCGTTTTGAAGAAGACTTGGCGCGTGGATTACCAAATGAATTGCGATCGCGTTGCGTTGATTGGCGAAGTGCCTTTGGCGCCCGCAGGGAACGAGCAGAATCCACGCTGGATCATGCGTTAATCCATTCAGTTGAATTTTGTGGTGATTTTTGGGGCTGGCTGGCCCATTTCATCCCATGTAAAAAACGTTGAAAGACTTGGTTCAAAGGCTTGGCGAAAGTTGAAATGTTCGCTAAACTGCCCAACCCAGAATTTCTGGAAACGCATTTGAAGGAACCAAACTATGGCACACAAAAAAGGTCAAGGCTCAACTGAAAACGGTCGCGACTCCAACGCGCAACACTTGGGCATTAAACTTTATGGCGGTCAAGCTGCCCGAACTGGTTGCATTATTTTGCATCAGCGCGGAACCAAGTGGAAGCCAGGCAAGAACGCATTCCGCGCCAAGGACGACGCCATCATGGCGGGCGCCGATGGCAAAGTTGCTTTCCGCGGACGCTTTGTTGACATTCTTCCGTCGAACTAAATTTCACACACTGCAATTGGCCAGCGCATTTGACCGGCCATATTGACCCCTAGGGTCGGATAGATGAAACATGCTTGTTGATCGTGCGCAAATCATGGTGCGATCTGGCAAGGGCGGCAATGGCGCGAGCCACATGCGCCACGAGAAATCCAATCCCAAGGCGGGTCCCGACGGCGGCGACGGTGGTGACGGTGGATCCGTAACAATTGTGACCGACGCGCACTTGGACACGCTGCTTGCGTTTCGTTATCAACGACATTTTTTCGCGACCGATGGTGAGAAGGGGCTTTCCAAAAGTTGCCACGGCTCCAACGGTCAATCCGTGATTGTGCGAGTGCCTTGCGGCACGTTGGTGTTTGACGACACGACTGGCGAGTTGTTGTGCGACATGGTTTTGCCCGATCAAGAATTGGTTGTTGCCAAAGGTGGCAAGGGTGGATTGGGCAATGAGAATTTTAAAACCAGCACGCATCAATCGCCGGCGGAGTTCACGCCAGGCGAGCCCGCCATTGAGCGCATGTTGCGCTTTGAATTGAAATTGATCGCCGATGTTGGTTTGGTTGGATTGCCCAACGCCGGCAAAAGCACAATGCTTTGCGCGTTAACCCGCGCTGACGCCAAGATTGGCGCCTATCCATTCACCACGCTTTCGCCCCAGTTGGGAATCGCGGAGTTACCAGGTGATCGGCGTCTTGTGTTCGCGGATTTGCCGGGATTGATCGAGGGCGCTTCCGAAGGCGCCGGCTTGGGATATGAATTTCTGCGCCACATTGAGCGCACGCGCGTGATCTTGCATTTGGTGGACATGGTTCCAGATGATGGCTCTGATCCAATCGCGAATGTGGAGTTGATCCGCAATGAGCTTGCGGTGTTCAGCGCGGAATTGGGTTCCAAGCCGGAGTTGTTGGTGTTGAACAAGGTGGATTTAATTCCAGAGGCCGAGCGCGCCAAGAAAGTTATGAAAATGTGCAACGCATTGCGCGTGCCCGCGGCACGGCGCGTGGTGGTGAGTGGCGCCACGGGTGAAGGCTTGCGCGAAATGCTCGAGGCGTGCTGGAAATTGGCGGAGCATGATGTCGCGGCTCCGTGGCGCGCGATTTCTTAAATAAATTTTGTGGCATCGCTGGGCTCAGCGCAACGAGATCACAGGCACGCGAATTAATCGCCGTGTTTTTGGCGCAAGCGGCCTGAAAGCCGCAGCAGAAGTTGCACGCGTTCGAATTCGTTCAGCCACTCTTGCAGAGTTTCCGCGCCTTCGTCGGCGGGCAGCGCAACTCCAGGCATGGGACAAGTAAAACCAAGTTGCTTGCGGGCGATAGATCGGTAGCGGCTGAGCGTGCGGTCGCCAAGCATGGAGACAAATTCAAAATCCTCCGCCATCCATACCACCAAGGGAACGCGCGCGCCGCCGCACACTTTTGTGTGCTCGGTCAAATCGGGCCGCGCATCGCGGTCAATCCACCGCAAATCAATCTGCGGACACGCTTTGGCAATGGCGTGCAACATTGGGCCTTGCTGCGCGCAGTCGCCACACCACACGCCGCTTACAACAAGCACAGGCATGTGGCGCACAAAAGATTTCAGAAGTGTTTGCTGATCCGCGGTGATATGCACGCTTTTCTCAACGCTGCGCCAAGCGCCGGCGCGTCCAGGATCGCTTTCTAAATAGCGGTCGTAGGGCAGTGACTGTTCAAATGCGCTTTTGAGAAGAGTTGCGTTCATGGCTCAATAGTACGCAACGCGTGCAAACTGTTGGCGCGGGGATTACTCGAACAATCGAAATTATTCGCGTGGCGCGGTGGAGGAAGATTTGGACGCCATATTGGATTTGCGGGTCCATCGCGATGTGTCCTCGGGTGATCCCACGGCAAAGGCAAGCTTGGCCGCCGACGCCAGCAACTCCGCGCGCGTGCGAATGAGTGTGGAGCGCGCGGTGAACAGCGCTGATTCCGCGGTGAGGACATTGTTGATGTTGCTCAATCCATTCACATAGGACTCGAATACGGAGTCGTAGGAATCTTGGCTGGCCTTGAGCAGCGACTCGCCGAACGCAAATTGCTTGATGGCGGCAAGATGCACAAAGTAGGAATCCCACACTTCGCTTGTAGCTTCAAGGCGCATCTTTTCAAGTTCGGCGGCAGCCACCGCGCGGTCCGCGCGCGCTTGACGCACGGCATTGGTGCGTTCAAAACCATCAAAGAGCAGCCAAGAACCGTTCAAACCAGCGGAGTACTCGGGTCCCCAGAAATTTTGATTTGTGGTTGGCAAGCCCAAAGATGTGCGACCGTCGTACCAAAATCGAGTTTGTCCAACCATTGCGCCAGCGTTCACGATGGGCAAGAACTGCGCTTCCGCAAGTTTAATGTCGGCGTCGGCGCCACGCACGCGTTCCACCGCGGCAAGCAAATCAGGACGGCCACGAATGGATGTGCGAATCAACTCATCCACTTGCGCGCTCATATCTTCGGGAAGGGCTAGGCGTTGCAAACTTGTAATTTTGATTTCTGTTTCTGCGGACAAGCCAACGCGGCGCGCCAATGTGGATTGCGCGTCAAAGGTTGCGCTGCCCGCGGCTTCAAGCGCGAATTGAGCCTGCGTGAATTGCTGTTTGGCCAGCAACATTTCGGGGCGCGTGGCCAATCCAACAATCAGGCGATCTTCAACGGCTTCCAATTGCACGCGCGCGGTCTCTAGATTTTGCTCGGCGGTTTGAAGCAAGGCAAGTTTGGCGTCCAAACTAAAGTACGCATCCTGCACTTCAAAGATGACTCTTTGAATGCCGCGGTTGAATGAATAGTTGGACGCCATCAAGGCGCGGCGCGCGGATTCAGTTTGCGCGTCGCGGCGACCAAAATCCACCAAGATCCAAGCCAAATTTAACGAGCCTTGCATCATTGGACCGGTGTTTCTGAAGCGTTCAGTGTTGATGTAGCCGATCTGTTGCACGAAGCCGCCAAAGCCAGAGGCGGAGAGGGTTGGCAGATATAAACTTTCAATGCGACCAAGTTGCGCCGCGCGCGATTTGGCTTTCTGCCATTCGCCGCGGGTGGTTGGATTGTTGTCCAGCGCAAACTCCACAAGTGACGGCAAAGTGTTGGGGCCATCTTTTGGAAGCGCTTGAAATTGTTTTTCCGCTTCTGTTTCCGCGCGGCCTTTGGCGTCTTGTGGCGCCTCATTGTCCTTTTCCAATGACCATGGAGTTGCGGATGATTGCGAAACAAGTTTTTCAAATCGCGCCTCGTTCCACGGGTCGTCGCTTTGGCAGGCGTTCAAGCCAACAAGCGCGCTGCCAATCAGCGAAGCGGTAGAGAAGCGTTTAAGAAATCTTGATTGCATTAAGAAGTAATTCTAGCGTGGCAAAGTAAAATTGGCACGTTTAAATGTGGCTTGTGCTCGAGCTAAATTAAGATTTGGTTGTCTGGCGCTCTTGGAGCGCCGCCGCTTGCAGGCGGCGCAAGGTATCGAAGGCTTGCAATGGCGTGAGTTGATTTAAGTCCACGGCTTGGAGTTCTTCAAGCGTTTGACTTGGATTTTGAAGGTTATTGGCGGTGAATTGCGGATCTTTCGCGCTCAGTTGCGAGAACAAATCGGGGGCGGCCGCTGCTTCCTTGGAGTTCTTTCCTGCGCGTTTGATTTTGTCCGGGGCACTAGGTTGGTTTGCCGTTTCCACCGCCAGTGAATCCAAAATGGCTTCGGCGCGCGCCACCACATCAAGCGGCAATCCGGCCAGTCGCGCCACATGAATTCCATAACTGCGGTCAGCGCGGCCTGCGGCGATCTTGTGAAGAAACACAATGCCGTTTTCCCATTCACGCACAGTGACATGCAGGTTGGTGATACGCGGCAGGCGATCCGCCAGTGAAGTGATCTCGTGATAGTGCGTGGCGAAAAATGTTCGGCAACCGCGGGCCGCAAGTCCTTCCGCGATGGCCCACGCCAAACTCAAGCCATCCAGGGTACTGGTGCCGCGGCCGATTTCGTCCATCACAATTAAACTTCGCTCAGTCGCCTGGTGCAGAATGCGCGCAGCTTCCAGCATTTCAATCATGAACGTGGATTGACCCAAGTGCAGTTCGTCCGACGCCCCGATGCGCGTGAAGATGCGGTCGGTTATTCCAATGGTTGCACTGTGCGCGGGCACGAAAGCGCCAGCGTGAGCCAGAATGACAATCAGCGCATTTTGCCTGATATATGTGCTTTTTCCGGCCATGTTTGGGCCGGTGATCAAGGCCAACGTGGGCTTGTTCACTTGGCTGGCTGGACCAAGCAGCGCGCTGTTGGGAATTAATTTTCGGCCAAGGGAAATTTCAAGGGCTGGGTGGCGTCCATCCACAATGTCCAAGAGTGGTTCGTCAACCATGGTGGGGCGCACGTGATTGCGCCGCTGCGCCGTTGATGCGAACGAAGTGAGCGCGTCAATCTCCGCCACCAGTTCTCCCACGCGTTGAATCAATCGGATATGTGAGGCGACCTCAACACACAGCGCGTCGAAAAGTTTTTGCTCGCAATCAAGCGCGCGTCGCTCGGCGCCTAGTACCTTCACTTCAAACTCGCGCAACTCCGGCGTGATGCATCGCTCGCCGTTCTTCACGGTTTGTCGGCGCGTGAAGTCCGCTGGAATTTTTCCAACATGCGAATTGGTGACTTCAATGTAATAGCCAAAGACGCGGTTAAATCCAACTTTCAAAGTGGTGATGCCTGTGCGCTCAATCAACGCCTTCTGATAGTCCGCAAGCCAACCGTCGGCGTCGCGTTGCAAGACATGACACTCGTCCAATTCCGCGTTAAAACCACTGCGAAATAAGCCACCTTCACGCATGTGCGCGGGCGGGGAGTCCACGCAGGCGGCCACAATTTTTTCGGACAAAGACTTCAGCGAGCGCACTGGTTCTTGCAGCGCGAGTCGATCTTGATCAAACACATTGTCCGTTGGAAGAAGCGCAATGAGTTGTTCCGTGGCCACCACGCTGCGGCCAAGGGCCAGCAAGTCGCGCGGAGTAGCGCGGCCAAGCGCCAAGCGCGCGGCGATACGTGCGATGTCTTGAACAACATCAAGTGTTTGCTCCATCTCGCCGCGTCGGAGGGTGTCAGCCACCAATAACGCCACGCGATCATGTCTGCGCATGATTTCATTTCGATCACATGATGGTCTCACCAACCAGGCGCGCACAAGTCGCCGACCCATGGATGTGCGCGGCGACTCCAAGCACGCGATCAATGAGCCCTCGGAGGATTGGCTGCGCATGGTGCGTTCCACTTCAAGCGAGCGAAGCGATGCCGCGTCCATGATCAGCGATTGTGAATGTTCAACTGGAAGCGGTGGTCGTAGATGTGACAACGCGGCGCCATTGCCCGCGGCTTGCGTCTCAATGAAATAGCGAAGCAGGGCGCCGGCCGCGCTCGTGGCGGCGCCATCGTCGGTTAAGCCAAAGCCGCTTAAAGCAGCCACTTTGTAGTGCTTTTGCAACAATTGCGCGGCGTCTCGCGCGGCAAAGTTCCAGGCCGGCCGTAGTTGGCACGACTTCACCAATGTGGCCGCATGATCCTTGTGCGCAAAACCTTCGGGCAGCAATAATTCCGCGGGCTCCAAACGCGCGATCAAATCAAGCCATTCATTTGTGGCCACTGTGAAAACTTCAAACGAGCCGGTGGAAAGTTCAGCCGATGCTATTCCAACGCTTGCGCCGTCCGCGCTCATGGCCACGGCGGCAACGCGGTTGGCGGCGCCGGCGTCAAGCAACGCTTCATCAACCAGAGTGCCTGGAGTCACAACGCGAGTGACCGCGCGGTCAACCACGCCCTTAGCGTCCTTTGCATCTTGTATTTGTTCGCACACCGCGACGCGAAATCCTTGCTCGACAAGGCGCCGTAAATATCCCTCGGCGGCGTGGTGGGGAACGCCGGCCATGGGCACGCCCTTTGTGCGTTCGGTAAGCGTGATACCAAGCGCGCGCGAAGCGGTGACGGCGTCCTCGTCAAAGAGTTCGTAAAAGTCGCCGATACGAAAGAAAAGTAGGCAGCCCGGATGCTCGCGTTTGAAGCGGTCATATTGCTTCATGGCGGGGGTTTCGCGGGTTGCAACGCTCATTGATAAAGCATACGAAAGCGCGGAGAAAGTTCGGCGCGTGAACAGCGAATTAAAAATAAAAAACCCCGCTCGAAAGCGGGGCGGATCAATGGAGTGGATGAGAATCGAACTCATAACCTCTTGAATGCGATTCAAGCGCTCTACCAATTGAGCTACCACCCCCGCGCGACATGTGAGGCGGTGAGTCTAATCTGATCAAGGTCCAATCGCCACCGCTGCGCCACGTGATTTCAAAGGCAGTTATGCTGTTTCGGTGGACACACAATGGCTTTGGATTGCGTGCGGATTGATCGCTGTGGCAAGCGTGTTTGGTGGTTTTTTGCCCACGCTCATTCGCTTAACGCATCAGCGAATGCAGATCGCTCTGTCATTTGTCTCGGGTGTCATGCTTGGCGTGGCATTCTTTCACATGTTGCCTCACGCCATCATGGAAATTTCAGAGCAGCGCAATTCCTCCGGGAATGAGATGGACCATCTCGCCATCAATCCTGTCATGCTTTCTGCGGCGCTTGGATTTCTAGCCATGTTTTTTTTGGAGCGCTTCGCAAGTTTCCATCAACATGACGTGGTTGAGGAGTGCGACACGCATGACCATGAACATGACCATGCACACACGCATTCACATGGCGTGACACCATTGACATGGTCGGGGGCGGCGCTTGGTCTTTCGCTGCATAGTTTGCTGGAAGGCGTGGCCCTTGCCTCCAGTATTTCAGTGGCTACCACACTGCATCCTGGCGCCGGATTGGCGGGGCTTGGAACATTTCTTGTCATTCTTCTACACAAACCATTCGATGCCATGACGCTCACCACATTGTTGCGCGCCGGCAAATCAAGCGCGCGTAAATTGCATGTGGTGAATATTCTTTTCGCGCTGATTGTTCCCATTGGCGCCGCGATTTTTCTATTAAAGACCGGCGGCGGCGATCCAACATTCACCGCATACGCGTTGGCCTTCTCCGCGGGATCGTTCTTGTGCATCGCGGGCAGCGACTTGCTTCCCGAGTTGCACTTTCATTCTCACGACCGCGTGCGACTTTCGTTGGCATTGGTCCTAGGCTTGGCCATCGCCTGGGGCATTGGAAATTTGGAGAGCATGTCGCACAGCGATGAGCACGGTCATTCTCACCAATCCGCGCCCGCGCCCCAGCCACCGAGTTCTTTGCAACACACCGACCACCCGCACGATCACGCACACGATCATTCAACAGAAAGCCACGCACCATGAAAATTGAAAAAGTTTTGGCCGAACTCAACCGCTTGCGACACGATTTGGAGAAAGACCCCAAGGACATGGAGTGGTTCGCCCTGCACCACACATTCTGCTTTGTGAGCTATAAAATGGCTGAATTTCAGCGCTATTTGGATGAATCCGTCAAGCCTGGTGAATGCCCGGATGAATGATTTCGGGCCACTTCAATCCGCAATCCACATGGCGATTGAGTGGCTTTGAAATCACAGCGCTTTAGAAAATTGTCCACCTTCAACGCACAACACCTCTATCATCTCGCCCTCAATGCCTGAATATCGAGACACGCTTCAATTGCCCGCCACCGACTTTGCCATGAAGGCGAATCTGTCGCAATCTGAACCCAAGACGCTGCAGCGATTCACGGAGATGAATTTTTATGAGCGCGTGAATTCCGCGCGAGCCGCCGCGCCCATCTTTCGTTTTCATGATGGACCGCCGTACGCCAATGGGCCAATCCATGTTGGCCACATGGTGAACAAGGTTCTCAAGGACATGGTTGTGCGCAGCCGTCTGATGGAGGGCATGCGTTGTCCGTACACGCCAGGTTGGGATTGTCACGGACTTCCAATTGAGCACCGCGTGCTCACGGAACTTTCCAAGAAGGGAAAGATGAAGGAACTTGACGCGTTGCCAGCCAATGAGCGGCGCGTTGCTATCCGCGCGGCTTGTGCCAGCGACGCGGTGAAGTTTATTCAAGTGCAAGCCGATGGCATGAAACGATTGCTCACCTTCGCCGATTACGAACATCCGTATCGCACGCTTGACCAAGCCTATGAAGGCGCCACGCTTGAATTATTCGCGACTTTGGTGGAGCAAGATATTGTGTTTCGCGAGCGAAAACCCGTGCATTGGAGCATCGCCAATCGCACGGCGCTTGCGGAGGCCGAACTTGAATACGAGGACCGTGAAGACCCAAGCATTTGGGTTGACTTTGAGGCCGCCGATCGCGAGGCGGTTGCAAAGGTGTTCGGCGTTGAACTTGATTCAACTCCAAGCTTCATGATTTGGACAACCACTCCTTGGACGTTGCCAGCCAATTTAGCCATTGCCGTTGGCGGCGCCTACAACTATTCGCTGGTTCGTATTGATGGCGGCGAAAGCATTATCGCCAGCGATATGATTGAAAAAGTTTCCAAGGCGATTGGCGCTGAGAAGGTGGAGCGACTTGCAGAAACAACTGGCGATCGGCTGGTGGGTTTGCAATACAAGCATCCATTTTGTGATCGCGTAGGAAAAATAATCGCCGCGCCACATGTCACTCTTGAAGATGGCACTGGTCTTGTGCACACCGCGCCCGGACACGGCGAGGAAGATTGGCGCGCTGGTCGCAAGGAGGGTCTTGAGGCCTATTGCCCAGTGCGTGACAACGGAACCTATGACGACACTGTGCCAGAGTGGTTGCGCGGCGTGTCTATTTGGGAGGCCAACAAAACCATTCTGGAGCACATCACCAAGAGCGGACATTTGGTGCACCACCTTATGTTCACACACAGTTATCCCCATGATTGGCGCAGTAAAACGCCAGTTATTTTCCGCGCCACCGAGCAGTGGTTCATAGGTGTGGACCGCAAAGTGAAAAATTCCGGACGCACCATTCGCGAGCTTGCCAGCGAAGCCGTGGAGAACAAGATTGAATTTGTTCCAGAGTGGGGGCGCAACCGAATGCGCGGCATGATCGCCTCACGGCCAGATTGGTGCTTGAGTCGTCAGCGCTCTTGGGGCTTGCCAATTCCTGCCTTCAAGTTGGCCGATGGATCCACGTTCATGACGCCCACCAGCATTCGCGCCGTGGCCAAAGTGATGCGTGAGTTGGGTTCCAACGCGTGGTTCACCCACACTCCGCAAGAATTGTTGGCGCACTACAACAGCGCGACAGATGTCGACGCGCCCAAAGATTTCAACAGCGCAACGATTGAAAAGTTGTTTGACATTTTCGATGTGTGGTTTGAAGCCGGTTCCAGTTGGCACGCCGTCATGCAGGAGCGCGGTCAAGGATTTCCAGCCGAGTTGTATTTGGAAGGCAGCGATCAACATCGCGGCTGGTTCCAACTTTCCATGTTGCTTGCGCTGGCCTCCACGGGGCAGCCGCCGTTTCGCCGTTTGGTCACCCACGGATTTGTGGTGGACAAAGAGGGCAAAAAGATGAGCAAAAGCCTTGGAAACACCATTGATGTGGAGAATATTCTGAAGGAGTTTGGCGCCGATGTTTGCCGTTGGTGGGTGAGCGGCTTGGCATATGAAACCGACATCCGCATGGACCTGGAATTTCTCAAGACAGCGGGAGAGGCTTATCGCAAAGTTCGCAACACGGTTCGTTTCTTGCTGAGCAATCTTGGTGATCTTCCAGCCACCACGGATTGGCGCGGCGCCTTGAAGAGTGTTGAACCGGAATCGATTGATGGCTGGGTGCTTGGAGAATTGTCGCGGCTTGAGAAGGATGTGCGCGCGGCGTATGTGCGTTTTGATTTCCGCGCCGCGCACTTGGCTCTATACGCGTTCTGCAACGAAACGCTTTCGTCCATGTATTGCGTGGCGGTGAAGGATCGCTTGTATTGCGATCGACCAGATTCGCATCGACGTCGTCGCTCGCAGATTGTCATGCGCGCGTGCGCCGAAACACTTTGCAGATTGCTGGCGCCAATCATGGCGCACACGGCCGACGAGATCTATCGCACCATGAACGCTGGCGATGTGTCTGTGCATGAGCAAACCTATTTGAATATTCAATATCAAGCCCATGCGGATTGGTCCAAGGTTATGGACGCGCGAACCGCGGCCTTGAAAGCGCTTGAAGAAGCCAAGGCGAAGGGCGTGGAAAATACGCTCGACGCGGGGTTGGTCGTGCCAGACGCCGACGGCACGTTGAGCAAATTTGCCGATGATTTCGCTGATATTTGCGGCGTATCGCGCGCAAAGTTTGATCAGCAAGCCCTTGCTGTGCAAGTGGTCGATCTGCGCGAGGCGCCGCGCTGCGAGCGCAGCCGTCGCCGCGATGAAAGCGTTGCCATGAGAAGCGACGGCGGGTTGTTAAGCCAACGGGACTTTGACGCGGTGACAACATTCAAGGCGCTTCATCCTGTTTCATAGTAGACGCTTGGAAATACATCATCACGCAGAAGTTTGAAACACAAAAAAGCGACGCGGATTTTTGCCGAACTAGGAACGTTGGAATAATTCTTTTATAAGGACACAACATGAGCGATCCACTGCCAGCCATTGCCTACGACTTGTTCTCAAAAATCGACTTGCGCGTGGCTACGGTGTTGGCCGCGGAAGCGCACCCCAACGCCGACAAATTGTTGAAACTAAAGTTGGACGATGGCACGCCCGAGGGGCGGCAAGTATGCGCTGGAGTGCGCGCTTGGTACGACCCAGCGACTTTGGTTGGAAAGCAAGTTGTGATTGTGGCCAACTTGGAGCCGCGCATGTTGCGCGGCGAAGTAAGCGCTGGAATGATTTTGGCCGCCAGTGACTTGAAAGCCGAGGCGGTGATTGGTACCGACGGCAAGCCTGGTCCAGAAGCCCGCGACGTGGTTTTTCTGAGCGTGGACAAACCCGTGAAAGCGGGCTCAAAAGTAAGTTAATTCCGCAGTGAAATCACGGTGAATTGTTTGAAATTGTGTCGCGGCGAAAGAAGTGCACCCAGCGAATTTGCTTAGCCAGCGGAATCGATTGGCGGCTCAGGGGCGCTCGCATCAACAGGGCCCGTTGGTTCTTTGGCCATCTTGAATTGGTTGCGCGCGGACAATGCCGCGAATGAGAATTCATCCACGATCTTGACTTGGTTGCTTTCATCGGTGATCGCATTGCGAAAGCGTTGATTGCTCGCGAGGCCGTTGTAGTCTTCGGCGTACATTGGCAATACGTCGCGGACATGCACCGCGACAATTGCGAGTTTATTTGGCGAAGGGATCACAAATGTGCGCACGGCGTCGGATGAATTGGCGAACTCGCCTTGCGGAATAGCCAAAGCTCGTTTCACAATTTCGTTCACAACGGTGGCGTCCTCGCCTAGACCGGAAATAGCGGTGGGCATTTTCATTCCGTATTGAATAAACTTCATATCCGCTCCGCGGATTTGCGGCGCAAAATCAACTTTGGTGTTGTATTCACGCGCCACAGATTCCAAGCCGCTCTCTTTGGCTTTGGTTTCAATCGCAGCAATGTTGCTTTCAAGCACCGCAAAACGCAGCAATTTCTGCTCGTCTTGTGTGGCTACGGCTCCAGCCTCTTCAGCGTTCGCCGCCGCATGCGCAGGCATGGCTTGTAGAACACGGAACGCAAATAGATCCGTGGTCAAATCTTGATTGGCCGATGCTGTTTGGTTTGGATTGACGCGCGGGGCTCGTGAAGGATCTGGCGCGCGTAGCGGTGGACCAATCACGCCCACTTGTAAGACGGCTCGAACCTCGGTTGGTTTGAGTTCTTTTGTCATCGAAACCAATTGAGCAAGCGGTGTTGGCTGCGTTCCAAAGCGATCGCTTGTTGCGGTGCCCAATCCATCGACTGAGTTCAGGCTCGAGACAACTGTTGGGCCAATAATTTCAACTTTGGGAGCGGCCACGCCAAATTGCTTCGCCATGTCCGCGGCGAGCGCGGGAAGTCCTGGAAGATTTTGCCAATCAGTTGGCAATTTCGCGTAGATGCCGTCCTTGGGAAGCGCACGCGTGGACAATTGCGCTTGATCGGCGATGAATTTCACCATTTCGTCCATGCGACTGGCCGTGATTTGATTGAGCAACTTGGTTCGCACTTGGTCTTTGAAGTCGTCAAAGTTGGGATCCACTTCACCAATTTGGGCTCCAAAAGAAGTGGGATTGCGCAGAAAAGCCTTGCGAAGTTCCACATTGGAAAGACGCGGGTCATTGGCCATTTGATCGCGCACTTGTTGGGCTGGAATTACAAACCATTCCAACTGCACTTTTTCGCTTTGTCGATATCCCATTCCATGGGATCCTTTGCCTGGTTCCTTGTCGGCATTTTCCTTGACGAGTTTTTCAACTTGCTCAGGAGTTGGCTGCGGATCATTGGTTGGAAGCGGCATGTCCGCCGAGATCACAACCACGTCCGCGCTTAACCCGGTAAGGGCATTTTGCGCATCGGACTTCAAGCGCGCTTCGCTGAGGCGCGGCGCGCTGCCTGTCAAACTTAACATGCGTGCAACGCCTGAAAGTTCAGCGAGTGTTTCATAGACCATTGGTGGTTGAGATCCACCCGCGCGGCATAATTCACCAAGCAGTATCGCGGATTGCTGGCTCATTGCTTCGCCTGGCTTGGCTTGATCGCCAGCGATCTTTGAAAGCAATTCCTTGCCTTCGGAAGGGCCTCCAACAAGACCCGCTTGTTTGGCTTCGCGCACGAGCAAGTACCACTGTCCAGGATTTCCGTTGATTCCAAGTTCCTTGGAGAATGGAACCTGTAGCACGTCAATCATTTTTACTTGACGCGTGAGTTTCTGTTGCTCTGTGAGCGTGATCTTCTCGCCATTTCCAACAGTGGCCCAGACCGCGTTTGATGCCGCGGAATTCTTGGAAAATTCTTGGATTGCGCTTGGCACAAGCCATGTCACCATAAGCAAAACGCTGAAAAACCCGAACAAAACCTTGTTATATTTTCGCAGAAACTTCAGCATGTGGATTCTCCAAGCGGGAAAAGAAAGAACCCCCGAGTCTTTGGCGACCAATTTGGCAACCAAAGACCCGAAGGTTCAAATATTAGCGATAAAACTCAATGATCAAATTGGTGTTGACATCGAATGGAATCTGATCAGAAGTCGGAAGGCTTGTGACCTTGGCGGACAACTGGGCAGGATTCACTTCAAGCCAACCTGGCACATTGTGACTAGACATGCTTTCCATGTTCTCGCGAACAAGTTTGTGCGTGCCTTCTCGCATTGTGATTTCGTGACCAATTTCAACCAGATAACTTGGACGATCAACCTTCTCGCCGTTCACTTTCACGTGACCGTGAGCAACAAGTTGACGAGCCGCCCAAATAGTGCGGGCAAATCCAGCGCGGCGCAGGAGATTATCCAAGCGACGCTCCAGAAGTTGCATGAGCACTTCACCGGTATTGCCAGTGGTTCGACCAGCGTTTGCCAACACATGGCGGAATTGCTTTTCAAGCACGCCGTAGTGGTAGCGCAACTTTTGCTTCTCATCTTTACGAATGCCGTAAGGCTTCGGGCGCTTGCCACGGAAACCGTGCATGCCGTT
>CAIKXA010000007.1 GCA_903831295.1 uncultured bacterium | reverse complement strand
TGTTGATGAATCGCGCAACGTGCAATTTCGTATTTGGCGCGGCAACAAAGATGGCGGCGAGTTTGTGAACTACGAAGTGAACGTCAGCGAGGGCATGGTGTTGCTGGATTGCGTGCATCGCATTCAAGCCGAACAAGCGCCCGATTTGGCGTGCCGCTGGAATTGCAAAGCCGGCAAATGTGGTTCATGTTCCGCTGAAATCAACGGCAAGCCAAGCCTGATGTGCATGACGCGCATGGACACGTTGCCGCCGGACAAGGTTGTCACCGTGGAGCCCATGCGTTCGTTCCCATCCATTCGCGATTTGGTCACGGATGTCAGTTGGAATTTCCGCGTGAAGAAGACCATCAAGCCATTCAAGCCGCGCAAGCCCGACAACGCCGACGGTTCATGGACCATGTTCCAGCAGGACATTGACCGCGTGCAAGAGTTCCGCAAGTGCATTGAATGTTTCCTGTGCCAAGATGTGTGCCACGTGATTCGCGACCATCACAAAGAGGACGAGTTCATTGGGCCGCGTTTCTTGATGTACACCGCCGCGCTTGAAATGCATCCACTGGACACCGAGGACCGTGTTGGTGATTTAAAGAATCGCGATGGCATTGGCTATTGCAATATCACCAAGTGCTGCACCAAAGTTTGCCCAGAGCACATTGGCATTACTGACAACGCGATTATTCCAATGAAGGAGCGGGTGGTGGATCAGTTTTATGATCCAGTTACGCGCTTGTTCCGCATGTTCAAGGGTAAATAAGAGTTGGTGGAACGGGTTTGTCGCGCGTGTTCACTTCGCGCCGCGCGAAAAATCATCGTTCAGATATTTTTATTTGCCGCGATCGCGCGCGCAAATCAGGCGTGATTAGAAATTTCACGGCGCGTCAATGGGCCACAGTTGGCACACAATCGCCGCGGAGTCCAGCGTGTTTGTAATTTCAACACATCCGTAGCACATTAAAGTTTGTTCTTCGCGAAGTGATTTTAAATCTGGCTCGCCGTGAACGTGTATTTCAAGGTCTCCGCGCGCCGCGTGCACCAACACTTTGGGCGCGTCGGCCCGCATGCAGCCATCGCGCAAGATATAAAGCGCGCCTCGCCAACGATCCCGACGCACCATCAAGTTCACATCGCGCACGCCTGTGCCAGTTGGAATGCCAACAACTTCTTCCTCGCCAGTGAACGCAAGCGCCGAGCCACTCTCTGGAACATCGTCAGTTTTTTCGCCGCGCGCAATCACAAGATGGTTGCCTTCAAGGCGCATTATAAAACGATCCACGCCGGGATACGCGGAAAAGTTGCTGCGCTCTGGCACATCAGCAATGGAAATTCTCCATGACCACTCGCCGCCAACAGTGCCCGCGTCGGTTGCAATTTCCAATGTCATACCGCATCCGTTTTTCCACGGAACCCGCCGGCGATTCGATGCATTCAGAATCGGCATGTGTGCAAGATAGAGATTTCTAAGAGTCCGCGCCCGAGCGCACTTGTTTGTAAACGAAATCATGTTTTTTAGAAGCGGTCATTTAGGCATCAAATTTCAGTGCGACTACCATTCAAAGCATGTCTGAACTTGACCCTCTTCTGCATAACAATAAAAAGTGGGCCGCCAACATGGAGGTCAATCACCAATAGCTTCTTCAAGGGGTTGGTGTCACAGCAAAGGCCAAAGTATGTTTGGATTGGTTGCTCCAACAGCCGCGTGCCTGCCATAAAATTATTGGCTTACCGCCCGGTGAAGTTTGTGTGTACCGCAATATGGCTGTGCAAGTGACGCATGTGCGCGCGCTTGAGCCAAGTTGGCGCATCAAGTCGCAAGCGTTTTGCTCGACTTGTATTGAATGGGCGTCTATCCTTTGTCGACAAAAAAGTCGGAACACATTTTGTAATGCCGCACAAACGCTTCGCCATAGATTTGATTTCGCTTGTATTCGCAATCACCAATGCACACATCACTCACCGCTTGAAAAGGATTTCATGACCGACACCGCCACCGTATTTTGTGATCCTGTCTCAATGCAAAATAAACTTTTTGGCGAGCTGTCCAGCATGTTCGCCAAAGAAGTCCCCATGTATGACCGCAGTCTTGCTGTAAACCATGTGTGCAACACAACCGTGTGCGACTTGGCGGCGCGCCTACACGTGGGTTTCGCTATTTCGCCGCAGCAACTCAATCAAACAAGTGGCGAGCGCCACGGCGCCATTCGCATTGGTCGCCCCGATGAATATCGCTGGATTACCCGCTATTTCGCGGCCTTTGCAATGCAGCCCCACAACTTCTACGACATGACCAATGTGGGCGCCAAGAGCAAGCCGGTCATCGCCACTGCGTTTCGTTCCGTGGTTAAGCCCGAGCATCGCATGTTCACGTCGCTGCTGGTCACGGATTATTTCGATGCAACCACGCGCGCGCGCGTTGAGGCGCTTCTGGCTACGCGCGAGGTGATTTCAGCCAGCGCAAAACATCTCATAGAAAAAAATGAGACTCAAGGCGGACTCAATGCGCATGATTTCAACGCCCTTGTTCGCGAGGGAGTCGACCGCATCTTCAAGTGGACTGGCAACGCGCGCGACCACGCTTTGTATACCGAACTGTGCGACGCGGGGTTTAAAATTGCGGCGGACATCGCCTGTTTTGAATCGCATTGCTTGAATCATCTCACGCCAAATACTTTTTGCATGGACCTGTACACGGCGTCCATGAAATTTTGCATGGGCGAGTTGCAGCAGGGCGCGTTTCGTGAGCGCGCCACCACCACGCTCACGCGCTTGTGTGCAGCGGCCGACCATGATTGGTTGCTGCTTCACTTCAGGCACCTTGATCACGCTCGCATTCAATCGTTCGCGCACGCAAACGTGTCGTCAAGCGACATTGCACGCATGGTGGACACGCTTGTCGCCACGCTGCAATTGCCTCAATTTGCGCTGGTCAATCTCAAGCACGCCGGCTTTAAAGAGTTCACCGAAGGTCCATCGCAAGACACGCCCATTCTGCTGCGCCAAGACGCGTACAAAGCGCTCACCGAGCCCGTGCAATTTCACAACGCAAACGCAAACGCAAACGCAAACGCAAACACAAACGCAAACGCCAGCGTGATTCACGCAACGCACACCGCGCGCTTTGGTGAAATAGAGGAGCGCGGCTACGCCACCACGCCCGTGGGCCGCGAGTTGTATGACCGTTGCTTGGATCAGGCCGATGCGGCGCGCGATGCTGATCCGTCGCTTGCCAAGCGCGACTTCCCCGCGTTTGAAGCGCTGTACGCAAAGCCATTCGAGCCATTTCCAAAAACCCTTCCCGCGCTGTTGCAGCAGGGGCTGGTCTATGGCCACTACAGCGCAACGGCCAAGGGCATTGCCGCGCGCGGATCCATACTCACCCGCGACATTCATCAACTCGTGCGGCTCGGTTTTGCGCAAGTGCAAGGGCTGCGTTACGAGGATTTTCTTCCCGTCAGCGCGGCGGGAATTTTTGCCAGCAACTTGAATCAAATGGGCGCCAAGTCCACCGCGGCCGTGAAGCCGGTGTACACGCGCGCAATGTTTGAGGAAATTCTTGGCAAGCCAGTCATTGATTCCGACGCGCAGTATCGCTCGGAGCATGAGGCGTCCATTACAGAAACATTCGCACAGTTGGGTTTGCTTGAGCAGATGACGGCGTAAATTTACGCCTTCATATTCACACTCAGCGCAACGGCTTCGGCAATTTTAATTCCGTCAATGGCCGCGCTTAAAATGCCGCCGGCATAGCCCGCGCCTTCGCCGGCAGGAAAAAGTCCGCGCGTGTTCACGCTTTGCAAATCGTGGTCATTGCGCGCAATGCGAATGGGCGATGATGTACGCGATTCCACCGCGGTCAACACTGCGTCGGGCAAATCAAATCCTTTCAATTGCTTTGCAAACACGGGCAAGGCCTCGCGTATCGCCGCAATGGCGTAGTCCGGCAACGCCGTTGACAAGTCGCACATGTGCACGCCCGGCGTGTAAGACGGCAACACCGCGCCCAACTTTGTCGATGGCCGCCGCGCCAAAAAATCTCCCACCAATTGTCCCGGCGCCAAGTAACTACCGCCGCCCAATTCAAACGCGCGCGACTCCCAGAAGCGCTGAAACTCAATGCCCGCAAGTGGACCGCCCGGATAATCCTGCTCTGGCGAAATTCCAACAACAATTCCCGCGTTGGCGTTGCGCTCATTGCGCGAATATTGGCTCATGCCGTTGGTCACCACGCGGCCGGCCTCGCTTGTTGCTGCAACCACCGTTCCGCCGGGGCACATGCAAAAGCTGTACACCGAGCGCCCATTCTTGGCGTGATGCACCAACTTGTAATCCGCCGCGCCAAGCAGGGGACTGTCGGCATTTTTACCGTAGCGATTTTTATTGATCAGTGACTGCGGATGCTCTATGCGAAAGCCAATAGAAAACGGTTTGGCCTGTATGAACACGCCGCGCGCGTGCAGCATTGCAAACGTGTCGCGCGCGCTGTGGCCAACCGCAAGCACAATGTGGTCGCTGGCAATGCGCTCGCCGCCAGCCAGAACAACCGCGCGCACGCGGCCAATTTTGTTTGCGCCATTTGCTTCGCTTGTAGAAAAATTCGCGCCACGCGCAGAAATATTCTCAACGCTCGCGCCATTTGCATCGCGCTCAATTTCAATTTCTTCCACGCGGCAACCAAAACGAATCTCGCCGCCCAACTCAATAATCTTGGCGCGCATTTTTTCAACCATGCCCACCAAGCGAAATGTTCCAATGTGTGGCTTGCTTACATATAAAATTTCCTCAGGCGCGCCCGCGTCCACAAATTCGCGCAGCACTTTGCGGCCGTAATGCTTGGGGTCTTTGATCTGGCTATACAACTTGCCGTCGGAAAATGTGCCGGCGCCGCCTTCGCCAAATTGCGTGTTTGATTCCGTGTCCAGCACGCCTTGGCGCCACATGCGAAACGTGTCCACTGTGCGCTCGCGCACGGCCTTGCCACGCTCCAACACCAACGGCCTGAAACCCGACTGCGCCAAAATCAACGCCGCAAAAAGTCCGGCGGGTCCCATGCCAATCACAATCGGGCGTGGTGCGCCGTTATGCGCTGCGGCACTGCTATGCACTGTCGCGCCGCCATGCGCCATCTTCTCCTGCACCCGCGCCACAAACTTGTAGCCCATGTCCGGCGCAACACTCACACGCCTGTCCGTGTTCAGGCGCGCCAATACTTTCGCCTCGTCGCGCACTTGCACATCAATTGTGTACACAAATAAAATCGCCTGCGGCTTGCGCGCGTCCACGCCGCGGCGAAAAACTTCAAAACTCTCCAAGTCGTCCGCCGGCATTTTTAAACGGCTCAAAATAGCTGGCCGCAGCGCGCTTTGCGGGTGCGTAAGCGGCAGGCAAATTTCCGTAAGACGCAGCATGTGCGCTTAAATGTAGCGTGCGGCAAACGTTTTGCAGAAAGATTTCGCCACGCACTTAGTCAACCGCACTCCATAATAAAAGTCGCCACAAGGTCTCCGACAATGCGCCCCTCGCTTGTTCGCAGACTCACAATTGAGTTTGCTCAACTCGCGCCTTAAGAGTCACATATGTACTTCGCAGGACAATTTTCAAAATCGCTCCACTACATGTCCTGGCCGCCCCATTCCTGCAACTTCTGCTGCAGTTGTTCCTTGCTAGGTAAATACAACTGATATTCATTCGCCTGAATATTCGCGTCATGCGGCAACGTGATTTCCACCAACGCCTCGCGCCGCTGCTTACACAAAATAATTCCAATCGTGCAATGCTCGGCCTGCGTCTTTACAAAGCGATCGAAGGAATTCACATACATCTGCATTTGCCCCAGATCTTGGTGCGTCAGCTTTCCTATTTTTAAATCAATCAACACATAGCAGCGCAACAGGCGGTTGTAGAACACAAGGTCAACAAAGAAATCCTCATCGTCCACCGTGAAGCGTTTCTGGCGCGCCTCGAATAAAAAACCTTTGCCTAATTCCAACAGAAACTTTTCCACGTTGCTGATAATGGCGGCCTCCAAGTCAGACTCCGAATGCCGCGACTGATTGTCCAACCCGAGAAACTCCAAAACCAGCGGCTGTTTCAGTAAATCTTTGGGCTGCTCCACAACTTGCCCCACTTGCGCCAACTTACGAATGCCATCTTTGTCACGGCTCAGCGCCAGGCGCTCGTACAAGCCAGAGTTGTACTGCCGTTTCAGTTCGCGCACGGACCAATTACAACTTGTTGATTCAATCTCATAGAAGCGGCGCTCACTCACGTTGGCAATTCCTACAAGCAATATGTAATGAGACCAACTCAGAGTGAACGGCACAGCCGCATCATTCATGCCCGCATCATCAGCGGGCGCAGTGGTTTGAAGTTCATAATTTTTATGATGACTTCTGAAAACTCCAATGTGCAATTGCGCAGACACTGTCTGCGCAATTCGATATCGGACTCGGTACTCAACAAAGAACCGCCGCATCAATTCTAAATTGCGCTTTGAAAATCCATTGCCAAACTCGTTCACAAGCCTCTTTGAAACAGACTGCAACAACGCCGCGCCATAACTGGCTCTGGCCTCGCCTTGTTGTTCGCGCTCAACAATGTGTCGACCTATCTCAAAATTGGTCCGCACCTGCACCACATCCACGCCGCGCGCAATGGTGCGCCGCGCGCCAACAATCAACTGGCGTATCTGCGTATGCAAATCCACCTCACCGCCCGTCGCGGCGGCATCATTTGTGCCTTCCATGGCAAATCCTTTCTATGTGTGAAACAGCGCCCAAATGCGAGGCCCGCAAATTCAGTCGAAATTCATGATGCAAATCTCACTGCACATCGTGCAAAGCTGAATGCAAAACGGGATACAGCCCCGCGACCAACCCAAACAGCAATCTATAAACGGTGCAAGGCGCATTTCAGATTTGCGGCGGAAATTCCCGCCTTTCAACGCGCAAATCTCCCATCGGAATCAACAAGTCGCATCAAGCGCTCGCTCTAGCCCCACAAAAATCTTTGTCCGCGCCCTCGCCAACCCCCATTTAAACGCGTTAAGAGGGGATTAATTTGGAATTCAGAACTATTTTGCAAAATCGTGAAATAGCGTGATCAAGGTCACACATTTTTTACGTTTACAAAGGTGAGAGCAAGTTTGTTTCAGTTCTCGGTTTCTTGACTCGCAACCCTTTCAGCGCGTCTAGAAACTTTACTTCCTTGTTGTTTCTTTCCTTCTGTTCTTTCCCTTTCCTTTTCCCCTTTCTCTTTCTCTCACTTCATCCCTTTCCAATTTCGGACTTGCCGCGGGGCGCTTCATGCGCGTCCACGACCATTCCGAACAGGAGTCTCTCATGAAACTATCTCAATCAATCGTTGGAACCGTTGCCCTTGTCTCCGTTGCCTTTGCGGGCAACGCCTTTGGGGCGATGAAAATGATACAAAATACAAATTTTAACACCGGCTATACCGCTGGTACCGTTCAGACGTCCTCGCAATACAGTGCGGGCACTGCGGGCCAAGGTGGTTGGATTACTGCTGGAGGTGGTTCTGCCTTCTACAACATTGCAAACGACCCGACTGTTGGTGGAACACGAGGTCTTTGCATGTCAATACAAGGAAGTAGCACAACGTCTGCTCGCTATGCATGGACCAATGATGTTTATAATAATTGGGAAAGTCGTGACGTGGGTTCTGACACAATTTATGCGGTTTGGGATCAAGACACAACAACAACCAATTCCAGCACCAATAAATTTGGTGCGCTGATATATGACGCAACTCAAACCAAGATTTTAGCCGGCATGTATGTGAATGCGTCAACTGGCGCTCTTCAAGCGCTTTCCTATTCGACTAGCGGCGGTACAAGTAGCAACTACGCGTATAACACGGGCGTCACAATTACCCGTAACGCATGGCAGTCACTTGCAATGACTTTCAACAAGACCACGGGCGTCTCAGGTTACTACTGGAAAGTGAGTGGTACTTGGGCAGGAGCAACAATTGCGGGAGCAGCAGCCGGGGTTAACCCAGATGAATTTGATCTCTATCAGTCTGCCAACGGTCCAACCACCCAAGGTCTTGCTTACTATGACAACATCTTAATTTCGTCAGGAAGTGGCTCATTCGTACCCGCCCCAGGCGCCATTGCATTGATTGGTTTAGCTGGTCTCGTGGCCCGTCGTCGTCGCTAAGAAAACTTGCGCGCGTAATTGCGCATTCACTCACTTCGCAATCACTTATGGCATGAAGTGTTCACTTAGACTCAAAGGAAATGAAAGTAAAACTCCCCAGACATGTGTCTGGGGAGTTTTTTATGCGCTTGGGTTTGCGTGCCAGATTGTTTAGGCGCGCTTGGATTTTGGCGGAGTTTTCGACGAATTTTTTGCCGGAGATGTTGCGGAAGATTTCACCGCAGCCGCGCGCGCCAAACCTTGTTTCAATTCCGCCACCGTCACATCTGGAAATTGAACCAATCCAATGCACATGCGCTGTCCTTTGCGATTGTTGCGCGCTTGTCGGATCAGCTTCATTAATTGCGAACTTAGTTTGTTGAAACGCTTCCAATGTGAGCTTGTGAACCAAGTGATTTCAGCCGACATTAAATTCTGGATTTTAATTCCGTGATGCATACCCGCCCGCTCGCTGGCTTCGCCCCAGCGCTTGCAGCGCAAGCCAAGGTCGTGCAGCAAAATTGATGTGACATGGGCTGCTCGAATAAGTCCAAATCCATTTTTACTGTTAAAGGCTTTACGAAAGAGAGCGGGATTGAATTCGTACAGACATGTGGCGCGGGAAGTTGGCGCGTTCGCAACAGACTTGTTCGCGTTTTTGCGTTCATTCTTTGCGTCATTGCTGGGGCTATTCACATGGGCGCGCAACTCCCGCACAAGTCCGGCCTTTACCAGAATTTTTAAATGCGGATAAATAGATTGTTGGCTTCGCCCAGTTAATTCCGCCAACTCAGCGACGGTCGATTTTTTCAAGGCTTCCAACATGCTCACCAAGTGCATGCGGTGCGGTGAATTCACCGCGCGCCATTGGGGATCGCTCCAGCCATTCCTCAAACCAAGCACCCCAGATTTCTTTAGCCTTCGCATGCAATGCCATTATAATATTACACAGTTAGCATTTCAAGGGCTCGGGCAATGTCGGCAGCGTAATTTGTTGGATCTAAAAGCGTTCTATGCGAATGCGCATGAATAGCCGCACAGGCAGGCACGCTCATGCAAATCACAATTATTTTACGGTCCTATTCGTGGCCGCGGTCCGTGCCAACGAGTTCATTCATGGCAGCAGCTTTTATAGATTTTTTTCTGCGTTTCTGGTTGGACCAAGGGAAGCCAAGGGCGTGGTTGATATCGCAAACCCGCCGCAGAGCCAGGTATGTAGATTGCATGTGAAGTAAAAACGCAGCGAGCGGAAGCGTTCAAACTTCCGCTCGTTTGCATTTTTAGTGGGCGGTGGGGGACTCGAACCCTCGACCTCACGGGTGTGATCCGTGCGCTCTAGCCAGCTGAGCTAATCGCCCAAACGAAACCAATACGAAACCCAATACCGAACCAAGTCCCGACCAAGTGAAGCATTATAACGGCATCAATAAGTTTGAATCAACGGGCAAATTCGCAAGTGGCGCGGCGCCATCGCAATGCGCCTCAACCAAATCACGCAATTCAAACCTTCTTCGAAGCGTCTGATTCCTGCGCTTGCGAAGCATTTTGACCCATGGCATTCGCCGAATTGGCATTTGTCAGTTTGGCGGCATTCTGGCTAGAAGCCTGATCCATTGGCTCCTTGTTGATCTCATTGGTCACATCGCTCATGCCTTTTTTAAACTCGTTAATGCTCTTACCAAAGCTTCGCGCCACGTCAGGCAGGCGGCGTCCAAAGATAAGTAGCGCAACCGCCAGCAGAATGAGCCACTCAAAGCCTTGGGGCAAGCCAATAGCCAGCAGGGAAGAAAAATGGATTGCTAGGAAAGTTTGCATGCAAATATGGTAACCGACTTCGCCAAATTCGCTATTTTCTCCGCATGCCCATTTTCAACTATCGCAAATTCTCTCTCGCCTTCATGTGCGCCGCGCTTGCGTTGCCAGTTTTGTTTTTTGGCGCCTGCAAAACAGACGAGCCCACTCCTGAACCCACTCCCGACTACACGCGCCAACTTGGTCCAGGCGAAAGTGGTCTGCGCAAATTAGGTCCCAACGATCCGCTTCCGGATATCGGCGCCGCATGGCGCGTGCGCGATCCATTCTTGAACAAGGCGCTCGCGTATTCGCAGGGTTGGTTTCAAATGCCGTCCAGCAAAACCAAATTTCCATTTATGAATGTGTGCACGTGGGATCAATCGTCATCCAGCATCGTGGCCTTTCAACAAATTTTGAAGGACAGCAAAAGCGAGGCGGACTTTGTTGGCGCCATAAAACAGAATTTTGAAATTTGGCAAACTGTTGGATGGAACGGCAAGGGCACCGTGTTGTTCACCGGTTATTACAGCCCTGAGTTTCAAGGCAGCATGACCGCGACGGACGAGTTTAAATACCCGCTGTTCAAGCGTCCCGCGGATCTTGTCACGGATCCGTCAACGGGCGCTCCACAAGGCCAGCGCGCCGCCGATGGTTCGGTGCATCCATATCCAACGCGCGCGGAAATTGAATCCAGCAATATGTTCAAGGGCACGGAGCTTGTGTACTTGCGCAGCGCGCTTGACGCGTACATCGTGCAAGTGAATGGCAGCGCCAAAATTATTATGCCCGATGGCAAACCAATGTTTGTTGGCTACGCGGGAAAAACCGATCGGCCGTACTCCGGTCTTGGTCAAGCTTGCATTGACTCTGGTTTAATTCCTAAGAATAAATTGTCGCTCAAAGCGATCATGGATGAGTACAAAAAGAATCCCGCGAAAATTTCCGCCATGATGTCAAAGAACGAGTCGTACGTGTTCTTTGCGCCATACGAAGGCGGCAATTGGCCCGCTGGTTCGCTTGGTTTCAAGGTGACCGAGAAGGAAACTTTGGCAACCGACAAGAAGGTCTATCCGCCAGGCGGCGTGGTGTTGGTGGACACGCAAGGCATTGATTTTGGCGGGAAAAAGCAGCGTTTCCTGAAGTTCATGCTTGATCAAGACACGGGCGGCGCCATTCAAGCGCCGGGTCGCGCGGACATTTACATGGGCATGGGTCCAGCCGCGGAAATTCTCGCGGGCGGTCAATACGCGGAAGGCACCATGTATTACTTCTTCCTCAAGACCGAGGTCACAAGTCAATATCCACTGCCGGCCTCCAGCAAGTCCAACGCGGCGCCAGCGGCAAATTCTTCCAAGAACGCCGGCGTGAAACCACAAGCGCCTACCGCTACTCCAGCTTCGCCAAAATAATTCAGCGAAGTCTTCTTTGCTTTCATCACATGCGTGTGCAACAACACACGCATGTTTTATTTTTATATTTTATTTGGCGCACATTTTGCGACGCATTCATCTGGCGCAATTGCAATTGCTGGCAAGTCAATTTGGCAAGTCAATTCGGCAAGCCAATTCAGCAAACCAAGTTGTGCGGGCTGATTTGCCCGCATTCAAAAGGGCAAAACTTTACGCTGGCACGAACGCGTGGCGCGTGAATCGCGTGAAAATATTTCCCGTTGCGTCAATGTTTAAAGTGGCGCGTGCCCGTCACCAAAAGCGTCACGCCGCGCTCATTGCATAACGCCTGCGTGTCGCCGTCGCGCTTGCTTCCGCCTGGATGAACAATGCATTGCACGCCGGCGTCAATCAGCAAGCGCGGTCCATCATCAAATGGAAAGAACGCGTCGCTTGCGGCGGTGACAATCATTGTGTTTGCATGCGCGGTTGCGCCGCTCTCAATCAAGTTCAAACTTTCGTTTCCATCCGCATTTGACTTGGCGGCAATTGCGCTCAGTCGCGCGTTGCCAGTACCCAAGCCCGCGGCCTGCAATTTCAATTTCGCTTTTTCAATCGCATGCTTGCATGCAGCCACGCGGTCCATCTGGCCCGCGCCCGCGCCCCACAATGTTTGTCCCGCGCCCACGCAAACGGCATTGCTCTTCAAGTGCTTCGCAATCACCGACAAAAATTCCGCGTCGCGCTTCAATGAATCGCTTGGGGCGGGTCCGGCGGTCAACTTAAAATTCGCGATTTCATCAACCGCGCCGTCGCTTTCTTGCGCCAACATTCCGCCTGGCACGCTTCTCAGTTGCAACACCTTTGCAGGCGCGCGGCGCATGAAGCCAACCGCAAGCAAGCGGACATTTTTCCAGCGCGCGGCCAGAATTGCAATCGCCTCTGGCTCAAACGATTCCGCAACCACAACCTCCAAAAAGCGATCTGGCTTCGCAATGTTGGTGGCGTCGGAGGCGGTCAGCCTGGCGGAAATCGCAACAATGCCACCGTATGCCGCCAACGGATCACCCGCGTAGGCCTTGTCAAATGCATCCGCGGCATTGGCGCCAATCGCCGCGCCGCACGGATTGGTGTGCTTCACCACGCACGCGGCCACCTGATTCGCAATTGCGCTACTTGATGGCCCTGCGCCACCATTCGCCGGCGCATTCGCCCCGATCACGGTCAATGCCACCAAATCTTTCACCAACTCAAATGCCGCCGCAGCGTCCAAAATATTGTTGTACGAAAGTGGTTTGCCCTCAACTGTTTGCGCGTCCACAATCGCGCCGTCCGCTTGCGCCAAGTCGCGATACACAGCCGCGGATTGATGCGGATTTTCTCCGTAACGCAAGTGCGACTTGCGCGTGAGCGATACTTGAATTGTGTCGGGCATTTCGCCAGCGGATCCAAGTGGCTCTGCTTGCGCATACGATTTCTTTGCGCCTTCGCGAAACATCCATGCCGCAATCATGGTGTCGTACTGCGCGGTGTGATCAAACGCCTCGGCCGCCAATTGTTTGCGAAGCGCCGGCGTCGTCACGCCATTGTTCGCCGCCAGTTCTTTCATGACGCGGCCATATTGATCCGGTGAAGTCACCACCGTCACAAATTCATAATTTTTTGACGCACTGCGAATCATGGCTGGTCCACCAATATCGATTTGTTCAATCGCCTCGTCTTCGGTCACGCCACTCTTTGCAATGGTGTCGGCGAATGGATACAAACTCACGCACACCAAATCAATCGGCGCAATTCCGTGCTCTTTCATTGCCGCGACATGCTCGGGCACATCGCGTCTACCCAGCAACCCGCCATGCACGCGCGGGTGCAATGTCTTCACGCGGCCATCCATCATTTCTGGAAAGCCCGTCATTTTTTCAATGGGCACAACCGCAATTCCAGCGGCCATCAACGCTTTTTCGGTGCCGCCCGTGCTTACAATTTCAACGCCCCGCGCTGCAAGTGACTTCGCAAATTCAACCAAGCCGCTCTTGTCACTGACTGAAAGAAGCGCGCGTTGAATTGGCTGCGAAAGATTCATGTGGCCATATTAAGGCGCGTCGGCGTCGGCAACTTTGTCGGGATCCACTGCGTCATCGTTTAGAGTCTTCGGTTTTTCATCCAATGACTTCGGCGCGACCACCGGCTTCATCATTTCAATTGGGCGCAATTGTTGCATGCGACCATCGGCGCTGAGCAACATGATTGTTCCATCCACTGGCGCAGTGGAGCCAACCCACATCGCGTTTGGAAATGACGCGGTCGCTGTGATGCCGCCCGCTTTGGGCTCAACCAATGTCATTGATCGACTTGCATCATCCCACACAATAAATCCATCCTTTGTGCGGGTGATCGCGTTTCCCGCCGCCTTGGATTTCCACTGAACTACGCCACCAACTTTGTCGCCTGGATTTGCGTTGAAAGCCACAAGCCCTTCTTCTGGAACTTGCAGCACCACCAAATCGCTCGTGGCCAACGGCGTGTTGATCAAGGGAGCTTGCGTGAACCAATTCCAAATCGCTTGTCCAGTTTTTAAATCAAGAGCATGCAGGTATTGATCCTTGCCTGCCACATACACAACGCCATCGCACACCGATGGCTTGCTCACAAATGGAGCATTGCTTTTAAATTTCCAAATTGGTTTGGAATTTGTCGCATGAAACAAGCAGACTTCTCCACCCGTGCTTACGGTGAGCACTCCAGCGCCTGCAACGGATACGGGTTGGGTGACGACTTTGCCAATCGACATTGCCGCAAATTCCTCACGGCAAATCACCGTACGGCGCGTGGATCGATCGCTGCTGGATGTATAGTCACCCGGAGCGTTGCGCTTGTTCTGTACTTTGGCAATATTTGATTCAGACAGATTCAGCCAAATAATTCGCCCCTCGGCATCTCCAAACACAACATAGTTTTCGCTGGTTACGCCGGCTGTTGCGGGAACGCGGCGTAGAGTTTCTTGCGCCAACAACGCTCCGCTTCCGTCTTCAAATGCAACAGTCGCCGCATCTGTCAAAGCAATCGCCGCGGGAGTGGTTCCCGCAGGCAGAATGTTCACGCTAAAGATTTTGTCCAGTTTGCTTTGGGTGGATCCTTGCCACAACACGGAGCCTGTATCTGATTTCAGGCGCGTCACAATTCCAACATTATTCCATGCAAAGATTTCATTTCCATCCAGGCTCATGCCCGCAACCGATGAATGTTCTCCAGACGGAATTGTAATTTGCCATTGACTGCGTAACCCCATAGAAGTGATCTCATGTGGACTGGCCACATAGTTCATCTGCGCGGCGGTCTTCATCACTTCAAGCTTGGTTTGAGCCTGTGGTTCTGTCGTCCGAGTCGACATTGGCTGGATTGTGGTGGTGTCCGCTTGAGCGGTCAGCAAAGAACCTGTAAGAAACATCAGGCAAGCGGCACATGAATAGTTGAATGTTTGCATTGAAATATATTCCACATGAATTGTGCGGGGCGAACATGAAAGTGTATAGAAATCTAGCAATCCAATCGTTCACCCAATCCGTGTGTTGGGCGGGGGGAAAAAAATTTGCTCTAAAAAGGCAATCAGCCGAACCCTTTCTGAGTTTCGGCTGACAGCCCCTTTCCTTTTTCCCTCAACATGTTTGTTTCGCTTAAATTTGGCGCTCCACCTTTCGGTTAAGCGACTGCAGAGAGTTCCCTTTCCCTTACAGTCTTAATTCTGATTAGAGGTCCCTTTTTCCTCACCTCAGAAGCCAAACATCATTCAGCGACTCAAACATGTGACGTAAGAACTGAATCCTACACATACATATTCGCAAGTAAATCTTAAAAGTGTTCCATCAAGTCAATATTTTTTAATATTTTTTAAAAATCTTAAAAAACCCAATTTTTTGCTTAAAAACAAAGATTTGAAGCAGATTTCGCACTTCAAAGACCACATTTTTGCAAATATTTCAACAACTTTCCATTCCAATCTGCTGTTTCTGAAGCTTGAAATTGCCGCTTCGTGGCCGAGTCAGCTTTGATTGTTAGGAAAGTGCCATTCAATTCCTGGTTCATACCCCAACAGCGCATACAAATCCTTGCGCGTCTGCATCTTGGGCAGGCTTTCTCGAACGGACCCATGTTGTTTTAGGGACGCCAAGCCACGGGTCACTTCGCCCATGGCCAAGCGCATCATGCTTAAGGGATAAATCACCAGCGAGTATCCAAGTTCACCAAACCTTGTGGCGGAAATATCCGGCGTTTTTCCAAATTCCGTCATGTTGGCCAACAAATATCCAGGCGAACCTTTGGCAAAATCTTTGAACTCAGTTTCGCTCTGCAAGCCTTCTGGAAAAATCGCGTCCGCGCCGGCTTCTCTATAAAGATTGGCGCGCTTCACGGCGTCGGCAAAGTCCGTCACGTGCCTTGCATCGGTGCGCGCAATAATCACAAAGTCGGGGTTCAGTTTATTTTTCGCCATGGCGCTCACTTTGTCCGCCATGTCGGAGGCGCTGATCAATTCTTTGCCATCAAGATGGCCGCAACGCTTTGGAAATACTTGGTCTTCAATGTGCAACGCAGCGGCGCCTGCGCGTTCATATTCCACAACAGTGCGTGCGCAACTTTCAACTTCGCCATAACCGGTGTCCGCGTCGGCGATCACGGGCAATCCACTGGCATCCGAAATTTCGCGGATAGTTCTGCACATTTCGGTGAGCGTGATCAAGCCAATGTCGGGGTATCCAGAAACATTCGCCGTGGCGCCGCCAGAAATATAAACCGCGTCAAACCCAGCGTTTTTCGCTGATTTTGCAACCAACGCATTGAATGCGCCCGGCGCCATGACAACGCCTTTATCCATCAGAGCGCGCAATGCGCGTCCTGGATGTTGATCGCTCGAAGAATTATTGCTTGCATTGTTGTGGTGTGCTGGGCTCATTGTGTTCTTCAAAATATTTTAGATTCAATCCATATCATTTTTATATTCGAACTTGTTCAAGGGTTCCGCAATTACTGCGGTTGCTTTTTAAATTGATAGGGGCCTTTCGTGGCGCCCCAAACTTGCTTGCCTGCGCTGTCAAAGCCGCGGTCCCAACTGGTGATTTCATTCGCCGTCACCATCACTTCGCTCGTTGCGTACGTCGCGCCGTTGAGAGAACTTGCGCACATATCTCCGTCCGTCGAACCGCTCCATTGCGTGGCTGATTTGGCTTTCAGTTTCACGCCGCAACCCGATCGCGGCATGAGTTGTGAAGGCAAAAGTTCGCTTAATGGCTTCTCCTGCTTCCACGCTCCAGCGTATTGCAATGGGTCGCCTGGCAATTCAAACACCATGCTTTCAACCGTTCCATTGTCATGGTGGACCAGGTGATACACCCGTTGTCGATATGGCTTGTTCGCGGTTTCTTGCATGGCTTGCTCAACATACAACCACCGGCCATCGGGTTGATCCGTCCAAATTGGACTCATATGCAGCACAATATTCTTGTATTGCGCATCGGTTTGGCTTTGCTGCGCGCTGGAATATGAGCCAGTCATCCATTTCCAAACTTGGTCAACCTGCGGGCTGTTTTGATATGCCGGCGGCGGTTCGTATTGGGTGATAGTTCCACATCCGGCAAGCGCGCAAATTGCCATCACATGAGCGAATAGTTTCATGAACGGATGCTAGCATCGAACGCTTTCATACCCGATCCACTGGAGAAACCATGAGCACCACAACCGCCGCCAAGCAACCCGACACTCGCGGACTCGCGGGACAAACTGTTGGAGAAACCTCTGTTTGCGCTGTCACTCAAACTGAACTTTTATACCGCGGTTATGAGATCGCCGATCTTGCCGCCAACGCCACCTTTGAAGAGGTTGCGTTTTTGTTGCTCTTGGGCCACAAGCCAAGCGCCGCTGAGTTGAAAAAATTCAACAGCGATGTCATCGCGTTGCGCGCCGTGCCCGCTTCAGTGCGAGACTCCGTGGCCAAGTTTGCAGTGAGTTGCCCCAACGCGCATCCCATGAGCATTCTGCGCACGGGCGTGAGTTTGCTTTCCCATGTCGATGCTGAATGTGAGGACAATTCGCCAGCGGCCGAGTTGCAAAAAAGTATGCGCTTGCTGGCGCAAATTCCCACGCTGATTGGAATTTGCCAGCGTTCCCGCGAAAACAAGCCAATACTTGAGCCTGACGCCGCGTTGGGTCACGCCGCGAATTTGCTTTGGCTCATCAACGGCCGCAAGCCCAGCGAACTAGAGGCGCGCATTATGGATGTCAGTTTGATGTTGTACGCCGAGCACGATTTCAATGCCAGCACATTCGCATGTCGCGTGATTGCCAGCACTGAATCTGATTTGCACAGCGCAATTTGTGGTGGTATCGGCGCGCTCAAAGGGCCACTTCACGGGGGCGCAAATGAGATGGCTATGGAAATGCTCAAGGAGATTAATAATGATTGTGCTGGTGGCGCGATTACCGTGGAAGCTTGGATGCAGCGCGCCTTTGTTGAGAAGCGCAAACTCATGGGCTTTGGTCATCGCGTGTACAAGAACGGCGATCATCGCGCGGGCATTCTTAGATCATGGGGTCTGAAGCTTGCTGAGCAACTTGGCCCAGATGCAAAGAAGTGGTTTGATATTGGAGACCGCGTGCAAGCGATCATGCTGAAGGACAAAGCCATTCACCCCAATGTGGATTTCCCTTGCGGCATGACTTATTTCATTCTTGGAATTCCAGTGCCGCAATACACGCCTATTTTTGTGGCGAGCCGCATCACCGGGTGGGCGGCGCACGTCATGGAGCAGCACGCCAGTAACCGCATTATTCGGCCGCTTGCCGAATACAAAGGCCCTGAACCACGCAAGTGGAAGGACTGAAATAAAAAGGGGACGAGCCTCTTTTCAAAGACTCGTCCCTAGTGCTGTGCGGACCGTGCCCTCCGCGGCCCGCAATTTTGTTCGACTCGTGATGTTGCGATTTCGCGCAAGCATCTCGTAGCGGGACGGCCTCCCTTAAAAGCCGCCCCAATCGAACTTCTGACACATGGCTCAAGCCACGCTTTTTATACACAACTCTTTGGCTCTTCTCCAAAGAGTGATCAGATTCAGTGGCGCGCATTTAGAATTCTCAAAGCGCGTTTCATTTTAAACTTCCAAGTATCCAATCTGAAGAAACGAATGCCCGCAATATGCTGGGTTCTGCAATGTGATTGGAATGATGTGTTTGTAATGAACACTCAAAAAAGAGTTTCATCACTTGCACTCCAAACCCGTTGTTTCAATACCCTTTGCTTCAACTCTCTCAACTGAAAATCTAAACTTCCAGCAATGCTGAAACTAAATTTCAGCCTTCAGAAACAAAGTACTCCCGGGTACTCGCAATGCAAATAATGTTTATAATTTTATTAAAATTAAACTAGATAATATAAGTGGGGCAAAAATAAAAAACCCCGATGGCTAACCATCGGGGTTTTGGATTTCAAATCAGAGATTCGAAGTAAATCAGGCCTTTCGGCGACGAGCGCAAACACCTGCCAAGCCAATCAGAGCAACTGCTCCTGGAGCAGGAATTGCTGGCAAGAAATTGAAGCTTTTCGCAAAGTTTGGCTGCTGTTGCGTTGTGCCGTTCACCTTGATTGTAATGTTGCCATTAAATGTCAAAGTAAGTGTGCTGGATGTACCGATGTAATTCGTAACATCAACCACGAAGTGACCCAACATGATCTTCAAGTCGGCATAAGTGCCAGCCTTGTTCATCGCGTTGTTTGGATCAGCTGAGTACCAGCCTGGACCGGCGTTGGTTGTTGAAGTTGTTCCAGTTCGCAAAGTGCCGAAGCCACTTGTTGAAGAACTAAAGTTGGCGAAACTTGGATCCTTGGCAAGTTGATTGCCAGAATCAGGATTGCCAGCTACGTCTTGGGTTCGGCCGCCGATGGTTACGAAAGAATCAAACAGACCATCTGTGTTGTCGTAGTCAGGATTCCAGCCCTTATTGGTGCCAGTGCCTTGGTTGAACAACACGCCGTTTGCGGCGTTTGCATTGGTAGCTGTTGAGGAGTTGGATACGCCGTTAAGCACTGTTCCAACAAACGAAACCTTAGGAGGTGAGCCAGTAGTTACACCGTAATAGTTCACGATGTAATCGGCAGCATTGCTGCAATCTACGAATACGTCGATCGCTGAATAGGTACGAGTTACGCCAGAAACTACTTTGGTCATGTAACTTTGCGAGCCCGAATAGCCCAGGATGGCCGCATTAGCGCCAGCTGAAACTGCTAGGGATGCGCCCAAAACAAATACGCTCTTATTGAAATCCATTTGTCATACTCCAGTATCCGGTGGGGGGAAGGAAATACAGGGAACTAGTAACAGTGAGGGGAACGTGATCTACCGGGATGAGATCACACTTCTAACTTGCCCCCAAAAATCTTGCTTACAAGTAATAATTCAAGTTTTTTGTGATTTTGTTCTTTTATTTTGTGTCGCTGGTTCTCGGCAACGTGATCTTTTGGGGGAAGATCGCCCTGTGATTCATCAAATCGGAATTTAAAAAAGCTGTTTTTTGAAAAAAAATGGTGTTTTTTGACGCATTTTAATTATAAGACTTTATTGTGCGCTGTCGAAATTTGTTTGGCGAGTTGGTAAATATTTTTAAATAGAAAACACAAGGCGTGTGTTTGTTGTTCAATCTGAGTGTCAAGAGGATCAACTTAAGAAGGAATTAAACATGAGTGTTGCAATTGTGAAATGCGCGGTGATTGGTGCGGGAACAATGGGTTCTGGAATTGCTTTTGTTGCTGCGGCCGCGGGAATAGAGGCATTTCAAGTGGATGTGAAGCAAGAACAGCTTGATCGTGCCCGGGCGTATCACAAAAAAACCGCGGATCGAGCCGTGGAAAAGAAGCGCATGACACAATTGGAAGCCGATGCGGCGCTGGCGCGAATTCACTATGCGACAGCCATGGATCAAGCCAAAGGCGCGCAGTGGGTGATTGAAGCGGCCACGGAAAATGTTGAATTGAAGAAGAAGATCTTCCGTGAAATGCAGGCGCACTTTCCCGCGCCCGCGATTCTGTCGAGCAATACAAGCAGTATTTCCATAACGGATATTGCCGCCGCGGTAGGCCAAGATGCGGCGCGTGTGATTGGCATGCATTTCTTTAATCCAGTACCGGTGATGGCGCTTGTGGAAGTGATCAAAGGCTTTGCCACCAGTGAAGAGACAACCGAGCGAACCATTGCGCTTGCCAAAGCGCTGGGCAAGACGCCGGTGCCCGCGAATGATCGAGCAGGGTTTGTTTCAAATAGGGTGCTTATGCCCATGATTAACGAAGCTTTTTATGCTTGGATGGAAGGCGTTGCGCAACCGCAAGACATTGATCAGATCATGAAATTAGGATGCAATTTCCCAATGGGTCCGCTGCGATTGGCGGATTTTATTGGGTTGGATGTGTGTCACGACATCATGATGGTGATGCACCGCGAGTTGGGAAACCCCAAGTTTTTCCCATGTCCGCTGCTGCGGCAGTTGGTGACGGCGGGGCGCCTTGGCGACAAGAGTGGTTGCGGCGTGTTTGAATATCCATCAAAGTAATGGTTGCGCGCGAAGTAAAGTTGGAGATCCAATTTGCAGGATGTCACTCAATAGCCGTTCAAGTGTCGTAGTATTGCCGCATGAATCAAGCGAATGACGGCACAGAAATGGGCAAGTTCATTGCGGCGATTCAAGCCAGCGTTGAGTCACTGCCAGCATCAAAGCGCGCGCGTGGATCTTTGGTTCCAGATTCTGCGGCATTGGACTTGGCTATAAAACTCTTTCGTTCTTTGGCGTTTCCAGGTTTTTTTTCGGCACAACCCAATGGCGCCAGCGCAACAGTGGAGCACAATGTTGAGCAGCTTGTGCGTTGTCTTGTGCCGCAAGTGTTGGCGGCAATGCATGTCGTGGAAAGTTCCACGCAAGAGAATGCTGCGATCAATCAATTCGGGAGTGTGCCTGCGCCGACCATTTCGTTGGACGAGAAAGCCGCCGCGACACATGCGGCAGGATTGGTGGCAAAACTCGTCTCTGTGATTCCAACCATTCGTGCGTTGCTTACCGCCGACGCCGTGGCCGCATTTGATGGCGACCCTGCTGCGCAAAGCGTGGAGGAAGTGATTTTGTGCTACCCAGGCTTGCAGGCCTTGATTGTGCACCGATTTGCCCATGAATTGCATGGTTTTGGCGCGCCATTGGTGCCGCGCATGTTGGCGGAAATTGCGCACCAAAGAACTGGAATTGATATTCACCCTGGCGCGACCATTGGCGCGGGTTTATTTATTGATCACGGTACTGGCGTTGTCATTGGGCAGACCACTGTGATTGGAAAGCGTTGCAAGATTTATCAGGGCGTGACTTTGGGCGCGAAAAGTTTTGAGCAAGACGAGAACGGCCGCGTGCGCAAAAATTACAAGCGGCATCCAACACTGGAAGATCATGTGACTGTGTATGCGGGCGCCACCATTCTGGGCGGTGATACGGTGATTGGCGCGGGTTGCGTGATCGCGGGCGGCGTGTTTCTTACCGAGAGTGTTCCCGCTGAGCACATGGTGCATGGACCGCGCGCGCAAATTACGCTGCGTAGCAAGGGCGATTCACTGTGATGCAAACCATAATTGTGCCAGCGCAATTCAAACAGTGATCATGGGCGTTGCGTGAGCTTTAATTTGTCTAGACTTATTCGTGGCGTGCAAGGCTTTGATTTGACGGGCTTATGAAATGAATCTTCAGGCGCGTTCTTGCGTTTCATTGCGAGCGAATTTCGCTAGAATCAACCCTTCATTCGTAACTTTCTTGCAACTAGGAATTACCACATGGCACACACCGCACACGACCCGTTTGGAGCCCGCACCGCAATCTCAACGCCCCTTGGGCAAAAGCATTATTACAGCCTTTCTGCGCTGAAAAAGTTTGGCGATGTGGATCGGCTTCCCTATTCAATCAAGGTTTTGCTGGAAAGCGTGTTGCGCAATGTGGATGGTCGTGTTTACACGCAAGAGCACGTGAAGGCGATCGCCTCGAGTGATCCCAAGCGACAAAGCGATGAGGAAATTCCGTTCATGCCTGGGCGCGTGGTGCTGCAAGATTTTACGGGCGTTCCTTGCGTGGTTGATCTAGCAGCAATGCGCGGCGCGATGCAGCGTATGGGCGGCGATCCCAAGCGCGTGAACCCGCTTGTTCCGTGTGATTTGGTGATTGACCATTCGGTGCAAGTGGACGCGTATGCCAGCGGCGTGGCGTTGACGATCAACAGTGAAAAAGAATTTGAGCGCAATATGGAGCGTTATGAATTTTTGAAGTGGGGGCAAGGCGCGTTTGAAAATTTCCGCGTGGTGCCGCCGGGCGCTGGAATTGTGCATCAGGTGAATCTGGAATATCTAGCCAAAGTGGTATGGGAAAAAGATGGCGTGCTCTATCCAGATAGTTTGGTTGGAACCGACAGCCACACCACCATGATCAATGGATTGGGCGTTCTAGGCTGGGGCGTTGGCGGTATTGAAGCCGAGGCCGTAATGCTGGGACAGCCTATTTACATGCTGATTCCAGAGGTTGTTGGTGTTCGATTGACTGGCAAATTGCCCGAGGGCGCCACGGCAACGGACTTGGTTTTGCGTGTCACGGAAATGTTGCGCAAGCACGGAGTGGTGAACAAGTTTGTGGAATTTTTTGGTGCTGGCTTGTCCGACATGCCTGTCGCCAACCGCGCCACTATTGCAAACATGGCGCCGGAATACGGCGCGACATGCGGCTTCTTTCCAATAGACGACCAGACGTTGGCCTACATGCGCTTGTCTGGTCGCGATGAGAATTTAATCAAGACCGTGGAGGCGTATTCAAAGGCGCAAGGTTTTTGGCGCGACGATGCGCGCGAGATTTCTTACGCAACAGTTCTTGAACTTGATCAATCAACGATTACGCCAAGTTTGGCGGGACCATCTCGTCCGCAAGATCGCGTGGAGTTGAAGGCCATGAAAAGTTCGTGGCACACTGCGCTTCCAAAATTAAAATCCGCTGGCAAATCTGCCGCGGCAAGTGGCGCGCCGACCGCCACGGCGTTGGCCGATGACGGCGTCGCCATCATGATGGACGGCAAGGAATGCATTTTAAAAAATGGCGCCGTGGTGATCGCCGCCATCACCAGTTGCACTAACACCAGCAATCCAAGCGTGATGATTGGCGCCGGTCTTTTGGCTAAAAAAGCCCATGAATTTGGCTTGATTCGTAAGCCGTGGGTGAAAAGTTCGCTGGCTCCGGGCTCCAAAGTTGTGACGGAGTATTTGAAGAAATCAGGTTCCATGCCGGCGCTGGAGGCGCTTGGTTTTTATGTGGTTGGTTACGGCTGCACCACATGCATCGGTAACAGCGGGCCGCTTCCGGAGGCCGTGGAAAATGCGATCAAGGGCAACGACATGGTTGTGGCCAGCGTTCTTTCTGGCAACAGAAATTTTGAAGCGCGTGTTCACCCAGATGTGAAGGCGAATTATTTAGCAAGCCCCGCACTCGTGGTGGCGTACGCCATCGCTGGAACAGTTGACATTGATTTGCAAACCGAACCGCTTGGAATTTCAAAGTCCGGCAAGCCCGTGTATTTGCGCGACGTATGGCCATCGCAAAAAGAAATTGACGCCGCGGTTTCCTCCAGCGTGACCAACGAACAATTTCGCACGCAGTACGCCAGTGTGTTTGATGGCAGCGATGAGTGGAAAGATATTGCCACCACGCGCGGCGCCATGTATCAATGGAACTCCAAGAGCACCTATATTCAAGAGCCGCCATTTTTTACCACAATGACGCTGGCGGAACCGGGGCCGATTGTCTCCATCAAGGACGCTCGTTGCTTAGCCAAACTTGGCGACAGCGTGACCACCGACCATATTTCGCCAGCTGGAAACATTAAAAAAGACGGGCCTGCAGGGGCTTATTTAATGGAGCACGGCGTGCCCGTGAGCATGTTCAACAGCTATGGAAGTCGCCGTGGAAATGACCGCGTGATGACGCGCGGCACATTCGCCAACACGCGTATTCAAAATCAACTCGCGCCAGGAACTATGGGCGGCGTGACCAAAGATTTTCTTGACGGCACAGTGAAGCCCATCTTTGACGCCGCGGAGCATTACAAGAAGGAGCACATCGCGCTTGTTGTGTTGGCGGGCAAGGATTACGGAATGGGTTCATCACGCGACTGGGCCGCAAAGGGCGCGTACTTGTTGGGCGTGCGCGCAGTGATCGCCGAAAGTTTTGAGCGGATCCATCGCTCCAACTTGGTTGGCATGGGCGTGATGCCGCTCACGTATCAAGCTGGACAAACCGCGCAGAGTTTGGGTTTGACTGGCGAGGAAACTTTTGACATTGATCTACCCGCGGACATTAAGCCGCGCCAATTGATCACGGTTCACGCGCGGCGCGCCGGCGCGGCGGAGATACGTTTTGAAACTGTGTGTCGCATAGACACGCCCGTTGAAGTGGACTACTACCGCAACGGCGGCATCTTGCACACGGTGCTTCGTCGCATGGCAAAGTCCGCGGATTAAATCGGATTTCCCAATTGCTTGCATGAAAATTGATGGAGAATTGCAAGGAAAAATAGCCGATTTTTAGCCATCGCCGTTTTGCGTTGTCACGATGAGCGCATGAATAATTTTATTCTTCAACGAGCGTTGTGTTGGTTGGCGCAGTGCGAACTTTCATTTCTTGGGCGCGCCCGCGAGAACGCGCAGGCGGCTGTTGACCAAGCAATCCAAGCGCAGATTCCGCAAGAGATTCAAAAGTTCGCAATCAAAGGCGTGTGCAGTCTGGGTCTATATCAGCCGCCACTTTCTCAAATTGTGTTGGCGGTAAAGCAGCAGCGTTGGTCGCGCGCGGGAACAGTGCTGGGCAAAGCGCTGGGGCAAAAAGTAAAAATTAAAATGGGTGCGGGTGTCAGCACACTCAATCAAAAATGGATTGTGGTTCCAATACCAACACCGTTTCTGCGGCGCGTGATGCGCGGGATTGACCACAGCGACATCATCGCAAGCGCGCTCGCCAAAGAATTACGTCTGCCGCTGCGGCGCGCGCTTTGGCAACGCTTTGGTCGCTCGCAAAAAACCTTGAATCGAAAAAACCGTTTGCGACGCTTGCAACGCTTTGGTGTGCGGTTTGGGCATGCACATAGTGTGGTGGGAAAAAGCGTGATTTTGGTGGACGACATTCGGACCACGGGCGCCACAATTGAGCAGGCCAGCCGGGTCCTTTTGGATGCAGGCGCGGCAAGGGTGGCTGCGGCGGTAATTTGCCTGGTCGAAAAATGAATCTAAATCACTATTTAACAGCTGTTTACAAAGATTTTATTGAGCTTAATTTGAGTGCTGATTTGCCCCTAAATCGGTGGAAATTTGGGGCTAGAAATCAGGCGTTCAGGGGTACCGTCCGCCAAGTTATAAACAATTTGGATTTTGCTCCCCAATGAGTTGACAGGCTTGGGGATTTGGTTAGACTCCTCGACCCTGCATTTCCAATCGAAAGGTTGGAAGGCAGGATTCTCTTTGAAAAGTGAACAGTTTGGATACGCCGCGAGGATGTGCGGTTTTCATAATTTGGTTACGGCCAGATTGTGGGAGCCAGTTCCCATTATTGGGAGCAACTCAGAGATCACAGTCTCTGATTGTCATATCCTCCGTGAAAGCCAATTATAAGAATTGGTCAATTCAACAACTTTTTCTTCCTGAGCAATCGGGATGGCAAGGTTATG
>CAIKXA010000006.1 GCA_903831295.1 uncultured bacterium | reverse complement strand
CGCCAACTTCTCAATCTCTGGACTAATGGTGGCCGACACGAACACGGTTTGCGGATGTTGCTTCATACTGCCCAAAATGCGGCGAATATCCTCGCGGAAACCAATATCAAGCATGCGGTCCACTTCATCAAGCACCGCAACCTTGACATTGTTGTAGGGCAAAATGCCGCGTTGATTCATGTCCATCACGCGCCCCGGCGTGCCCACAATAATTGCGGGGCCGGACTTCAGTTGAGTGGTCTGCGTGTTGATGCTGCTGCCGCCGTACACCGCCACCACTTTGTGGCCGCTGTATTTGGCGAACTCCATGAATTCCTTGGCCACTTGAATGGCAAGCTCGCGGGTTGGCACAAGCACCAAGCCGCTGAAGGCATCACCCTTGTCAAGGCGCGTGAGCATGGGCAAGGCGAATGCGGCGGTCTTTCCGGTGCCGGTCTTCGCTTGGCCCAGGCAATCTTTTCCAGACAGCGCCACAGGAAGAAGCGAGGCTTGAATGCGGGTTGGATGCTCGAAGCCTTTTTCAGTGAGGGCCTGAAGCACGGTTTCTGGAAGTCCAAGGTCGGAGAATTTTTTACTGGTATCGAAAGTTTCTGTTGAGTTCATGAAATCCTTTGGGAATCTAATGGTAGTTCCCTTTCAAAGTCGATACAACGGACACTCTATGAGCCCCCGCAGCGAAGTAGTCGTTGACCTGTCCGCCGTTGATCATAATCTTTCTGTCATTCGGGCGGCGCTCGACCCCTCGGTACGCCTTGGCTTGGTGTTGAAATCAGACGCTTACGGCTTGGGCGCGGCGCGATTGGCGCGGCGCGTGGCGGGACGCGCGGATTTTTTGGTGGTGTATGGAATTGAGGAGGCGGAGGTAGTTGGCGTTGCCGATCCAAGCACGCCAGTGATCGCGTTGATGCCGGTGCGCGAGATTGATCGAGGCGGGATCGCTCACAGCATGTGGCTCAAGGGTCAGTTGCATTTGTCGGCGCATGATTTGGATCAAGTGGAATCGTTGTCCAAGTGCGCCGCGGACTTTGGCGCGCTATTGCCGCTGCATTTGGAAATTGACACTGGACTTGGCCGCGGTGGTTGCTTGCCCACGGAGGCAACCAACATCGCCGCGCGCATTCGCTCGGATAAAAATTTGCGCTTGGCTGGAGTGTTCACGCATTTTGCAAACGCCGGTGGTAGCGAAATCGCAACGGATCAACAACGCAAGATGTTCGAGGCGTGGTGCAAGGGCGCGGCGCTTCCCACGGATTGCATTGTGCATTCCGCCAGCACATTCGCCGCCATTCGCGATCCGCGATTTCATCACAACATGATTCGCGTTGGATTGGCGTGGACCGGTTTGGCATTTGAAGGAACGCGCGATGGCCGCTTCATGGAGTTCGCAAAAAAGCTGCGCCCCGTGTTCAGTTGGCGCAGTTCATTTGTGCAAGTCCGAACCGTTCCAGCGGGCACGGCGGTGGGCTATGGCAGCCGCTGGAAATGTGAAAAAACCAGCAGAATTGGCTTGGTTCCAGTGGGATACGGCGACGGCTATCCGCTGCTGCCAATGAACCCCGTGACGCGCCGACCACTGGGCGTGGAGCGTCGCATGGTGCGCGTGGAGGTTGTTGAGCATGGTCAAACAATTTGGATGAACGCGCCGGTTGTTGGCGCCATCAGCATGGATCAGATCGCGGTTGACTTGAGTGAGTTGCCAGACGCGCTTGGAACAAATTGGAATCATGCGGCGGTGGAATTGATCAGCTCCGATTGCAGCGCGCCAAATCACGCGGCACGAGTGGCCAGCATGACGGGTCATCACGCTTACGAATTGCTGTGCAGGATTCCGGCGCGCGTGCCGCGCAAATTTGTGGAGCCGGTGGTTGTTCAACTTCCTAGCCTAGACTCGTCGCATGCTTCTGCGAACGCCATTTCACAAGCATCTTAAATTTTTGTGCTCGAGCGCGCGACAACGCCGCGTGTTTGGTGGAACGCATGAGTGACACCGCGAATTTTATTCCACATCAACACAATCCAAGCGCCGCGCGCGATGTTGAGCCCCCCATACAGGCGCGAGCGAATTCAAATTTGATTTCTTTACTTGCCGAGCAATCCTTTGATGTGATTGTGGTGGGCGGCGGACCCGCCGGAAGTTCATGCGCCATCGCGTTGGCGCGCGAAGGTGCGAGCGTGATGTTGGTGGACGCGCGAACGCGTGGTCGCGACAAATGTTGTGGACATTGTCTTTCTGGCGGGGCGTGGAAAATTTTGAGCGAGTTGGGATTGCGGGAGTTGGTTCAATCGGTAGCCACTGGCGCCACTGGGCAAGTTGCCTGGCGCAGTGGAGCGCAAGGATTTGAAATGAATTTGCCTGCTTTGGGCGCGATCACGCCAAGAATTGAGCTAGATAAAAAATTGCTGGAGGAGGCCGAGCGCGTTGGAGTGCGCGTGGCGCAACCCGCCACCGCGAAATGGTTGGCGGGTGGAAATGTAGCGGTGAGAATGCTTGACCAAGAATTGAGCGTGCGCGCAAAATTGGTCATTGCGGCGGACGGTCTTGGCAGCGGCATCGCGCGCGCGCGTGGTTGGAATCCCAAAAGTCCAGGGCGCAAGTATGGCTTCGCGGGTTCGTGGCGCGCGCCGCTCGCGCTGAGCAATTGGTCCGCTCAACGTATTGAGATGCGCGTGGTGCGTGGTGGATATTTGGGCGTGGTTGCCGAGTCTCAAGAACATATTCATGTCGCTGGCTTGATCGATCGAAATTCCAAAGTGAGTCGCCCCGATGATTTGCTCAATGAAGTCGCGCGCGATTGGCCGCTGCTTGCGCAAGCATTGCAAGAAGGCAGACCCACGCACTGGAACGCGGCCGGGCCTTTGCCGTGGAAGCCAACTTGTATCGCCGATGAATACACGGCGTTGGTGGGGGACGCCGCGGGATATGCCGAACCTTTTTCTGGTGAGGGAATGCGCTGGGCCTTTGAAAGCGCTCGCGGACTGGTGCGCGCGTGGCGTGAGCACAACGGTTGGAACGCGGCGGCGGCGCAAACATATTCGAAGTGGCATTGCGATCACATTGCGGGTAGGCAGCAAAAAACGCTACGAACTGCTTGGTTTTTGGGTGAACCCAAGCGCGCCGCGTTGATGTGTCAAACAGCGCGGGCATTTCCTAGAGTCGCTTCGTGGCTCGCTTGTAATATGATCCAATGACTGTTCGCGTCGAATCAATGGGTTTTGCAACGCCATCACTACAGCGTACGCAACAAGATATTGGGCGCGAGCAAGGGAAATTGTGGAATTTAAAAGCTTCATCGCAAGAGCGATGGGAACGCATGGTTCACAATTGCGGTATTGAGCGGCGCGCCGCGGTTATGCCGCTGCAGGAAATTGTTTCGCTGACAACTGCGCAGCGTATGAAATGTTTTTCGCAACACGCGCCGGATTTGGCCGCGCGCGCGATTGAACAGGCGTTGGCGCGGGGCAATCGCGCGGCGCAAGACATTACCGACTTAATTGTTGTCACTTGCACTGGATTTGAATCTCCAGGACCGCTGCACGACATTTGCGTGCGGGCGGGACTTTCTGCAAGTGTGCGAACTTTGCAGATTGGATTCATGGGGTGCTTTGGTGGAATTTGCGGTCTTGACGCCGCCGCTGGCGCCGCGTTGCGGCATGAGGGCGCCGTGGTGCTGTTGGTGTGCGTGGAATTGTGTTCGCTGCATTTGCGCAATGAGTGCGATGCGCAAAATATGGTGGCAAGTTTATTGTTCGCCGATGGCGCCGCCGCGTTGATTGTTTCAAACACGTCGATTCCTAGGAAAATTCCGCTGCAAAACGCCGTTGAGATGGACGTTGGCCTAGCTCAATCTGGTTCTTGTGCGATCACTGTTGGCCCACGCCAAGCGCAGCGCATTCCCAACACCGCGCACGCCATGAGTTGGCGGATTACCGACGCCGGTTTCGCCATGACTTTAGATCGCAGTGTTCCGGCGCATATTGAGTTGGCGGCACCAGCCGCGCTTGGTCAGTTGCAGCAATGCGCCATTCATCCTGGTGGCGCCGCGATTTTGGATGCGATGGAGCGCGGCGCAAACGCACGAACGTGCGGCGGTCTTGCGCCTGAAAGTTTGCGCGCCGCGCGTGGAGTTCTTCGCGATCACGGCAACATGAGCAGCGGCAGCGTGTTTTTTGTGCTGGATCGATTGATTCAAAGCGGCGCGGCGGGCGACATGGCGGTGATCGCATTTGGTCCAGGCTTGATGGTGGATCGAATTGATCTTGCGGCGATGCGCGCCAATTCAAATGGCTCCCAAGTCCCGCAACGCGTGGCAACCCAGCGGAAAGATCCCGCCGTGGTCTTGCGGAAATAGCGATTGGCTAGGCGCCCACGATTTCAGACCCGCGCCGCCGCGAATCTTTTATCCCAAGTTGAGTACGCCAAACCCGATGTTTTACGGCGTATGGCCATGAACGTTGAACAGTTGGCGCGTTCGCTTCACGCGGATCAATTGGTGAGTGAATCATGGCTGATCGAAAAAGTGACTGGCGTTCGATCCCGCAGCGCCGACTCGACACAATCATTGGTGGGTTCCGCGGTGATCGACGATCTCGCGGCGCTGGCCATTCGCTTGACTGACCGCGCGCCGATTGAATTTGCAAAGGCCCAACTCGGAGCGTTCACGCTGGAGGAGACCGCGCAAAAACTTGGCGTGGGAGTTCGCAGCATTCAACGTTGGCGGCGCCTGGGTTTGATCAGCATGCGATTTCAATTTGCAAGATCGCGTCGCGTAGGTTGCACCGGCGCGGCGATCGCTTGGTTTCAAGCGCGCCACCCCGAGCTGTTGTCAAAGGGGAAGCCCGCCGCGACAACTCAACATGCGCGCCAAAATTTGTTGGCGCAAGCGCGTCTCATGGCGGCGAGCGGTGGAACGTTGAACGCCGTGGCGCAAAAATTGGCGCGCGCGGAAAAAATTTCCGCCCAAGTTGCCAGGCGCATCTTGGAGCAACTTGAGCAAAGTGGAGCCATTTCAAAGCTCAAACGCCGCGTTTCATTGCCCGACGCCAAGGCCGCTTTGGCATGGCGAAGTTGGATGCGCGGCGTGGATCTGAACACGATCGCGCGCAGGGTTGGTCAAACCCGTGCGGCGGCGTTGCGGTGCATCGCCAAGCAGCGACGGCGAAATATTGCGTCAAGTCACGTGTTGGTCGCGCCACTTTCAACATTTGATCGCGCCGACGCGGCGGAGACTTTGTTGGCGCCCCGGGAAGTCCGCCAGGATTTGGCGCACGGTGTGTGGCCCACGCATCCGCGTGAATTTCTGGCGGAGTTTGCGCCACTTGTGCCGGTGCGCAAAAACATAGCCGCCACCGATCGCGTGCAATTTGTCGCGCTTCGATTTTTGCTTTGGCACGCCAAGCGTTTGGCGCAAGTTGTCAAGGCACAAAGCGAATGGGTTGATCTTGACCAATGTGAAACCGCGTTGCGTTGGGCCGCGCGAATTCGCTTGGCGCTTGTGCAACGCGCGGTCTCCGAGGCGCTCGGCCGTCTTCAAGCCATCGCGCGCGCGCCATTGCAATCACTTTCTCTTGCGGCGCAATGTCAAGCGATTGAAATTGCGTTGGATTCTTGCGCGGCGGTTTTGGATCAAGTGATGGAGGCGCAACCAAGTGATCGCGCAATTCGGCTGGGTTCCTTGGCCGCGATTCACGTGGAGAAACAGGCGCAAATTCGCTGGAATCCACGCGTCCGCACGCCTGCTGGTCAGGGCACTGAATTGTCCGACACGTTGCAATTGCGTTGCGTGCCATGGTTGCGCTTCACGCCTTTACGTGATGATCTAGATCATGGTTTATCGGTGACCGAGCCGAATCGGATTGGGCGCGAATTGCTTGCGCTTCGATATGGTTGGCGGGGGCGAGCGCCGCACACCATGAAGGAAGCCGCGGCGGCGTTGGCGATTCATCCAAGGCACGCAGCCATCATTGCGGCCAAAGCGTTGCGCGAACTCGCGCGCTCAAACGCCAAGTGACAGGCGCTGAAAAATTCGCCGCGTCCACGGTGGCTTCATCCGCTTCGCATGGACGCAAAAAACAATGCGCGTTTGCAAACGCTTGGCGCAACCCCAATGCGACAAAGCCACCGCATGAAAGCGGTTCGCACGAACGCGTGGCAAAAGAAATCAACGCTTGCTGAATTGGAAACGTCGACGAGCGCCTGATTGACCGTACTTCTTGCGTTCCACCTTGCGGGCGTCACGAGTTAAGAAGTTGTTGTCACGGAGCACGGTTTCCAAAGTTGGGTCATAGGCCATCACGGCTCGAGCAAGCGCAAGTAAAACCGCGCCCGTCTGACCAGTGACTCCGCCACCATTGCAAGTGGCGCGAATGTCAATTTGACCCTTGATGCCGGTCTTTTCGATCACGGCAAGGATGTTCTTTCGATCGCGTTCTTCAACAAAGAACTGATCAAATTCACGCTCATTCACCTTGAATTCACCCTTGCCTGGCTTGATGCGAAGGCGGGCGATGGATGTCTTGCGGCGGCCTGTGGCCCACCACCAACCAAACTTGTCGGCTGGCTCTTGAGCGCGCAAAGGTCGCGGAGCTGGAGGCGCTTTCACAACTGCAACTGGGGCGAATTCCATTTCATCGCCATCTTGATTGCGGTCGCGGTTTCGATCTGAATATTTATCTTGGGTTCTCATTGGAAATCTCAGCGAGTCGCTGGAGCCTTTCGTGACTTGATGACAAGCTTGGTTGGTTGCTGAGCGGCGAAGGTGTGCTCCGCGCCAGCGAATATTCGAAGACGAGTTCGCATTTTGCGACCCAGGCGTCCGCGCGGCAACATTCGAATGATGGCTTCCTCAACAAGAGTCGTCGGATCATCAGCCAGAACCGTGCGGTAATTGCGCACACGAAGTCCACCTGGATATCCGCTCCATCGACGAAGAGTTTTTTGATCAAGCTTGCGACCAGTGATGGCCACGTTCGATGCATTGGTCACGATCACGCCTTCGCCGCAATCGACGTTGGGTGTGTAGTTGGGCAAGTGCTTGCCCATCAATACGGTTGCGACTTCAGTTGCGAGCCGACCCAGAACCATTTTGGTTGCATCGACATGCCTCCAAGAAAGTTTGGTCGAGCCTGGCTTGATAAATGTGGTTTGGCGTGGCATTTGATTTGTTTCCGGCGAATATGCCGGGTCGAGAAGGATAGAAACTTCAGCGTTTCTGTCAAGCGGCGGGGCGGTTTTTTGGCGGAAATTGTGGGTTGGTGGGGGCGGTTGCCGTGATCGCAGCACGCCTAAACCCGCTATTGTGCGGCAATGCCACGATTTCTGCACGCCGTAGCCGTTTGGGTCTTAATTCTTGGGATTGCTGCGGTGGCTATTTATGTGCCGCATAGGCCAGATCCTGAAGTGGAAGCCTTTGATTCCGCGCCGACCAACGACCCAGGCCACACGCCTTCGCAGAGAGCTGCTGATACAGCAAAGACCAGCGGTCAAGAGGCCGTGGAGACCAGCGATTCGCAAGTTGAGGATCAGATTTCATCCTCCGCCCAATTGCGAGGACGTTTGTTGGTGGTGTCGCAAAGCATGACAAGAGGGAACGCGCCATTGCCCGGGGATTTAATTTTGGGCGATGAGCCGCTGGATCGCTTAGCCAGTGCGATTTTGTTGATGCATTTTGGCAACCCTGCGCAGGCCTATGAGCAAATTGATTTGGCCGAAGAAGGTTTTGATGTTGGCGATTCAGGCGGCGATGTGAGCCACAATAAAAATGTTTTGACGAGTGACAATGCAAGCAACAAGTCGAGTGACAAGGCTTTGGTGAACGCCACGCGCGCCGCCATGATTGCATGGCCTGAGATGATTGAGGCGGCGGACGGAACAGGCACCTTGAAGCAAAAGACGCAACTCACCAAAGAGCAATTTCAATTGCTTCGGCACCGACTTGGCTGGTTTGGAACATACGCGCAGGCACAAATTTCTGATGACGATGGCTTAGGGATGAAGTTGCAAGAAAGCGACATGGCGTTCATGCTTGTGTTGGGTTTCGCCACCATTTGGTTTCTGGGTTTTGGCGCGTGCGGGATCACCGCTTTGATCGCGCTCATTGTGATGGGCATTAGGCGAAAAATTAGTTCCGCGCTGAAATCGCAATCCAACACATCGCTCATTCTTGGCGAAACATTCGTGGTGTGGTTTGCGTTGTTTTTGGGCTTGCAATTTGCGGCCATGCTGCTGCATGTTGACCCAGAATCTCCGCAAAGATTGGTGCTTTCTGGCGTGTTGATGTTCGCGGCTTTAGGCGCGCTTGCATGGGCGCGATGGCGTGGACTTTCATTTGGAACAATTCTGGACCTTGTCGGATTGCGCTGGAACCAAGGTTTTTTTCAATTGATTTGGAAGGCAGCAATTGCCTACACCTGCGCGCTGCCGCTGATGGGTTTGGGTCTTCTGATTGGCATGGGCATGGGTTGGTTTTTGAATGTGCCCAACCTTGGAAATCCAACGCACCCTATTCAGCAACTGATTGAGAATGCCAGTGGAATGGAATTATTCATGCTCTTCGCATTGGCATGCATTGCCGCGCCCATCACGGAGGAAATTGTTTTTCGCGGCGTGCTGTACGGACATCTTCGCCAAGGCACAAGCAAGTGGGGAGTTGCCTCTTCGATGATCTTCTCAATGGTGATCAGCGGAGTAATTTTCGCGGGCATTCATCCGCAAGGCGCGTTCGTGGCGCCAGCGTTGGCGGGATTGGCGTGCGGTTTCTGCATCACGCGCGAATGGAGCGGCAGCGTGTTTCCTGGAATGATCGCGCACGGAATCCAGAACGCCACAGTGCTTGCGTTGAATGTGATTTTATTTCAGGCTTGATCCGCGCGTGGCCAGTGACTCGTTTAGTTCATGCCCCGATGCGCATGTTCAAGTCAATTCAATTGACCAATAGGCGTCGTCCAAGAACGCCTTCCAACTTTGATATTTGGGGCTACCCAAACGCAAGGCGATGGCGGGATTCCGTTTTGGGCGAAATGGCGGGCGAATAAGCTTCATTCCAGATTGAATAGGAGTTCGACCGCCTTTGCGCGCGTTGCATTTCACGCAGGCGCACACCAAATTTTCCCAGGAATTCTCTCCGCCTTGCACACGCGGTTTCACATGGTCAAGCGTGAGTTCCTTGGTGGAAAAGTGTCGGCCACAATATTGGCAGCGACTTTCATCGCGAGCGTAAATGTTGCGGCGATTTAATTTCACCTGCTGTTTTGGAAAGCGGTCGTAGCGGAACAATCGGATAATTTTTGGAACCGCAATCACCAAGCGCGAGGTGTGCACCCAGTCGTGTTGCTCGCACTCGTACTCGCGTTGCAACACGGAGACCTCACTCCACGTGTTGAAGGTGTAATTCATATACGAGCCATCTTCGACGGAGATGACTTCGGCAAGTTCACGAAATAGAAGAGAGAAGGCGCGAGCAGCATCGATGATGCGTATCGCACCATAGAGCCGATTCAGCACCAATACGCGGGCATCAAGAGTTGATGCGTGCGATGTCATCCTGACAGACCTCCAAACACCCGTATCCTTGTGGGCATTGCGTTTATATTATAACTCTCAAATGGTGGGAGTCCAATGAAATGTCCACGGAATATGTGTGGGCCAAGCAAATTTTTAATTTAGATTGGGTGGGTAAGCAAACTGTAGATTGCTTTGGCGCACCTCGAAGCCACGAATCCTTCGCGGCAGATTTATAAGATTTGCGGCCTGGCGGACTTACTTTGAAACGGTCTGCGAGGGCTCAAAGCGCAGCCATTTCAGTTGCTGATCCAGCTTTTGCGGAGGCACAACTAGGGGAGTGGTGGCGGGCACATGTTCGCGAATTAATGACAGCACAAGTTCCTGCGGCAAGATGCCATCGCCCAGCGCCACGCTGCGCGCCTGCCCTGCGGCGTTGAGGCGAATGTCGTTTAAAAAAATCATTGCGGCGCGCGGCGCGAGTGATTCAAACATGCGCCGCAGATGATCATCGATTGTCCCAAGCATGTCGGGAGCAAGCATGTCGGCGGGACTAAGCGCGATTTCAAATGGTTGCTGCGCGTGATCCAACAGGAAGCGAAGTGTGCCTTGCGGATCGCTGAGCACATGACGCGCGTGGGGACGAAAACAAATGGTGCGCTTGGTGGTTTGTAGCGTGGGAAGAACGCGCGCGGCGAACGCATCGAGTGCGGCGCGACCAGGCTTCAGCCAAGTGCGAGGGTCTTCGCCAAACAAAGTGCTTGAAAGCGTTCCGCTGTACATCAGAAGCCGCGGCGAAACTTGATCGACATCCGCGATGAAGTCTCCACTTAAAGGGTTGCCATCGATCCATGCGGCGGCGATTTCATTGGCTTGACCCAAGCGGGTCACAATTCCGTCGCAAGGCAATTGAGTTTGACCCGTCAAATTTGCAAGCACGCGGCAATCATGAAGGACATGGAGATTCACAGTGACATAGTAAGCACTGCGCCGAGGCAATGTCACAAGCGCCGCGTTGCAAGTTAGATTGCTCACATGCAAACATATTCAGATGGTTTTTTTGGAGCGGTCGCTTTGCTTGTTGCGCTGGTGGATGTTGCCTCTGCGCCCGCGCAAACTGCAACAATTTCAACCGATGCCGCGCCGTTGAGCGTCGCAAAAAATGACGTCGCCACACGCGACCAAACCGCGGCTGTCAGGCCCGCAACCGCCGACGGGTTCACGCCGCTCTTTAATGGAAAAGATTTATCCGGCTGGGTGAACGTCAACACCGCCCCTGAAACATGGAGCGCGAAGAACGGCGAAATTTTTTGCACCGGAGTTCCGACGGGCGTGCTGCGCACCGAGAAGTCCTATCGCAATTTTGTTTTGGAACTGGAATGGATGCATGAAAGTCCAACTGGCAACGCCGGCTTGTTTATTTGGAGCGACCCCATCACGGCCAAGGGACAGCCTTTCACGCGCAGTATTGAAGTGCAAATTATGTTGGGTGGCGAGATGCGCGAGGGCGACAAATTGATGTACACAAGCCAAGGAGATATTTTTTCCATTCATGGCGCCACCATGAAGCCCGACCGACCGCACCCCGCGGGTTGGTCGCGTTGTTTGCCCAGCGAGGATCGCACCAAGGGCGCGGGCCAGTGGAATCACTACCGAGTGACTGCGATTGACGGAACTATAAAGTTGGCCATCAACGGAAAAGAAGTGAGCGGCGCCTTTGACGTGAATCCGCGCGAGGGATTTATTTGCCTTGAGAGCGAGGGCACGCCTGTGCACTTTCGCAACTTGCGCATTCAAGAATTGCCGTCGGGTGAACCGCTGGCCGCCGAGGCGAAATGCCTACAAGACGAGGGTTTTCGCAGCATTTTGGAGGGTTCTTTGCGTGGTTGGAGGGAGCAGCCGGGACATGCGGGACATTGGAAATTGGATGACTGGAAATTGACTTACGACGGAAGTGGTGAAACATTATGGAGCACAAAAAGTTACGCCGATTTTGAAATGATTTTTGATTGGCGTTGGAGCGGAACCTCCCACAAAGCCACGGTGCCTGTGGTGCGCAAAGATGGAACAACGCCAATGGGTGCCGACGGAAAGTTGCAGATGGTGGAGATAGACGAGTTTGGCGACAGTGGAATTTATTTGCGCGGCAATGACAAGAGCCAAGTGAATATTTGGTCGTGGCCCGTGGGCAGTGGCGAGGTGTATGGATATCGAACCGATCCGTCGCAATCCGCCGAGGTGCGCGCCGGCGTGACGCCATCGGAAAATGCGGACGCCCCACCTGGCAAGTGGAACCGCATGAAAATAAAAATGCAAGGTGATCGATTGACCGTGGTGCTGAATGAAAAAACTGTGGTGACCAACGCGCGGCTTCCGGGGATTCCAGAGGACGGTCCGATCGCTCTACAACATCACGGCGCGCCGATTGAATTTGCGAATATTTATTTACGGGAGTTGCCAGCGCCGAAGCCGACCAAGTCTGCGCAGTGATCGCACGCATGTGCCTTGTAGGACTTTGTAAATAAAAATCGCCCCGAGGGTTGCTCGGGGCGATTATTGAAAATCAATGAAATAGCCTTATTCCGCGGCTGGTTGCGGTGTCGTGTCCGTGGCAAGCAATGCGGCTTCCAAGCCCTTGAGACCGCGGCGTTGATCACGCAAACGACGGCTCTTGCCGGTGCGTTCACGCAAGAAGTACAGCTTGGCGCGTCGGGCATCGCCACGACGGATCACATCAATTTTTGCGATGCGCGGCGAGTGCAGTGGGAAAATTCTTTCCACGCCTTCGTTGGCAACAATGCGGCGCACGGTGATGGTGTGGTTCACGCCACGGCCCTTCTCGGCGATCAGCACGCCTTGAAAAACCTGTACGCGCTCCTTGTCGCCTTCGACGATCTTGTAATGCACGTCAATGGTGTCACCCACGGTGCACGTCGGCAAATTATTGCCGGTTTTAAGTTGCGGAGAAAGAAGTTGTTCGATTAACAGTTGACGATTCATGACCAGTCTCAATCTGGATCCAGGACGGATCCGTTTGGTTGTTCAGCTTTTGCTTTCGCAAATCCGCCGTTCAACACTTTCCACTTG
>CAIKXA010000005.1 GCA_903831295.1 uncultured bacterium | reverse complement strand
TGAATTACTTCGGCCAAGGCGCGTATGTATTGGAATTTATTCGCCAAGGCGCGCTGGATGAGGAATCGGTGCACGCGCTTCGACCATTCTTTGGCATGGCGCCTGACTGGGGCATTGTTCCGTTGGTCATCATCGCAACTGTTGCCGCCATTATTGCCAGTCAAGCCATGATTAGCGGCGTGTTCAGCATTGCGCGGCAGGCGGTGCGGTTGGGATATTTGCCGCGCTTGCGCGTGGTGCACACGAGTAGCGACACCGAAGGTCAAATTTATTTGCCCGCGATCAATTTAATCATGCTGATTGGTTGCGTGATGACGGTGATTCTTTTTCCAAGCAGCGAAAAACTAGGTAGCGCATACGGCATCGCGGTCACGGGCGACATGATCATCACCACGCTCTTGTTCAGCGTCATGGCGCGGCGTCGTTGGCGTTGGCACCGTTGGCAAGTTGTAGTGGTGGGCTCATTCTTCTTGGTGATCGATGGCCTTTTCTTTGGAGCCAATTTGCTCAAAGCACTCACCGGAGGTTGGTTCACCCTCACCATCGCGCTGGGCGCAACATTGGTCATGCTCACCTGGCAACAGGGATCCTATTTGTTGGGCAAAAAATTCGCCGAAACATCGAGCAATATTCATGAGTTTCTCGCGGCTTTATGGGTAAAAGAAGTGCCCCGCGTGCCCGGCACCGCCGTGTTTCTCACCACCAATAACGCCACGCCATTCTCTCTGTCTTCATTCGTGGAGCACAGCCATGTCTTGCATCAGCAAGTCTTGTTGGTCAGCGTGACGCCAATCAATTTGCCAGTGGCGCCACCACAGCGGCAAATTCGGTTGACGTGGATGCCTGATGGCTTCTATAAAGTTTCAGCGCAGTGCGGATTCATGGAGAGTCCCGACATTCCAAAATTATTGGAGAAGGCGCGTGAGCACGGCCTTGCATGGGATCCTGAAAGCACCACCTACTTCGCGCGGCGCGTGGTGGTGTTGACCACGGGCAATTCACCCATGGCGCTTTGGCGTAAGCGATTGTTCGCATCATTGTCCACCGTCGCTACCGACAGCGTTCGAACTTTTAATTTGCCGCCTAGTCGCGTGGTTGAGTTCGGCGTTCAAATGGAGTTGTAAACCGTGCTTCGAATCGCCTTGAAAATGTTGTTTGGTGACAGCGCAAAGTTCTACGGCATTTTGCTGGGGCTTACGTTCGCCACCCTGCTGATTACGCAGCAAGCAGCCATTTTTGTGGGCTTAATGAGCCGCACCTACGCGTTGATTGAGGAAACTCCGCAAGCCGATTTGTGGGTGACCGATCCAACGATGCAATTTGTGGATGACACCAAACCCATGCAGGTGACGGCGCTTGACCGTGTTCGCAGCGTGAGTGGAATTGAGTGGGCAAGTCCGCTGTTCAAGGGATTGCTGGTGGCCAAGTTGCCAAACGGTGGTCGGCAAATTTGCGATGTCATTGGCGTGGACGACGCAACACTGATTGGCGCACCCGCCATCTTGTTGCAAGGCAAGGTTGAAGATCTACGCAAGACCGACGCGATTTTTATTGAGAGTCGCGGCGCAGGAAAGCAACTCTTGCAACCGCTCACCGCGGACAAGAATGGACCAAAGCGTCCAATGCAAGTGGGTGATGAGTTGGAGTTGAACGAGCGCCGCGCAATTATCGCCGGCATCGCCGAGACGCGTCCGTCGTTTCAAAATGTTCCAACCATTTACACAACCTATTTGCGCGCGGTGGGATTTGCGCCAGCCAATCGCCGCACGCTCAGTCTTATTCTTGTGAAGGCTCTACCAGGGCAGGACTTGCTTGAATTGCAGCAGCGCATCCAAGCGCAGACTGGCCTATCCGCATACACGCCAGCTGAATTCAGCTGGAAAACCCTTGATTATTGGATGACGCAGACTGGCATTCCAATCAATTTTGGAATGGCCATCGCGCTTGGATTTTTAGTGGGCGTGGCAATTGCGGGACAAATGTTTTACAACTTTACTTTGGACAACTTGCGTTACTTCGGCGCCATGAAAGCCATGGGCGCAACAAGCCGCCAACTTTTGCAAATGGTCGCCGTGCAAGGTTTGGCCGCGGGCGTTCTTGGTTTGGGTCTAGGCCTAGGCGCGACCGCGCTCTTTGGTTTAATGATTCCCGGTGATCGCCTGGCGTTTAAATTGACTTGGCACCTTCCAATTATTTCAACAATCGCCGTGGTTATTATTGTGCTTGGCGCCAGCAGCCTTTCCATTTGGAAAGTGATTCGCCTTGATCCCAAGGAAGTGTTCAGCGGATGAGTGTCGAGCAAGCAATTTTTTGCGAGGGCATTACCAAGACTTACGGCGAAGGCGAAGCCGCTGTGAAGGCGTTGCGCGGGATAGATTTAACAGCCGACTTTGGGGAGATTATTGCGCTGGTTGGACCCAGTGGTTGTGGAAAGACCACGCTTATTTCTATCTTCGCGGCAATCTTGTCGCGCAGTAGTGGGACACTTCGACTTGCTGGCGTGGATCCGGACGCCATGACCAATCAAGAGCGAACCCTGTTTCGCCGGGAAAAAGTTGGGTTTATTTTTCAACAGTTCAATTTGGTGCCGCAAATCAGCGTGGTTGAAAATGTGGCTATTCCGCTGCTTTTGCGTGGTGAAAACAGAAGCGAGTCCTTGGATCGAGCGGAGAAATTATTGACCGAAGTCGGCCTTCATAATCGCGCGCAAAGCCGGCCGTCCAAACTTTCAGGCGGTCAACAGCAACGCGTGGCCATCGCGCGCAGTTTAATTCACGAGCCAAGTATTTTGGTGTGCGACGAACCCACCAGCGCGCTTGACGGCGCCACGGGTCAGCGCGTCATGGAACTTATCCGCGAGCAGGGCCGTCGACCCGATAGGCTTGTTGTTCTTGTGACACACGACGAGCGCATTTACCATTTTGCCGATCGCATTGCGCACGTGGACGATGGATTGATCACGCGGATTGTGACGAGCGATGTGGAACTTGCCGCGCTTCAAGCGGTCGCATTTGAAAAAGGAAAAGCACAATGAAAATGAAAGTTCGATTTATCATTCTTCCCATCATCGCCTTGATTGGCATTGGCCTTGCTATTTACACCGTCTACAAACAAAGTCGTCCAGCGCCCAACGCGCCGCCAAGCGGTCAGCCCACCAAGAGTCCGTTTTCAAACCGCGTTGCGGGCAGTGGCTTGGTTGAACCCGCCACGGAAATCATGAATATTGGAACATCCATTGCCGGCACCGTGCAAAGCGTGTCCGTGAAAGAGGGACAATTGGTGAAAAAGGGCGACATTTTATTCACTATTGATCAGCGCGATACGGTCGCGCAATTGGTGGCCGCCAAGGCAAAACTGGAGGTGGCTACTCGCAAAGTGGAGCAGTTGAAATCCATGCCGCGCGCGGAGGATGTGGATCGCGCGACCGCTATCGTGGCGCAGCGGCAATCGGCGGTGAACGACGCAACTCTCCGACTTGAGAGATTAAATGCCGTGGAGGATCAGTCGGCCATCAGCGCCAATGAAAGGCCGACGCGCATGTTTGAAATGAGTTTGACCAAGTCGCGTCTTGATGAGGCGAAGTCGGAATTGGCGCGCATGATGAAGGGCACGTATCCCGAAGATTTGGCCGTGGCTACGGCGGAAGCAAAGGTTGCAGATGCGGATGTGGCCATGTTGCAAACCGACCTTGCGCAAAGCGAAGTGAAGGCGCCGATCGATGGAACCGTGCTTCGTGTGAACGCCCGTGCTGGTGAATTTGCGTCAGCCGGCGCTTTGCGCGTAGGCTTGGTGGTGATGGGCCAACTCACGCCATTGCATATTCGCGTGGATGTGGATGAGCTTGATGCGTGGCGCTTCGACCCCAAGGGCAAAGCAGTGGCCATGTTGCGCGGCGGGAAAATAGTGGAATTTCCAATTGAATATGTGCGAACTGTTCCAGTGGTTATTCCCAAGCGCACGCTCACAGGGGAAAATTCCGAGCGTATTGACACGCGCGTGATGGAAATTATTTATCGCTTTACACAAGACAATCCAAAAGTTTTACCCGGTCAATTATTGGATGTTTACATTGACAGCGGCACGATCACGCCCGACACACTCGTCGCGCCAGCTCAAAAAGTTGAGCCAGCAAAAGTCGGTTGAAGCCACAAAGCCAATCGCCGCCGCGAACGTTAGCGCACAATGAGAACTGGCCGCGTGCTGCGATGAACCAAGTCAGTCGCAATACTTCCGAGCAATAGTTTGCTCATGCCACTCGCGGCAGTTGTTCCAACCACAATCACATCCGAGTTGCGATCTTCGGCGACATCAAGCAGCACCTCAACCGCGGAGCCTGGACATGTCAGTCCCTGCACGCGCACGCCGTCGCCAGAAAGTTTTTTGGTGCGCTCGGATAAGCCCGCGCGAGCAACAGCATCGCTTTCGCCAGCTTCCACAATTGGAACGGCTGGAACTTCCACGCCCACAAATGGTCCGGCCACTTGCGTGGAATGCATCAAGCTCACTTCGGCGTTCTCAAACGGCGCAGCGACACGCACGGCGAATTCCGCGGCGCGGTCGGCTTCAGCGGAAAAATCCGCGCCAACCAGCAAGTTTTTGAAAGACACGGGGCGCACCGCGTCCGACGGATGCACGACCAGTGTTGGTGTGGTGGCCAGTTTCAATGTTGAATCAGCAACCGAACCCATGAAGATTCGGCTGAGCATATTTTTCCCGCGGCTTCCAATCACCAACAAATCAGATCCAGAATCGCGCGCGATCTTCGCCACAACTTCCGCCGTGGCGCCTTTGAGCAATTGAACTTGGGTGGGAATTCCACGCTCCATTTCGCAAGCGGCCAAGCCAGCCAAGCACACTCGAACTTCTTCCTCACTTAAGCCGTGGTCGTCTTTGGTGTACGCGTGCACCAACAAAAGCGATGCTTTATGCGCAAGAGCCAACTCCGCCGCCCAACCCAACGCTGTCGCGGCGGGTGGCGAGAAGTCTGTTCCAACAGTGATAAGGCGAAGTGGATTCATGATTGATTCGATCTCCGTAAAGATAGTACGCCCAATTTGCGTCTTGTAGGAGTAGCATTTCACACATGAGCACCGCAAAGTTAGAGCACCGCGCCGCACGTATCGCGCTGGTCACCTCCGTGGTGCTTTTGCTTACCAAGCTTACGGCATGGCGCTTGACCGGAAGCACCGCGGTCTTTGGCGACGCGATGGAAAGTGTCGTGAATGTGGCGGCCAGCGCGCTGGTGATTTGGAGCGTGTGGATGGCCAATCGCCCAGCCGATGAAACGCACCCGTATGGGCACGGCAAGGCTGAATTTTTAAGTTCCGCGATTGAAGGCGGCATGATTAGCGTTGCCATGCTTGTGGTGATGGTTCGGGGCGCGTTGGAACTCTTTGATCGCAGCGCGGCTGTTGAAAAAATTGATTTTGGATTGCTGCTTCTTGCGTTCACCATCATGGCCAATGGCGGTGTGGGAATGTGGCTGATTCAAGTTGGCCGAAAAACAAAAAGCAGCGCGTTGCATGCGGACGGTATTCACTTGATCTCCGACGCGTGGACCAGTGGCGCCGCTGTCGCATCACTGTTGCTTGTGCGCTGGACGGGATATGACTTTATCGATCCAATCATCGCCTTGATCATGGCGATCTGGGTGGGTTTTGTCGGCTATCGACTCATTCGCCGCGCGCTTGGTGATTTGCTTGATGAGCAGGACCTCGAGGATTTGGCCAAGGTTGAAACAATTTTAAACGACCACGCGCGTGCGGATGGACCGTTGCCGCGCATTATTTCTTTTCACAAAGTTCGCACGCGTCACAGCGGACGCGACCACTGGGTGGATTTTCATTTGCAACTTCGCGGCGAGATGGATTTAAAAACCGCTCACGATGTGGCCAGTGAAATTGAAAATAAAATCGAGGCAGCGCTCGGCGGAACCGCCACGGCGCACATTGAACCCAACTGCTAAATACAGCCTGTTTGAAGCCGTTTTAAAGCAATATCCAGCCAGTCAACGCGCACAAAACCACCGTTAACGCAACGGGAATTTGTTTGCGCCGCAGTGTGGCGAACGCCGCTAGATATATGAAGATCATTACTGTTGTTGGTCCGATTAAAATGGCACCCAACGGACGGATCACCAACGCGGGCGCTATGGTGCCAATCAGCACCGCGAACAACAAGCCAACTACCGCGGCGTTCACGCCCGAAAGCATGCCGCGCGCCCACGCCCGGCGTCTGATCGTGTCCCAAAATGGAATCGCCGCCGTCATGAGCAGCAAACCTGGAATAAAAACTGCGGCAGTTGCCACAAATGCGCTCAGTGGTGGAGGCAGAGGCAGATCACTTGTGGCCCCAAGAAACGTGGCGAAGGTGAACAGCGGTCCAGGAATGGCTTGCGCCACTCCATAGCCGGCAAGAAAAGTATTTTGGTTGACAAGTCCGCTGGAAACAAATCGAGTTTCTAAAAATGGCAACACCACATGCCCGCCGCCAAATACGAGTGAGCCAGTTTGCGCGAACAAAGACCATGGAGTCCATGTCACAAACAAACTGGCGGCAAACAATACGCAGGCGATCAATCCAACGCGTTTTGAAATTGGACTTGTGGAATGCGTAGTCGTGGCTTCGATAGGTTCATCGCGGGGCAATGCGAACACGCCAACCGCCGCGCCAAGCAACAACACCCAAGCTTGTGAAATTGTGTCGCGCAATAAAAATGCCAGCAACCCCGCGGCCACCACAATTGTTTTGCGCCGTAAATCTGGCGCAAGCATGACAAACATTTGTATCGCCGCCAAAGCCACCACCGAAACCGCGGCTGCTTTCAGTCCTTGCAACCAGCCCGTGTTTGAAAGTTCACCGGGATACAACACGGTCATGGCCACCGCGTACATCATCAATGCGCTGGGCAGGGTGAATCCAATCCACGCAGCAAGTCCGCCAATAATTCCCGCGCGCTCCACGCCAATCGCATATCCAACTTGGCTGCTTGATGGCCCCGGAAGAAAATGCGACATCGCAACAAGATCAGCGAATCGCTCTTGGGTGATCCACTTTCGACGCGTCACAAACGCCTCCTGGAAATATCCAAGGTGCGCTATTGGTCCGCCAAATGAAAAACATCCAAGACGCAGGAACACCGAAAATATTTCGCCAATGCATTTTAAATTCATATGATTGGTAGACTCTCCGCCTCAAATGCTAACTCCGTTTGTCACGACCCTGATAATTGGATTTGGTGGGGGTCTAGGCGCCGCGACACGCTTCTTAATTTATTTTTCCCTTGACCGCGGGCGTGTCTGGCCCCAGTGGAAAATATTGTTGTGCATTAATTTGCTCGGCTCGCTTGCAATTGGTTATCTCGGCGGCTTTATGCTGAAAATGCAAGGGAATTATTCCCAACTCATCGCCGAAGTGATATTGACCGGATTTCTTGGTGGCTTCACCACCTTCAGCGCGTTCATGATTGAATCAACGGAAGGCTTGCTCAATAAGCGCGCGCGCGGCGTGGCATTCTTTGTGGGTGTCAGCATTGTTGGAGGCATGGCTTTGGCATGGATTGGTCAAAGGTTGAGCTTATGAAGTCCAAATCACCACCCGCTCTGCCTTCGATCTGGCTCATGCTTGCGGTGGTTTTTGGCGGCGGCACCATGGGCACAATGCTTCGCTATGGCGCAGGGCAAGTGTGTCCAATTATTCAGACCGATCCTTGGGTCGCCGTTCTTGTCGTGAACCTGATCGCCACATTTTTCGCCGCGTGGATTGGCCGCAAATATTTAGTCCTTTCCAGTGAACGCTTTGTGGATGTGGTTGATCCATTTCTTAAAAAAAACCCATTGTTCAATTTATTTTTTGTCACTGGGTGCATGGGTGGCTTGAGCACATTCAGTTCGTTGTCTCAAGAATTGTGCGAGCAGTTCACGCGCGGGGACTTTCTTCAATTCGCTCTCAACCTTGGGCTTTCGCTCATTCTTGGAATCATTGTGGGAGCGCTCGGTTTACGGCTGGGTCAAGCCTCAAGGTGATCCGATAGGCTTTGTCTATGGCAACAAGCAACAAGTCAGCTCGACCAAAGCCCGTTGACGCCTGGGGTGGCGCGCCGCTGAACATGACCACATTGCGCAAATTGTGGAAGCCGCGACGCGATGCGTACTCCAAGGCACATTTGTATGAAGAGGTGCGCGTGCGAATTCATCGCGCCTTGACATGGCTGGAATTTTCCGAGCGCTGCGAACTTCGTGAAGACCTTGACGCCAAATTGATAGCCCAGTGGATTGCGTTCACCGCTCTCATAAGTCAGTGGAACAAAAAAACAAACGCTCCAGAACCCGATGCGGCGGCGACTCGCTTGTTCATACAACAAATTCTTGATCATGATCAAGATGGTCTCATGCAAATGGTGTTGGAAACCAATGATCGCGCCGCGCGCGCGTTGTTTGAAGACGCGTATCTGGCCAAGCATTTCAAATCACGCGAGCAATCTAGAAATTCCAAGCAACGTGATGGAAGTGCCAAGCAATTTTCCACCAAGTCCACCATGGAGGATATTTTGGAACAAGCGCAATTTCAGCCCTGGCTTGAGGCTGTTCTTGAACGCGTTCTGTTTGTGCGCAATCAGCTTGTGCACGGCGGAAGCACCTACAACAGCCGTTTAAACCGCGTCGCTGTGCGCCGCGCCAGTTCGTTGCTGGAACATTTGGTCGCATGCTTCATGCAAATTCTTATGGAGCATGGCTACACCGATGACTGGGGCGATCTGTGCTACTCGCCACTTGCGGATTGAAATATTGAACTTGTTTCGGAGCGTGAATATTCACCCGTAGCCAGTTCAGAACGAAATCTTTCTATTCTTTGTGAAGCGAAAAGTTTTTCCATCTTCGTTCAAGACTGATTCGTTTGCTTCGCCCGTGAAACTTTTCGTAGCGCTTCTTCAGGTCATGCAAAAAATTCAACCCGCTTCGGGGCGTGGCCCATCATTGCTGGCATCGCGCTTATTGCGGCGACTTCCCGCGCGCGCCGCGCCGCGGTGAAGGGCTTCGGGTCCATACTTGCGCGCCACCGCGTCGGTGATGGAATCAAGTTTGCGCTGAACTTCCGCGGCGGGGTCTGGAAAAAGTTCCGGTTGAACTTCCACGCCCACGCGATCTACGCGCTCCACGCTTAAGCCGATCAAACGAAGTGGTAGCGCGCTTTCACGGCGCCATGCCGTAAGCAGGGCATCGGCCGCTTGCCAAATTGTCTTGGTGGAATCCGTGAATGAATTGAGCGTTTTTTGCCGTGAAAATGTGTCAAAATTGGCCAAGCGCACTTTCAGCGTGACGCATTTGGCCAATCCTACAGATGCGCGCAGTCGTAGCGAAACGCGATCGCATTGCTCTTGCAGAACCGATCGCAATACAGTCATGTCGCCAATATTGCTTTCGAATGTCTCCTCTTGGCCAACGCTTTTTGCGTCGTGTTCCGTGATCACTTCGCGCTCATCAATGCCCAGCGCAAACTGCCGCCACTGCGCGCCAGATTCACCCAGCCGCGTGCGCGCTTGTTCTTCGCTTAGATTTTGTAAATCACCAAATGTGTGAATGCCCGCGTTGATAAACTTTGGAAGCGTCTTTGGACCCACGCCCCACATTTTAGAAATTGCAAGCGGCGCCAACATGTCACGCGTTTGCTCGGATGAAATGACGGTCAATCCGTTTGGCTTGAGCAAATCACTGGCAATCTTTGCCACAAATTTGGAAGTAGCCACGCCAACGCTCACGGTTAATTTTAATTCCTCATACACGCGCGCGCGAATTGCTCGCGCGATGGTTGGTCCACTGCCCAGCAGCAATTGCGAACCAGTGACATCAACAAAGGCCTCGTCCACGCTGATGGGTTCAACGAGTGGCGATTGGTCCCGCAAAATATTCATAAATTGCTGACTGATTTCGCTGTAGCGATCAAAGCGCGGCGGGCGCACGGCGGCATGTGGGCATTTGGTCAGAGCCAAGGCCATGGGCATGGCGCTATGGCAACCAAACTTGCGCGCTTCATAGCTGGCGGCGGCAACCACGCCGCGACCGCCTTCGCCACCCACCAAAACAGGCACACCTTTAAGCGTTGGGTCGTCAAGTTGCTCAATACTGGCAAAAAAGGCGTCCATATCGGCGTGTAGGACGCACTTCTGCCAAACAGGGTTGCAATTCTCGGACTTAGACATACAATGTAAAGTATATATTTTTTATAATTACTATTAATTCGTTGACTGTGGATCATTTGCGCTAACAATGCGAATGTAAGAGTGTTCTCTGTCAGACTTTCAAGTCTAAATGAATCGAGTTGCTTGAAATTTGTGCACGGGTGGATTTGCCAAGATGGGTGAGAAAAGACCCAAACTTGTTTGGGATAATTTTGCAAAAAAGGGCGTGGGCGCTTAAGGAAACTTAAGCGACTCACGCCTTTTCTATTTTTGTGGAATGCGTAAAAATTTTCGGAGGTTTACCCATCTTGAAATTGTTTGATCTTTGAGTTTCAATTTTTTCATAGCATCAAAGAATGAGCGATTCAGCCGCAACAGTTTCTCCTTCGATGCTTGACGCATGGCTTCAGGTTCTTGGAGCCATTCATCCGCTCATTGTGCATTTTCCAATCGCTCTAGCCATTGTCGCGGCGCTGGCTATGTTGTTGCATTGGATTGGTCGGCATGAGGGCTTTGGCGATTTCGCATTTCATTGCACTTGGATTGCGGCGCTAGCCAGCGTTAGCGTGGCCGCAAGTGGTTGGTTCTTTGCCGATACATCCAGAGCAAGCGACGAATTATTTTTGCACCGCTGGTTTGGAATAGGAAGTTCAGTTGGATTGATCGTGCTGGCGTTCATGACTTCACTTGTTCGTGGCGATTCTTGGCCGGGCCTGTTGAAAGTTTCAAGATTCGCATCGCTTCTTGTTGCGGTGGGCATTGGAATAACCGCCCATTTTGGTGGAGACATGGTGTGGGGCGAGGGACAGGTTACGACGCCGCTCTCGCAAGCATTGTCAGTCAGTTGGGCATCTATTCGTGAGAAAGATGCTGAAGTTGCAACCACGCCAACAACGCCGGCCGCTCCCTCAGCGCCGGCCACAACAGAAGCGCCAATAACGCCAACCGCTCCCGTAACGCCAACAACGCCGGTAGTTGCGCCGACATCCGCGCCAACAACACCTACGCCAACAACGCCGGCAGTTTCGCCCGCACCCGCGCCAGGAACTCCAACCACTCCCGCAACACCAATCACAACAGAAGCCCCAAAGTTGAATGCGGCTATGTCCATAAATGATGTGCTTCGAATGAGTGTTGCGTTTGCAATGTCTGCGACCCAGACAGCGCCACCCGCGACAAAGCCACCTGCGACAACTCCGCCGCCGATTCCTAAAGATCTTGAATACAACAAAGACATTCTTCCAATACTTGAAGCGCGTTGTTGGGACTGCCACGGCAAAGGAGTTGCCAAGGGCGGCGTGGCCTTTGATCATGTGACGGAATTGATTGTGAAAGAGCCGCTTGTAAAAAGCAAACAACTCCCAATTATTCTTGTGGGCAAACCAGCGTCAAGCGCAATGATGAAAGCGATCCAGAAACCAATCACCTCAAAGGGCCACATGCCCCCAAAAGGCGCGCGGCTTACGGCGGAGCAAATTGCTTTGATTGAAGCCTGGATTCAACAGGGCGCCAAAGTTGTAAATCCGTAGTCGCGGCGCATTGCGCGCGTATTCATGGTGATTTCAATTGAGCGATGTGAACGTTCCAGCGTTCAAACGCTAAACGGCGACAAACTTTACGGCCGCGATAAGTAAAACAACTCCAAGCAAGATTCGTAATTTTGTTTGTGACGTACTGCTTGCGCTCCATTTGGATCCAAACCAACCACCCACAAGCGCCGCCGCGCATGCCCACCACAACCACGATGGAAATTGCGCGCCTTGGCTCATAATGCCGCCAAGAGCGGCGAGTGAATTCAACAATATAAATGGCGCTGAAACCGCGGCGGCTTCACGCGGTGTCGCCCATGCGCACAAAATGAGCAGGGGTGTGAGAAAAATTCCGCCGCCCACTCCCACCAAGCCAGAAAGAAATCCAATCGCCGCTCCGCAAGCCAGCGCATCAAGAATCGCAATCGGCTTGTTGGCGCGCGCGTGTTGCGGCATGAATAATCTTGCGGCCGCCAGTAATAGAGTGAACGCGACAGCAATTTTAAAAGCTAATTCATCAATGGTGAATGTGCCGCCCCAAAATGCGAAGGGAATGGAGGTAACAATGAATGGCCAAAGCAAGCGCCAACGAAATTGACCCGCTTTGGCGAAGGCGATGGTTGCCAGCGTGGAAACCAAGATATTTAGAATCAGCGCCGATGGACGCATGAACAACGCGCTCACGCCGAAGAGCGCCATGATGGCGAGATAGCCCGAGGCTCCACCATGACCAACGCTGGAGTACAACGCCGCGACCATGCCAACAAGCACAATAAAAATCACCAGGGCGAAATCGGTGGGCATGCAAATAAGTTTAATGCTTGCAACTGATCGGGGGTGGATTCGTGCGCCAAGAAGTGAAGCGTCCCGAGGTGGATTCGAACCACCGACCTGCAGCTTAGAAGGCTGCTGCTCTATCCAGCTGAGCTATCGGGACTCGCAAAGACTTCGCACGTGTGCTTGGAATGCAATTTGTAGCCAAGTTCTCTTTGGGTGATTGTAATAGTGCGATATGAAATTGCATTTGAAGAATTTTGCATGGTAAAACCTTGTCTTTCACGCCAGAGGCGCGGAAGTATTGGAAGATTGCGGCGAGATAGCGAATTTAAATGATGACTGGCGCAACTTCTGTTGCCGTCACGCGCGGGATCAAGAAACGTCGCGGGAAATTTTTTGATAGTGCTCGCGTTCGCCGCGGCCGCGCAGCGGATAATCCTTGCGCAGTGGATGCGCCGGAAAATCTTTCCACAATAAAATACGTCGCAGATCTGGATGGTTGCGGAATCGAATGCCGAACATGTCGAACACCTCGCGCTCCATCCACTCGGCGCCTGGCCACAGGTCCGTGACGGAATCGATAAAGAGTGTGGGATCCGATTCAATGCCGGTGGTGTCAATGGAAGGATTCAAATAAACCTTCAAGCGCAAGCGGCGCTCAAATTTGAAACTGCACAAGTTGTAAACCACTGCGAAGCGCGCTGGTTGCTCGGCTGGATAATCCAAATAATCCACGCCCGCCAAATCGCTGAGAAAGTTGTAACTGCAATTTGGGTCGTCGCGAAGAAAGCGCGCCACTTCATGCAGCGAAGTTTCTGGCACAACGAGAGTTGTTTGCCCGCGAAACTCCGTCGCCATGAATTTCACTTGTCCAAAGCGTTCTTTGACAAGAGGAAGCGTGGGGTGATCAAGTTTGGTGGCGGCTGGCATAGACAAATAGTTTAGCCATGATGCGGCGGAAAGTGGCGGCGAATTTTGCGCGGCAAATCGGCTTGATGATCCCGCCATACACAGGAATTGCGCGCGGCCAAAATGATTATTGCAATGCGCGCGGCAACATTGTGTTTTTCAATTTGCAAAATGTGTTGGAAAAAAGGCAGATATTTGAAATGCGCAAGTGAATCTTGTCACAGTGCCTTGGCAGTCAACGGCGTTCGTTGCCGCGAATCAACAACATACAAGGAGAGAAAATGAAACAGCGAAATACATTGTGGGCCATGGGTGCGATGTTGGTGGCGTTGGGATTTACAAGCGTCACGGGCGGGTGCAAGTCAACCCATGAGAAGGTGACCTATCCCGACGGAACAATTCATGAGCGCCAAGATGTTGAATTTAGACCGAACTTTTTCCCGAGTTTGCTGAATTATGAAATGCGCGAGAAAGGTCTTTCCCAAGAAGGTCTGCGTCTGCGTGAATGGATTCCAAAGAAGGGCGGCGAAACTATCCACGAGGTTGAGGGTGTCTATTATGTGCCACTCAAGAAGTCGCGGGGGACGCCGCCGCGGCTGACAGTGAATTTAAATTACAAGAATGAAGAAGTTCAGGAGAATGTGGCGCCGAGCGAATACCGTATTTCCGCTGATTATTTTGCGGATAGCGCGGTCTTGGAGAGCCAAAATGCCGGTACCGACAATTGGCAGACCATTATCGATGGTGATATGGAAGACATCGCCATCGGGGCGATGAAGCGCGGATTGGGCGCGATGGAGTTTGAGAATGAATTTGGTTCGTGGCGCATTGTTGTTGATGCTCCAATTCCAGTGATTGTCACCAGGCTCAATGGTGAAATCATGGATATTCGTGGGATCAACGTGCGGTTTGGAAGCTATGTGTACTCGGATAGCGTGAATGAAAATTGTCGATAAGGGCAATGGAGTGAGTCGCCCGGCGGGGACGAACGTCTCCGCCGGGTTGTTGCATGTAGTCTTGAATAAGTGGTCAGCCAGAATCAAAATGTGATTTCGCTTGAGTGTGTTTCCAAGATGTATCGTGGAAATACGCACGCGCTGCGCGAGGTTTCGCTGAAAGTTGGAGCGGGCGAAATCTTTGGATTGCTTGGGCCCAATGGCGCTGGAAAAAGCACGCTTGTGAAAGTTTTGCTGACAGTGGTCAAGCCAAGCGTGGCGCGTGGCGAAATGTTGGGGCGTCCAATTGGCGACAAGAAAACATTGGCGCGGGTTGGATATTTGCCAGAGCAACATCGGCTGGCGCCCTATCTCACGGCGCGTCAGGCTGTGGAATTTGTGGCGGCGCTTTCCGGCGTTGACCGCGCCACTCGTAAAAAGCGCGCCGCGGAACTGCTCGACCGTGTTGGGCTTTCAAAGTGGATGGATCGGCGCGTGAACGTATTTTCAAAAGGCATGCGCCAGCGTGCGGGCTTGGCGGCGGCGCTTGTGAATGACCCGCAAATTATTTTTTTGGATGAGCCAACCGATGGCGTTGACCCAGTTGGGCGCGTTGAGATTCGCGACCTGCTGATTCAGATGCGCCGCGAAGGCCGCACCGTGTTTTTAAACAGCCATCTGCTGGGCGAGGCCGAGCAAGTATGTGACCGCGTTGCGATTTTGGTGCAAGGGCGCGTGGTGAAGCAGGGGAGCATGGCTGATTTGCAAAAAGAAGGTTCGCGCCAAGAGTTGACGGTTCGTTGGGGTGCCGCAAGTGCCAAGCCATTGCCATTTCGCGGCATGAATATCGCGCCAACGGTCAACGCCGACGGTTCGCATCAATATGTATTTAGTGATTTGGAAACCGCCGCCGCGCAACCCGCGCTTGACGCGGCGCGCGCGGTTGGTGGAGAAATTATTTCACTCATTCCAATGCGCCAAGGATTGGAAGAGTTGTTTATGAAAATTGTCGTGGACCCAACCACTGGTAAAGCGCCGCCGCCAGGAGCAGGTTCATGACCGCATTCACCGCGATTTTAGTGGACGGCTACCGCGAGCTTGTCGCCAAGAAATTGTTCACGCTGTCGATGATCTTGTCGCTGTTGGTGGTGGCGGTCATAGGCGTGGGTGGTTTGAACGAGCAAGGCGTGACCATCTTTGGATTCACGATTGAAGTTCCCTTTGTGAATTCAAATATGTTCACTCCCGCGGATTTTTACAAGCTGATGTTTAATTCCGTGGGCGTGAAATTTTGGTTGGGATGGCTGGCGTGCTTGCTTGCTTTGGTCAGTAGCGCCGGAATGTTTCCAGAAATGGTTTCAAGCGGAGTGGTGGAGAACATGTTGTCGCGCCCTATACCGCGTTGGCGTTTATATATTTATAAATTCACCGCGGGGTTATTGTTCACATCGCTGCAAATGGCCGTGTTTTGCCTGGCTAGTTTTTTGGTCATTGGACTGCGCGGTGGTGCTTGGGAGCCGGGACTATTTCTTGCCATTCCATTGGTCACCCTGCTGTATTCATATTTGTTCGCCATGAGCGCGTTGCTGGGAACCGTCACGCGCTCGGCCATCGCAGCGCTACTGCTCACGATTTTATTTTGGGGATTCTTGTTCACGGTGAATTCCACGGAATTTCTTGTGAATGGATTCCGCATTGGCAGCATCAAAGAATGCGAGGCCATCCAAGCGTTGATGGAAAAGCGTAAGAAGGAGAATCCGGACGTGGATGTTTCTGATTTGGAGTCCGAACTTGAACGCAATCAGTCCACGCTGAGCAACTTGGAGTTGTGGCACCGTGTTGTGTTTGCGGTGAAGACCGTGTTTCCAAAAACAGATGAGACCACTTCGCTTTTGCAGCGCTGGACTTTGGAGGCCTCCAACATGAAGGATGAAGGTGGCGATGACGCGGAGGAAGTTGCCGCGACGGCGCAGAAACAGCGTCGCCGTGGTGGACCTGGTTTTGGAAATAGCCGCGCGAAAACCCGCGAAGTGAATCTGGCCCTTGAAGCCGATCAAAGATCGCGCGGGGTTGGTTGGATCTTGGGCACATCGGTTGCATTTGAAATTGTCACGCTTGGGTTGGGTTGTTGGCTTTTTTCCAGACGTGACTTTTAATTGAGCGTGCTGCGGTCACGCCGCGTCAAACAAAGCCGCCAAAGAAAATCATGTGTTGGCTTGACCTAATTGCGCGGCGCGGTCTTTCGCGGCTTGAGCCGCGCGGGTGATCAGTTGAGAAAATTCGCCCGCATCTAAAACAGCGAGAGCCGCAGCGGTTGTTCCGTTTGGACTGGTCACACTGGCGCGCAACGCCGACACATCAACTTTGCCAGTCGAGGCGCTTTTTGCCACGCCGTGCAATACATCAAGTGAAAGGTTTTTTGCAATATCTTTGGGCAGGCCAAGTTGAATTGCCGCGCGCTCAAGCGCCTCAATAAACAAGCACAGATAGGCAATGCCCGAGCTTGAAATTGCCGTGGCCGCGTCCAAGTGTGATTCATGTAGCAGTTCCACGCGACCCACTGAAGCAAAAAGTTTCACGGCAAATTCTCGCGCGCCAATCGGACAATCTTTTGAAATCGAAAGCGCGGTCACAGCGGCTCCCACTTCGGCTGCCACATTGGGCATGGCGCGAATGACATGATTCGCTTTTAGACGCGCGCCAATTTGTTCGCATGTCCAACCCGCCATGACGCTGATCACGTTTGTGCCTGGAGCCACGGAAAGTTGTGGCGCCAGTTCGCTGAAATACTGTGGCTTGATCGAAAGCAGCAACGCGCCGCCACTTCGCGCGCAGGTGTTCATATCCACAATTTTTAATCCAAGCGCATGCGCTTGCGCCATGCGCGCGTCGCTACGCGCCCACACCACAATGTCGCTGGATTTTAGAAATCCAGTTGAAATGCAGCCGCGCACAATGGCTGATGCAAGTTTGCCAAATCCAAGCACCGCCAATTTGTATTGAGTGGCGTCATTGGAAGGGGATTGCTTGTGCGCGTGAGAGTTTGACATATGTGTATTGTGCCGTTGAATGCCACTTTGTGCAGTTCATCAAACAACATTTGGATAGACCCTTGGTGGAAATATTTTTCAATTGGTCGCATACTCGCCCCCACGCTTGAAACACGCACCTGCGCCAACCGGTTTCGCCTTGCACCCACTGCCTTGCGGCGCGAGTTGGTTGCGCCCGCAATGGGCGAACCAAATCATCAGCGCTGTTGGTGAATTCAATTCGCCAGTGATCGCACTAGCCCTTGCCTCCAAGGGGAGTCAAAGTTTCCGGGGACGCGCCGCTGTGGCCACATGGAACAACGCGGCATTCAGCGCGCCGCTTGTTGTTCGTCGCTGCAGTCATGGCGGATTCTGGCGCCACTTCGCGGGCGATCGATATCTAGGGGACCGCCGCGCGCGGATTGAAATAGAACATTCGCAGCGCATGCAAAAACTTGGCATTGCCACGCCCGAAATTGTTGGCGTTGTGTTGTACAAGCGGGGCTTGTTTGCGCGCATGGATTTCCTCACGGTGCAAGTGCCAAACAGCGTGGACTTTGTTGCATTTTTGGCGTCGCAACCAACGGCGCAACAACGTACGGCCGTGATTCAGGCGGTGCGCGACCTCTTGGCGCAGTGCGCTTTGCATGGCTTGCTGCACAAAGATTTGAACGCGCGCAATATCTTGTTGGTCCACACGAACAATTCCGCGCGCGCCTATTTGCTTGATGTTGAGGATGTCGTATGGGCGCCTGAAAAAGCGGAGCAGGTGCGTGCAGCAAATCACGCGCGCCTGGCGCGTTCTTTGCGCAAGCGTGTCCGCAAGGGCGACCTTGCGATGGCGCCACAACAATTGCTGGCGTTGATTTCTGAGTTAGAGTTCCACGCATGAAGTTGCCAGAACAACCAAGAATTTGCATGGTGATGATGAGCGCGATCGGCGACGTGGTGCACGCGCTTCCAGTGATCACCGCGATCAAGCGCCATCGGCCGCGCGCGCGCATCACTTGGATTTTGCAGGCGCCTGGCGCCGCGCTTGTGAAGGGCCACAAAGATGTCGATGAAATTTTAATCTTTGATCGCAAGGCCGGCTGGCGCGGATTTTGGAATTTGCGCAAGCAACTCAAATCCCGTCCCTTTGATGTGGTCCTAGATCTGCAGTGTTATCTCAAGGCCAGCATTATCACCGCGATGTGCCGCAGCCCAATCAAGCTTGGATTGGACCGCGCCCGCGCCAAGGAATTGAATTGGCTTTTCACCAACGCAAAAATTCCCGCCAAGCCGCTCAATCATGTCCAAGCGCACTTTTTGGAATTTCTTGACGCGATAGAAGTTCCAAGTGATTCGCTGCAATGGAATATTGGTCCATGGCCGGAGGAGCGCGCATGGCAGGCGGAATTTTTCTCCGACATGTCTTCTCCTCGGGTGGCGTTGGTGGCTGGCACCAGCAATCCATTGAAAGATTGGTTGCCCGATCGCATGCGCGAACTCATCGACGCGCTTGAGGCGCAAGGTCTGCGAACTATTTTAGTTGGCGGAAATTCCGCGCGCGAAATTGCGCTTGGCGAAATGTTGGCGCAGCGTTGCACGCACGCGCCTAAGAACGCGCTTGGTTCTGGCCTTCGCAAACTGGTCTGCATTCTTGATGGTTGCGACTTGGTGATTTCGCCGGACACGGGTCCGCTGCACTTGGCTGTGGCGCTTGGCAAACCCGTGATTGGTCTTTACGGATACAACAGTCCAACTCGCGTTGGACCATTTCGCAACGATCCCAAATTATTGGTCGACGCCTATCACGAACCTAGCGAGGCGCCGCAAATGACATTCACGCATCGGCAAGGGCGCATGCAAAAAATCACCGTGCAAAATGTTCTTGATCGCGTTGATTATTGGCGCGCTTTGAAACAGTGAATTTGCTAGAATGACCCTGATGTCTAAAGCAGCACTTGTGACGCTGGATTTTGAGGAAGCGGTGGCGCAAATCGATATCCAAATTGGCTTGATGGAGGCTAAAATCGACGCCGACATCTTCGCGGATGAATTGCGCACATTGCGCCAAGCGCGCGAAAGTTTGCTGACCAAGACCTACGCCAATCTCACGCCATGGCAAACCGTGCGGGTGGCGCGCCATCCGCAACGGCCACAAACATTGGATTATGTGCGCATGATTTGCCGCGATTGGTCGGAGCTGCATGGCGATAGGCGCTTTGGCGACGACGCCGCGCTGATCACGGGCTTCGCGCGCATTGGAAGTTTAAAGTGCCTGGTGGTGGGACATCACAAGGGACGCTCCACCGAAGAGCGCATCAAGTGCCGCTTTGGTTGCGCCAATCCCGAGGGCTATCGCAAAGCTCTTTTGAAAATGAAACTCGCTGAAAAGTTCCACGTGCCAATCGTCACTCTCATTGACACGCCCGGCGCGTATCCAGGTCTTGACAGCGAGCAGCGCGGACAAGCCGAGGCCATCGCGGTGAACTTGCGCGAGATGAGCCGGTTGCGCACGCCGATTGTTTGCATTGTGATTGGCGAAGGCGGTTCCGGTGGCGCGCTGGGAATTGGCGTGGGAGATCGCATCGCCATGTTGCAACACAGTTGGTATTCCGTGATCAGTCCAGAAGGCTGCGCGGCGATCTTGTGGAAGAAAGCCAACGAGCAAACAAATAATTCCGCGGCGCAAGCGCTGGCATTGACCGCGGAGTGCAATCTTAAAAACGGATTGATCGACGCCATTATTCCCGAGCCAAACGGCGGCGCGCATAGGGATCCGCAAGCCACCGCGGAGAGGCTGCAAGGTTGGGTGGTGGATTCCATCCGTGAATTGCAACGGCTTTCGCCTGACACCTTGGTGCGCTTGCGCTTCGATAAAATTCGCAATATTGGATCACATAAAAGTAATTCAGCGACGTAATTCCAGTGGGTTGACTTGAGTCGCGTATGCAACGACAATGACCCGCCCTTCAAAGTGAAGAGCATGGCAGCCATGATCGCTGCAAAGTCGGCCCAATCAATTGACCAGAGGATGCAGAGTGCCAAGCAAAAAGTCCAAAAATAATTCATCCGCCAAGAAGTCCGAGAGTAAAAATAAAAGCTCGAAGAAGTCCGCGCCAAAATCAAAAGTCACGGTTGTGAAAAGTTCCAAGGTTGTCGCCAAGCCCGCGTTTCCATCGCCGCCGCCAACCAAGAAGCACCCCAACCGCGTACCGCCGCCGCCGATTGGCAAGAACGCCCCACGGCCCATGCCCAAGCAAGCAGCACCCGAGGAGAAGGGTAAGCGCACACCCAAGATTGACATGTCCACCGCACGTTCCGTTGCCGCGACAGCGATCACTCAGAAGGCCGATCAGGCTGGCTATGTGGTGATCAATGGCCGCCGCGTGCGCATGATCAGCAGCAAGGGCATGGACAAAGGCAAAAAGAAAAAATCCAAGTCGGCGGTTGCAAATGACAAAGTGAAAGCTGAGCAGGAAATAGATATTTTCAGCATCAAGACGCGCTTGACCAGCAAGGAACTGTCCGAGCATCGCGCGATTTTGATCGTGCGCCGCAATGAACTCATTGGTCGAGTGGAGGGTCTTGAAGACGAGGCGCTTCGATCAAATGGTGGCAATCTCAGCAATATGCCGCTGCATATGGCCGATGTGGGCACGGACACATTTGATCAGGAATTCGCGCTGAATTTGGCCGCATCGGATCGCGTGAAGTTGGCAGAAATTGACGAGGCCATCTCGCGCATCGATGCCAAGACTTACGGCGTGTGTCAACTGACTGGCAAGCCGATTCCGAAGACACGTTTAGAGGCGAATCCATTAGCGAAATACACCGTCGAGGCGGCGCGCATGATCGAGCGGGGCGGGACTCGTTGAGTTCCAGTTTTTCGGTTGCGCCAACTTCATTTGTGCCCGCGTGTAAAGCCACGTCTGCCTGGCTGACGCTTTTGTGTGTTTTCGCTCTTGGCCTTGTTCTTGATCTTGGCGCAAAAAGTTGGGCCTTTGCACATGTCGCGTCGGAGCCAGTTGAACTTTCATATGACGACATCGCGGGCAACCCGTCGTATCGACTTCCATTTCACACCGGTCTTCAAGTGCTTCCTTGGGACTTGCTCGACTTGAGGTTGGTGCTCAATCACGGCGCGGTCTTTGGATTAGGCCAACAAAAACGATTGGTCTTTATCGCGTTCACCATCATCGCCGTGGCGGCCGCTCTGTGGATTTTTGGTTGGTGGACCGACGCGAAAAATCGTGTGGCGCATGTCGGTATTGGCCTGGTGCTTGCGGGCGGTATTGGCAATTTGTACGACAGGCTTGTGTTTGGCGCGGTGCGGGATTTTTTGTTCATGACGCCGCGTTGGCATTTACCATTCGCGCTGCATTGGCCCGGCGGAAGCACCGAATTGTTTCCTTGGATCTTCAATGTCGCCGACATGATGTTGCTCGCCGGCATGGCGATTCTGTTGCTTAACGCGCAACGACAGGATGCAACGCCAAAAGTTGCGAAGGATTCGGAAGCGCCTCCTGCTTCAACTCGATAGCGTCCTGCACCTTGTATGGACCAATCGCGGTGCGCCGAATGGATGTGCAATATCCACCGCCACCAAGAACCGCTCCAAGATCGTGCGCCAGACTGCGAACATAAAATCCCTTGTCGCAACGGATCGCAAGCCGCACCACGGGCCACGTGAAAGAAAGCATCGACATTTCGTGAACGCGCACCATTCGCGGCGCCAACACAACTTCCTCGCCGCTGCGAGCCATGTCGTAGGCTCTTCGGCCATTGATTTGTTTGGCGCTAAAAGCCGGCGGAATTTGCGGGTAGTCGCCAATGAATTGTTTCAACGCCTCGGCGACCATGTCCGCGCTAGGTGGGGGTGTTGATCGCGTAATTTCAACTCGATCGCTTTCGCTATCCAGCGTTGGTGTTGTTGCGGACAGATCAATAGTTGTCTCGTATTGTTTTTCAAGATCCATCAACATGTTGATGCTGCGTGTTGCCGAACCCACGGCGATAATGAGAACTCCAGTGGCAAGTGGATCAAGCGTTCCCGCATGCCCTGTTCGCAAGCCGCCCATGCCTCGGCGCACAATTTCAACAGCGCGCATGCTGGAAATTCCCAACGGCTTGTCAATGATTAAAATGCCGCTGGAAGATGTGTTTTTTGGGTCGGACATCGGTGCTTCTTGGTAGCAGTTTACGGGGCGCGCGGCATTCAAGTTGGTAAAATTGTACTCTTGTGAATGTCCGTGCTATTGTTGCACACAATTCATTTAGCCTTCATCTTTATGCGCAAACCAACCTACATTCTTGACTTCATTCGCACCCAAAGCACCAATCTTTTTTGTGTGGCGATGTTTGTTTTCATGCAAGCATTAGTGGCATGCCAGACCGCGCCGGTTGTTGAAACGCCGCGCGAACAAGCGTCGGACTTGATCCGCGAAGCTGAAAGCAGCGGCACGATCGTGTTGGTGGTCATCGCCCTTGTTGTGGCGTGGATGATCTTGTTGGGATTTATTGGGCGCATCACCAAAGTAAAAAATTCCTGAAGCCCGCGTTGAAATTTCCGCGCGATTCAGAGCCAAGTAAAAACAACAAAACGGAAGTTCAACTTCCGTTTTGTTGTTGGTAGTCGGGCTGGCGGGATTTGAACCCACGACCTTTTGACCCCCAGTCAAACGCGCTACCAAGCTGCGCTACAACCCGAGATTTTTTCGGCGAGGGGGTCGCCGAATTCGACAACATCAGGCATCGGTCAAGATGCATGAAATGAAAGCGGACAAGGTGGGATTCGAACCCACGATACGGTTACCCGTATACAGCATTTCCAATGCTGCTCCTTCAACCGCTCGGACACCTGTCCAGTGGAAGGAACACTATAGCGAAGAAGTTAGAAATGCAGTGTCGGGCGCGATTTTACCCCAAGCCGTGGGGGTCTGGTTGGCGTTGTCGCGCGGCAACGCAAATCGTCCCATATCGTCCGCTCCATTCGACGTGAAATTGTTTTGAGCGGGATGGATGATTGACCTACTATCCTTCTGTCATGCATCTTCTTCGCCACGGCAAAATTTATATTCTTGCGGCATGCACTATCGCGTTTATGGTGGCAACTTTGGCGATGTCATTCGATGATCAAACTTCAACTCAAGAGATTTCCATGAAGAGCAAACCCCGCGCACTTTCCCGAAGTGGTTACAACACAGCGCCTTTGACCAAAGATCAGGTTGCGGCGTTGGCCACAAAATTAACTCCAGAACAATTCAAAGTGACGCAGAAGGCGGGCACTGAGCCAGCATTTTGTGGCAACTTGCTCGACAATAAAAAAGAGGGCATGTACTGTTGCGTGGTCTGCGGATTGCCGCTGTTTTCCAGCGAGAATAAATTTAATTCCGGAACTGGTTGGCCAAGTTTTTTCTCTCCATTCGATCCCGACCATGTCGGCTATAAAAAAGATAATGAGTTCGGCATGGAGCGCGTGGAGATTGATTGCGCGCGTTGCGGAGCGCATCTTGGACACGTGTTTGAAGACGGACCCAAGCCCACGGGTCTTCGGTATTGTTTAAATTCGGCGGCATTGGTGTTCCATGAAAAGGGATCAACGCTTCCGCCAGAATGTTTGCCGATGCAACTCAAGACAGCCTATTTTGCGGGCGGGTGTTTTTGGGGCGTGGAACATTGGTTTCAAGAATGTCCAGGTGTGGCCGATGTTTCGAGTGGGTACATGAACGGATCCACCGAGAATCCAACTTACGAGGAAGTGTGCGCGCATAAAAGCGGACATGCGGAAGCAGTTCGTGTGACCTACGACCCGTCGAAAGTGTCCTTTCAACAACTGCTTGACGGATTTTTTCGCATGCATGATCCAACTCAATTGGATCGACAAGGACCGGATGTGGGCGATCAATATCGCTCGGCTGTGTTCACCACGGATCAAGAGCAGTTGGCGCAAGCCAAGGCGTTCACCGCCGCGTTGCAAATATCGCCACAGTTTAGTGGGAAAAAAATTGTGACTGTGATCGAGCCCGCTAAAAAGTTTTTCCCCGCCGAGGAATATCATCAGGATTACGTTGAGCGAACGGGCCGCGCTTGTCATGGAGTGAATCCGTGGCCGGCGGTGTTCGCCGAGAAAAAAGAAACAACCGCCGTGAAGAGCGCCCCGTGATCGATGGAAAAATTGGCCTGGGTATTTCCACAGCCCTCGCCATTGCGATCGCGGCGGCGCTTGCCGTGGCTGGCAATCAACAGCAAAAGCCAAGCGCAGACGCGTTGGACAATCCAAGCGCCGCTGTTGAAAAAGCGCAGTCAAAAATTCCTGTGCCACTTTCCGCCAAACAGTACGCTGAAAAATTGATTGCCTTGCCGCGAGCAAGCGAGTTGAGTAGATGGCACGATGTGTTGACACAAGAGCCGCATGTCGCGGGAACGCCCGGCGATATGCGCCAAGTTGAGCGCCTGAAGCAAGCGTTTGAGTCCATGGGATTGAAAGCCCGCGTGGAGGGATTCCGTGCGTATCTGTCGAGGCCGATCAGCGCCACGCTGGAAATTATCGACGACGCAGCATCGCAAGAATCAGCGCCAGTGCAAAATACAAATCAAACGGCTACTGCCGCGCCGACAACGCGCAAGGGCGTTCTGTCGTTGGCCCTGAATGAAAAAAACTTGCTTGAAGATCCGGCCACGGCGCATCCAGATTTAACCTACGGCTGGAATGCGTACAGCGGAAATGGCGATGTCACCGCCGAGGTTGTCTACGCCAACTATGGAACACAAGAAGATTTTGACAAATTGAAGGCGCTAGGGGTGGATGTGAAAGGCAAGATTGTTTTGGCCCGATATGGAAAAAACTTTCGCGGATTCAAGGCGCGCTTCGCGGAAAATGCGGGCGCGGCTGGGTTGATCATCTTCACGGATCCCGGTGATTCTGGATTCACTAAGGGCGCCACTTGGCCAAGTGGCGGTGGTTGGGCCAACGATGCTTGCATTCAACGAGGAACATTGAACACGCTGCCTTATCCAGGCGATCCAGGAACTCCGGGTGTGTACGCCGCGGACAATGTCAGTCGCGAACTGCCGCAAAATTTAGATCTGCCGCGCATTCCAGTGCAGCCAGTTGGATACGCAGCGGCGGGCGCCATCATGGCGCGCATGAAGGGCGTGGATATTCCAGACCCGTCGTGGCAAGGCGGTTTGAATTTTCCGTATCGATTGACGGGTGGAAATAATTTGAAAGTTCACCTTGCGATTGAGCAAGAAAGATTTCTTGGTGGGTCCGCCAATGTGTTGGCCATGGTTCAAGGTTGGCGCCGTCCTAATGAGGTGATTGTTGTTGGATGCCATCACGACGCATGGGGCTACGGCGCGGCTGATCCTTGCGCGGGAACGATTTGTCTTTTGGAGGCGGCGAATTGTGTGGCGCAATTGGCCAAGCAAGGAATTTGGCCGGAGCGTTCAATCATCTTCGCGGCTTGGGGCGCGGAAGAGTTTGGAATCATTGGAAGCACCGAGTGGGTGGAGGGGCATGACAATGAAATGGGGGGCAAAATCGTGTCTTATGTCAATCTTGACATGGCGGCGATGGGGCCCAACTTGTCCTTGGCGCTCACTCCGGAATTAACCCAGGTCGCCAAGGATTGCGCCGCGATGATTCCAGCTGCGGGCGATCCAAGCAACAACGCCTTGTCGGTGATGTTGAGCAATAATAAATCCGACACGCTCTTTGGAACTTTAGGTGGTGGAAGCGATCATGTTGGATTTGTCTGCCGCATGGTGGTTCCGGCGATCGCTATTTCAGCGGGCGGTTCACAGGGCTCCAGCTATCACAGCAATTACGACACCACGGCTTGGTATCGCGCCACGGTTGGCGAGAACTACGAACCAGCGCTCATGGTCACGCGCGCCACGTTGTCTTTCACGGCGCTTATGTCCAATCAAAAGTTGCCGCCGTATCAGTACGGAGAAATTGGGCGACTTGGCTTGAAGGCGCTTGATGGGTTGATGCAACTCGCCAAGACGGATCAAGAAAAATCCACGCTTGAAATTCTCCGTCCAATGTTGATCTCCTTGCAGACGCAGGGGGAGTTGGTCGACGTGGCGATTTTGGAAAATCATCCGCGCGACATGCAATCCGAGCAGCGTCTGCTCATGGGAATTCGCAAATTCACCAAGGCATTCAAAGATGACAGTGGCTTGGCCGATCGCCCTTGGTATCGCAATCTTTGGGTGGCAACGGATCCATCCAACAGCTATTCGCCAAGCGTATTTCCGGCGATTCAACAAGCCTTGCAGGCGCATGACTCTGCCGGGATTGACGCTGGCGTGGCGCGAACCGCTGCCGCGATTCAAAGGGCCTCCACCGCTGCGGAATTGATGCTTCAAGGGTTGCGCACAAGCAACTTTCAGGGGCAGTGATTTTGCTTTCAAGAATCGCGTGAATTCACGTAAACTGATGGCATGACTTGGATCTCATTCAACACGTCACGTGGTTTGGCCTGCTTCGCCATGTGGGTTGCGGCGGCAAGCATGTTGAATGCGCAATCCGCCACGCAATCCAGCGCCACTCAAAACACATCTCCAATCCAAAATTCTCAGTTCACAATTACGCCGCCACTGATTGACTTTGGCGTGGTCAAGCCTAGATCGCAACAACAAGGCAAATTTATAATTCACAATGGCTCCACCAAAACCGTTCGCATTGAATCCGCATTTCCAAGTTGCAAGTGCACCACGCTTTCTGATTTAGCCAACAAGGAAATTCCCGCGGGCGGCGACATTGAACTTCTCGCGTCGCTCGACGCGCCGGGAACACCAGGCGAAAAAGATGCCAAGGTGTTCGTGACATTCGCGGGTAATGACCAACCATTGATCGCCAGGATGAAAGGACTCGTGCAATTTCCGTTGTTGGTGGACCCCGCGTTCATCGACGCGTTGAAAGGCAAGACGCGCGGCGTGGTTGAGATTTCTAGCCCAAACAAAGCTCCATTTCACATTCTTTCTTGCGATGGCGCGGCGCCTCAATTTGTGGACTTTGATCCCGCCAAGGATCCCGCGCGCGCCCGATATCTCGTTCGATGGGATTTTTCAATGGTGCCTGAAGGCAAACTTCAACAATGGTGGTGCGTGGAAACTGACGTGAAGGATTGTCCGATTCTTCCGTTTCGTATTCGCCATGAAAGCACCGGTGTGCGTTTTGATCCAAAGATGGATGAGCGGCGTTGGTTCATCACTGAATCGATCGTGCTGCCGGATCGACTGACCTTGGACAAGCCCGTTGATCTTGAGGTGGAAATTGAAAGCACAATTGGCAGAGGCAAGCCGCAACCGGCTGGATGGGACGCCGTGCGAGCGGTTGCATCCATCAATCCGGCGTTCACGGCGCAAATGATTTCTAGCAAGCGTGTTGGCGACCGTGTGCATGTTGTGTTTCGATTCACCGTGGTCAAGTCCAGCGGGGGATTTGTGTACGCGCCGCTTGAGATCTCAACCGACACAGGAAGCGCGCGTTTTTTTGTAGCCGCCACGGTGGCTCCTTGAAGTTGGCGGACGTGGATCATTTGGGCGCGCTTGGCGTTGCGCAACTTTTAGAGCGCGCGGCGGAAATATTTCGGCGCGATCCAAAGCGGCGTGGTTCATGCGTGCATCTTGGTGACGTTGGCCGGCTTCTTGTCACTGGCGATTTGCACGATAATCCGACTCATTTTGTGAAAGTGGTCAACTTCGCGCGGCTTGAACAGCCGGAAAATAATGTGATCCTGCATGAGTTGATTCACGGAGAGCGGTTGACGCATGGCGCGGATATGAGCTGGCGCATGTTGGCCAAAGTTGCCAGGCTGGTTGAAAAATATCCAGGGCAAGTGCATGTGATGTTGGCCAATCATGAATTGGCACAGGCATTCAATCAACCAGTGAGCAAGGGAGCCGGCGAAAATACGGAGTTGTTCCGCGAGGGACTGTTGTGCTCATTTGGCGACGAGGCAGAAATTGTCGATGCGGCGATTGGAGTTTTTGTAAGGGCGTTGCCACTGGCGGTGAAAACCAAAAATGGAATTTTGTGCTCGCATTCGCTTCCAAGTTTGTATGACATGAAGACATTCGATTCGGGAATTTTAGAGCGCGATCTTGTGGAGGACGACTACGAGGTACGGCTGGGAAGCGCGTGGCAAATGACGTGGGGGCGAAATCAAAAGCCCGAGCAATTGGCGGCATTGGCGGCGGCATGGGGCGTGAAAGTATTCATCGCGGGTCACGCGGCCGTTCCCGAAGGTGTGCTCGCCGCGGGACCGCAATTCTTGTTGTTGAATTCAGATCATGAGCATGGCGCGGTGCTTCCATTGATGTTGAGTAACGAGGTTTCCAACGCGCAGGAATTGGCCCGAGGGGCAATTCCCATTGGCTCCATTGAGGGATCTCTTGGCGAGTAATTTCATTATGTTTTTGCGGATTTTTGCTTCAAGGACCCCGCGGTGAATCCTCTCGGCATGATCTTGGCTTTGGAGACATCGCAACGAAAGTCCTCGGTCGCGCTCGGTCCAATTTCGCTTGAGAGTCATTGCGACGCGATCTCATGTGAATCGATCGACACGCAAAACCGTCTAGTGGAGGATGTGTTGCCGGCCGTGCAGCGGTTGTGCGCGCGCGCCAATATCTCACGTGATCAAATTGGCGCGGTGGCTTTGAACGCCGGGCCAGGTGGATTCACCGGTCTACGAATTGCGCACGCCTCGGCGCAAGTGATCGCCGAATCTCTCTCCATTCCAATCGTTCAGATTTCCGCCGCGGTGGTGGCGCGCGAATCCGCGGTCATTGCGGGAAGCATCGCGCTCGATCAGATTGCGTGGGTTGCCTTGGCCGCAAAAAATGATGGATGTTGGATGGCGAAAGTGAGTCAATCCTCACAAGGCAACGATGATCCAGAGCAAGTGGGCGTGCGAACGCTCGAGCAGTGGCCCGTTGAGTTTGGGGAAATTCTGATCGCCGATGAACATCTTCCAGCCCCATGGAAAGCGCGCGCCGAAGCGCTGGACATTCAGATTGTGCCGCTTGAACCCACCGCCGAGGCGGTGCTGCATGTGGCGCGTCGCATGTTGGCTAGCAATCGATCCTTGGCGCCCAAAAATGCGCTGCCTGTGTATCCACGCGAGGCGGAAGCGGTGCGCTTGTGGCGTGAACGCCATGGAACACCCTAACTAGACCGCACAGACGGAACACCTGCGTGTTTCTATTTATGCAAGCGCATAAGTCGTCGCCCGCATGCGTCGATTTCATGGCATGGAATCAAACTTTAATTCTTCGCGGCATGAACAGTGTGGACGGCTTCTTTTGGCTGGCGCATGTTCAAATTGGTCAGACTTGGTTGGACCACTCGTGGATGATGGATTTCAGATTGAAATGGTTCCAAGCGCAACGCGGGCGGGAATTCGCTGCGTGGAACAAGTGGTCGACGCGGTGCTGCTGGATTTAACCGAGGACGTGGTTGAAGTTTCAAACACCGCCCAGCTTTTGCAGCGTGTTTCAAGACACACAAAAATTGTGGTGCTCTGTGAATCTTCCCAAGACGTGTCGCCCACGCTTGCGGCGTTTGAAAATGTGCAACGCGTTGTGTCGGATATGTCGCCGAATGATTTTGTAAGAATTATTCGGACGGCGGTGCGTGTGGCCCAGATCAATCGTGAACGAACCGATCGGATTGACACTTTGAAATCGCTCGCGACGGAAGTGCATGACGAAAATCATGTGACGGGCGATCTTGAAAAACTTTTGAGCGTATTGCAAGAGCACGCTCCACGGACGCCGTTTCCAAAATTAAAGTTGCCCGAGATTTCCACTCTGACCGAAGTCTTGGCGCGGTCGTTGGATCCATTGACCGCGTCCAGGGCGGCCGTGGATTTTGTGGAGCGATGTTTGCCTGGCGCAATGATTGTGTCTTGGTTGGTTGGATCGGATTCACGCACTGGTCTTGCGGCATGCGCGGGCAACGGTGGCTCCAACGCGATTCTTTCGGCGCGGCTTTTAAGCGATGTGGAAACACTTCAACTTCCAAGGGTTTTGCGCTCGGATCGAGCGTGTGTGGTGGACGATGTGAGGCAGTTTGTTGGGGGAAACGATTTCAATCCATTCGCTCAACGCTGGGCAATGCTTGCGCCGTGTCGCGCCAATGGAGAATGTTTTGCGGCGATTCTGATTGTGGGTCCCGCGGGCAGCAGGCCCACGCAAGCGGAAGCTGGACTTGGCGATGTCTGTCAAGCGCTTGCCACTCAGTTGGCGTTTGACGCGCGTATCCATCGACGAATTTTCGGCGCGTGGCCAAATGATTCGTGCGAAGACGATTCAGATTTATTTGGTTGAGCCAGGCGCGCTCAGGCGGGCGATGGCGGTACGACCGGCGTACACGCGCGAGCCCTCTTGCACCAAACTCGTGGCGCACTCGGGCTGGGGAAGTATCAGCTCGGTGGTGGATCCAAACTGGATCATTCCATAGCGTTGACCACGATTTAAACGCTGGCCAATTTTCACCCGGCAAATGATGCGACGCGCGATGGCGCCAGAAATTTGTCGGATGCCATACATGCGGCCGTCATCCAAACGCAACGTGAGTAAAAGATTTTCATTCACGCGCGCGCCCGCCGACATTCGCGCGTCAAGGTATCGACCTGGTTGATGCCGCAGACCAACCACCGTGCCGTCATACGCCGCGCGATTGATATGCACATCCAACACGCTGAGAAAAATTCGGATTACAAGCGCGGGGCCATTGGTCGCATCATGGTGCGCGACGCGAATCACGGCGCTGATCGTTCCATCCGCGGGACTTAAAAAATCAGTCGGATTATTGGCGCTTGGTCGCCGCGGCGGATCACGAAAAAATGCCGCAAATGCCAGCCAAATCAACAAAAGCAACGCGCAGGGAATCCACCAGATTGGTTGACCGCCTTGCGCCAACCATGCGCATGCGGCGGCCACTGGCCACAAAATGACCGCTGTTGGAAGCCACTGGTTCATTCCATATTTTGTCAACATTGCGATACGGTCCGCTTACTCTGTGGCTTTGCCAACAAAGAAGCCAATGGCTCCGCAAATTGCGATTGAAGCGGCGTATCCACCGGTCCACATCACCCAATCTTTGGCGAAGTACATTGCAAGTTCCGGAGTGGCGCCAATTGTTTTCATAACCAACATGGACGCGGTGGCGGTCAGGCCAACGAGAGCTGGCACAAGAAGTCCAATCGTCATGCCGCTCCAGGAACCGCTGTACATTTCACTGCCAGACATTGCTGCTGCAAAGACAGGTGAAGCCGCGGCGATGGATCCTGTATTGACAATAGGAGCGTCATGAATTCCGCTTTCACCCGAGGCGCCGCCAAATATTCCGCTGGCATTTTTTGGAGCCTCTTCGTCATCGCCTTGGAAAGCCTCGTCCATAAGCGCGGCGCCCATTTGGCTGTCTTCACTTTCCTGCGTGAGATCAAGAAGTCCGCTGCCTGAACCAGGTTGATCCAAATTGATTTGGTCAGCTTCCAAACCAACGGAAGCACCAACAGCGCTGTCGACTCGGCTATCAAATCCCATTGCGCTGGCTTCGCGGCTATCTTCAACTGTTTGATCGAAATCATTGGCCGCATTTGTTGTTGAGCTTTTGGCTGGGCTTTGCACAATGCCGCTTGCCAAACTGTCTTCAAGCGACATGGTGTCCAGATCCGTATTGTTTGTCTTTGCAGGTGGGGTAATTTTAGGTGCCGCCACTACCGGCGCGGGCAACGAGTCGGATAAATCAAGTTCGAGCGTGGGCAACTCATCATCCAACATTGCAGGAATTGCAGCGGGAGATTTTGCGGCGGGCACAGCTGCGGCGCTTGTGTTTGGTGAATCTAAATCATCAAGTTCCAATGAGAACACATCTGAGCCTGCGCTTGATTGTGATGCGGGCGCTGGAATTTCCGCGCCAGCCATTGAGTCAAGTTCAAGTGACAAATCATCTTCAATACCTTGAGGAGCCGTTAAACCAACAGGGCTATCACCCTTTGGATCCGCGATCGTGGCTGGAGAAGCGGAGTCGGTGAGGTCAAGTTCGAAACTATCGCTTTCGCCACCAAGATTGACCATGTCCGATCCCATTTTTAAATCAAGGCCATCATCAGATTCAATATCAGTGGCGATGCTGTTGACATCTTCAACCTTCAGCATCAACTGACCTCGATCGCGAAACTCTCGCAGCTTGCCGGATTTGATCAAATCCATAACTTGGCCGTTGTTCTTACCAAGCTTGCCGCAGGCTTCATCGATTGTGTAGAAAATTTTTGCCATAACAATGTGGGGGTCTGTGAACCTTTGAGAGGTCGGGTAGGGTAAATGGGTAGCGCCAGTGTCGCAAGGGAGTATTCGCCAAAGTGAATAGAAAGGTTGCCAAACAAGTGCCGAATGTGCAAGCTATTGGGGCGCGCTTGGAAGCGTGGTTTCCAAGTGTTTTTCGTGATCTTCCATGGCGAAAAAGGCGCAATCCGTGGCGGGTTTTCGTGAGCGAAGTCATGTTGCAACAGACGCAGGCGAGCAGGGTTGCGGAAAAATTTCCAGCATTTTTGAGGCGGTTTCCCAACCCAAAACGCCTGGCCGAATCCACCGAGTTGTCCGTGCTTTCTTTGTGGCAGGGTTTGGGTTATTACAGGCGCGCCAAAAATCTACGAGCCGCCGCGCAAATGATCGTGGCGCAATACGGTGGGCGCGTTCCGCGTTCCGTACAGGAGTTGCAAACGCTTCCGGGAATTGGCCGCTACTCGGCTGGCGCGATTGCCAGCATTGCATTTGGCCAAGCGGCGCCAATTGTGGATGGCAACGTGGCGCGCGTGTTATCTCGAATTGCGGATCGACGTGAAACCACCAAAGGCACGATCGCTGATGAGTGGTTGTGGAGCACCGCGCAAAAGTTGGTGCACGCCGCAAATTCACCTGCGGTATTGAATGAAGCGATAATGGAATTGGGCGCGACTATTTGCACGCCTCGCGCTCCGCGCTGCGGCGAGTGTCCCCTGAAGCGTTGCTGTGGTTCCTTCAAAGCCAACTCGCAGGAATTTGTTCCGCTGAGCAATTCCGCTGCGCCACGAAAAACCGTGGTGCATCACGCGTGCGTGGAAATTCGTGGCTCCAAGATTGGCGTTGAGACGCGACCAGCCAAGGGTCTGTGGGCGGGAATGTTGTCGCCACCTGTTGTTGAATCGTCCAGCGTGTATTCCACCGCAAAGTTGCTGCGCGAGCGGCCCGACATCAAGAAGATAAAAAAATTCCATCGGGAATTTGAATTTCTCACGACCCATCGAACGGTTCGCATTCGTGTGTATCAAGTTGTTTTTCATTCAGGCGCGAAATTGCGATGGGTTGATGTGGCAAAACTCAATAAATTTGCCGTAAGTAACGCGGTTTTGCGCATGGTCAAGGCGGCTTTGCAAAACATGCAAGCATGAGAAGTGGGTAAAGTGTCGGTCGTGAATAAAATTGAAACACATTTGGCGTGCGGCATGTTGTTGGCGTTTATTTTTTGCGCCGCTTGCTCCACGCCAAAACCAATCGTTGTTTCCAACGAGGTGTTTCCTAAGGATCTTGCCAGCGTGAATCGAGAACTCACGCCGGCGGAATCCCAGCGAGTGATCAACACCATGGCTTCAACGCGCGAACAGAAAGACATTGACGGCGCCAGGCCGTTTGAGAAATGTCCGCAGGGGCGGTGGTCGGAGGCGTATCAAGCCGCAATTTTAGGAGCCAGGGCAATCGAAATGGCTGTCATCTCTAAAGTCGATGAGCTCGATGGATTGCGCATAGCCGTCATCACGCTGAACAACGATCAAGGTGAACTTGTTGTCAAAGGCGATGCCACGCATGGCGTACAGAGCGCGAAAGCCACCGTGGGTTTGTTTGGTGAGCGCGTGAAGGAGGCGGACGCTTTGGTAGACGCTTTTTATTCGCAACTGCGGATGCTGGGATCAATACCAAGGCCAATCGAAACAGTTCCCGTCACTTCCGCAACAAAGCAGTGATGTGGTGCTTGCGTGGTTTTAAGAATGAGGAGCTTGGCGGAGGATGTCTGGAAAGAGTTTCTCGACCATTCGCGCGGCGCGCAATAATTTTGCGTCGGCGAAGGCCGGAGCTTGCAGGTGAAGGCCAATTGGCAGCGAATGGGGGCCATCTTTGGCAAAGCCAATTGGCAGTGAAATAGCGGGTAAACCAGCGATATTTGTGTTCACCGTGTAGACATCGCACAGATACATTTTCAGCGGATCGTTCATGCCGCCAAACGCGAATGCGGGTGACGGGCTCGCAGGTCCCGCGATCACATCGCACTTGGTGAAGGCGTTGTCAAACTCCGCCTTGATGAGGCGGCGCACACGTAGCGCGCGGCCGTAGTACGCGTCGTAATAACCCGAACTCAACACATAAGTTCCAAGCATGATGCGCCGCTGCACTTCGGGACCAAATCCTTCGGCTCGGCTGCGCGAGTAGAGCGTGTCCAAACTTTCACCTGTCTTCAAGGCGGCGCGGTGTCCATAGCGAATACCGTCAAAGCGCGCTAGGTTTCCACTAGCCTCCGCCGGCGCAATCACGTAGTACGTGCTGATGCCAATGTCCGTCAACGGAAGATCCACTTCAACAAGAGTCGCGCCCAATTTTTGCAGGCGTTGCAGCGCGTCGTTTATGCATGAGTTCACCTCGGCGTCATTGGCGTCGCATAAATATTGTTTGGGCACGCCAACGCGAAGCCCTGCGATTGGAGTGTCAAGATCCTTCATTGGATCTTCCACGGAGAGATCCGCGGTGGTGCTATCGCGATCATCAAGGCCGGCCATCACTTGATAGGTAAGCGCGGCGTCGCGCACGCTGCGGGTGAGCGGTCCAACTTGGTCAAGACTGCTTCCAAATGCCACCAAGCCATAGCGGCTAACGCGGCCGTAGGTTGGTTTGAATCCAACGCAACCACACAAAGAAGCGGGTTGACGGATGCTGCCTCCGGTGTCGCTTCCTAGGGAAAAACCGCATAAACCAGCGGCCGCGGCCACGGCGCTGCCACCGCTGGAACCGCCTGGAACACGCGTGGTGTCCCACGGATTTTTCACGGGTCCCCATGCGCAATGTTCCGTGCTTGAACCCATGGCGAATTCATCCATGTTTGTTTTCCCAATCACCACCGCGCCCGCGGCTTGCAAACGCTCAACGCAAGTCGCCGTAAATGGCGAGCGATAGTGCTCTAGCATTTTGCTTGAACAAGTTGTTCGTCCAACCTTGGTCGCCAAATTATCCTTCACGGCCATGGGCACGCCAGCGAGCGGTCCAGGATTTTTTCCAGCTTTCACTTTCGCGTCCACGGCGCGCGCGGCCTCCATGGCTTCGCTCTCAAAAATTTCGTGGAACGCATTCAATGATGCGTTTGCCTTTTGCGCCCGGCTTAAAAATTCCTTGGTCACTTGCTCAGCGGTGGTGGCGCCGGAACGAACCGCTTCGCCAATAGAAACGGCGTCCGTGAATGGCGCGCTCATGAATTTTCCTCCGCCAAAACTTTTGGAACCGCGATGAAGCGTCCTTCAACTGCGGGGGCGTTCATAAATAATTCTTCCAATGAAAGCGTGGCACCAGGTTGGTCGGCGGCAAGTCGGTTGGTTGAATCCACAGGGCTTGTGAGCGGCTCAATGCCATCCACGTTGATGGACTTCAACTTGGCCACATGGCCTAGGACATTGGCCAGCTCGCCGCGGTACTGTTCCAGTTTCGCGGGCGCAATTTCGAGCCGCGCCAATTTGGCCACATGCGCTGTTTCCTCGATCGAAAGTGTGTGTTTCTCTGTCACGCGTTTGAGTGTAACCAAGCGTGGCGCAAGGTCGGTTAGATTCTTTACATGGCAGATCGCAAACAACGTTTCGCTGGTCCAATTGTTGGCGTGGATTTAGGCGGCACCAACATGAGCATTGGCGTGATTGACGAAAAAGGAAAAATTGTTGGGCGCTCGCGCCGCAAGACCAAGGCCGCCGAGGGCCGCGAGAAAGTCCTCACTCGCATGGTTGAAGGTATTGAGCGCGCGTGCGAAGACGCAAAGCTTTCCATGAAAGATATTGAGGCCGCCGGCATTGGAGCGCCAAGCGCCGTGGATTGGGACAAGGGCAGCGTGATTCACGCGGGCAATCTTGGATGGAAAAAAGTTCCGCTGCGCGACATCATGTCTAAAAAGTTGAACATGCCGGTGGTGGTGGACAACGATGTGAATGTCGCGGCGTTTGGCGAAAGCCGTTTGGGCGCGGGTAAAAATCGCGGCGATTTGTTGGCCATGTGGATTGGCACCGGCATTGGTGGCGGAATGATTCTCAATGGAAAATTGTGGCGCGGTCCATTTCACACCGCGGGTGAAGTTGGACACGTTGTGCTTTTCCCGGGCGCTGGTCCAGGCCATCGAACTCTTGAAGATCACTGCAGCCGCACCGCTTTGGTGCGCAGCATGATGATGTTGCTTGGGCATTATCCCGACAGCATGTTGCGTGAGTTTTTGAACCGGGAAAAAGACGACGAAGGAAAGCCCGATCCATCCGCGATTGGAAGCGGCGTGCTGGCGGAGTGCTATTCCAAGGGCGATCCGCTTGTTCGAAAGGTTGTGGATGCCTCGGCCGAATTGCTGGGTTTGACTATCGCCAATCTGATCACCGTGATGAGTTTGCAAACCGTGGTGTTGGGCGGCGGCGTTTCTGAGGCGCTTGGAAAACCTTATCTTTATCGAGTGCGCGAGAGTTTTGAGCGCGTGGTTTTTCCACAAACATTGCAGCGCTGCGAGATTGTTCCAAGCCAATTGGGCGACGACGCCGGAATGTTGGGCGCGGCTTTGCTGGCTCGTGAAACATTGAGTGAAGCAAAATAAGTTTACGCATGCGCGCCAGAACCGCGCGGCATTTTGTTGGCGTTCAATAGTGGGCAACTCAAACAAATTCCGCCGCGGCTCAGAAGCGCAACATCCGCACGGCGAGTTTGCGTTCTAGTTCTTTCTATGCGCTGTGAAGCGGATGTCGATCACGCTTGCTCACCAACAAACGCACCTGCGGCACATGTGGTTGCAATTGTTTGGCAAAGTGCGGCATAAACCCACGCTCGGAATTTGTGTGGCCAAGCAAAATCATGTCGCAATTCATTTCACGCGCGTGGATCACATCGTGGTGCTTGGCCTCGCCGGTGACCATAAGCGTGCAGCCGGCTTCGATTGCCAGTGCCAGCAAGCTGGCTCCTGAGCCAGGAACAACCGCGACGCATTTATGCCGGCGTGACTTTTGCAATTCGCAATACGCAACATCGCCAGCGGAAAGTCGCAGCGAGGTTCGAAGTTGTTTTGCGATAGCGTTGGTTGTCCGCGGCTTGATGAGCGTGAGCGCCCGACCTTGGCCTTGGCCCTGAACTCGATCTTGACCTTGATCTTTTTTTAGCGTTTGATGTTGTTCTCGCGCCGACGTGTGCGCAAAATTCACTTGCGTCCCTGGAGAATTTAAGTGTGCGGCTGGTTCCAACGCCACGCGCGCACCCGCATCAATCTTGTCAGCCAACCAATCTGTCATTCCGCCACGCACGGCATCGAGCGCCGTATGCGGCGACAAAATAGCGATCTTGTTTTCCGCGCAACGCAGCAGGATTTGCTCATGCGCGTGCATGGCTGTGAGTTGTTTCAGCGGCTCAAAAATAGGCGGGTGATACGCAATAATCGCCTCGCATTTGGCCGCAATCGCTTCATCAAGCACGTCGTTGGTTAGATCAATCGTGAGCAAGGCGCGCCGAAGCAAACGCGATGGATCGCCAAGAAGCAAGCCAGTGTTGTCCCACGTTGCCGCAAGATGCCGTGGCGCTACGGCGTCCATGGCTAGCACAAGTTCACCAATCATGGATCAACTTTCATGATGTATGCGCGCTTAGAATCAATCCCGCTTTCCGCCGCCAAAGATCATGGCTAGGCGGAAAATAATTTTCATTGACTCAAAATAAATCCACACCAAACTGACGGTCAGGCCGTACGCCAAATACCACTCACTACTCGCTGGCGCACCTTCTTTGGCAGCCTGATCAACTTGTTGAATGTCGGCGATAAAAGTAAACGCCGCCACCACCAGAATGAGTCCGTTAATGGCAAGGCCAATGTAAGCGCCCGTTGAACCACCAGTTTGATTTGGCAACGAGATGAACGGAGTGGCCACACCAAACAGGCTGAGTACAAATGAAATCAAATAGGTCACGCCAATTCCAAGCACGCACGCCCACAAAATAAACGCGCCGCGTTGAGTGATGCGCACGGCGCCGCTACGGTACAGAATGAGGCAAGTCAACGCCACGCCCGCGGTCATGATGAATGCTTGCAGCGCGATGCCACCCGTGAGTGCGATGCCCTTTGATTTTAGGATGGTGTCAAGCACAACTCCGACCGCGCCCATGAAAAATCCTTGCACCGCCGCATAAATTGGCGCCAGAAATATCGCCCAACTTGGGCGGCCAAACAAGGCGAATCCAACTCCTAAGGAAACTACAAACGACGCCATGCTCACCATAAATACGGAGCTTGGATTGGCCGTCACAAATGCGTTGCCCAACGCGCCAAACACAACGGCCACTGCGAGGCAAAGCGTGGTCTTATTTACAACTCCAGCAACTGTGACGGTGGCTTGTGAATTTGGAGAGCTTCGCAAAGCTTCTTCAAGTCGGCCTTCGGCAAGAATCGGATTGGATGATCTTAAAATGGACATGAGTTCTCCTTGTCAGGCATTCTAGCCACCAAATGCAATGCATGAACGTTCTTGGGGCGACCCTTTCAAAACGCGGCGGTTTGCGGGGCGCAAGAAAATTTATATTTTTAAAATATAAAGTTCACACGAACTTGACTCAGGGGCAATTCGAATCCACTCTAGTATGTCGGGTGGTTGATTGACTTGTGGTGCTTCCACTCTGCTGCGCACTTTTTCGAAGGGACTTTGCCTCTTGAAGAATTCTTCGTCTTCCGCATCGCGGACGCCGTCTGAAACCAAGTCCGACAAATCCAAGCCATCCGCGGATTCCGTGGGTGCGCCTACAACAAAAATTCAAGTGGGGTCGGGTTCCGCCGCGGACCTGCGCAAACACTTTGTGGTTGACACGAATGTGTTGTTGCACAATCCCAACGCATTGTTCAAGTTTGAGGAACACGAGGTAGTGATTCCCCTTCAAGTGATTGAGGAACTTGATCATTTCAAGAAAAACAACGATGAAACTGGGCGAAATGCCCGCAGCGTGATTCGCCGTTTGGACAAGATGCGCTCAATTGGAAGGCTCTTTGAGGGCGTGGTGTGGAACGAGCAAGGCGGTTCCATCCGCATTGAACGTTGCGATTTAAAAACACCTTTCGCGCTTGACCTTGATGTGGCCGACAACAAAATTCTTGGCGTGGCGCATCGGTTGCATGCCAGTGGTCTGCGGACAATTTTTATCTCCAAGGACATCAACGCTCGCGTGAAGTGCGACGCGTTGGATATTCCAAGCGAGGACTTTGAGGCCGACCGCGTGGACGCCGATTGGCTTTACGGCGGATACGCCATGTTGAGTTGTCCCAGCGCAACCATTGACGAGCTTTATCAAGAGCGCCAACTCAGCATTGAGCAATTGGAAGGCTTGATCTTTCGAACCATTGAAGGCGGCGAACTGAAAGCCCACGACTTGGTGGCCAATCAATTTGTTGTACTGCAAGATGACGCCGACGAAAGCCACACGGGCTTGGGCCGAGTGCTTTCCGACACTGGCCATTTGATTCCAGTCACGGGTCCGCGAAAACCAATTTATGGAATTCTCGCGCGCAATGTGCAACAAACTATGGCCATGGATTTGTTGTTGGATGATGAAGTTCGCCTGGTCTCGCTGATCGGCGCGGCGGGCACCGGAAAAACTCTGCTGGCTATAGCCGCGGGCATGCACAAAGTGCTGCGTGAAGAACGCTTTGACAAACTGCTTGTGGCGCGACCCATCATGCCCATGGGCCGCGATATTGGTTTTTTGCCCGGCGATAAAGATGAAAAGCTGGCGCTGTGGATGCAGCCCGTGTTCGACAATGTGGCGTATTTGCTCTCAACCCGCGGCGGTAGCGGCAATGAAGCCGACAGCAAAACCGCCGAGCAGCGCATGGATCAACTTGTGGCTGGCGGAAAATTAGTCATGGAGCCGCTGACCTACATCCGCGGTCGCAGTATTCCGCATCAGTTCATTATCGTTGACGAGGCGCAAAATCTTTCGCCGCACGAGGTGAAGACCATTGTCAGTCGAGTGGGCGAGGGCACCAAGATTGTGCTCGCTGGAGATATTGGACAAATTGACAATCCATATCTCGACGCAGCAAGCAACGGTCTTTCGCACTTGATTGAGCGTATGAAGGGACAACGCATCGCGGGTCATGTCACGCTCAGCCGCACGGAGCGCAGTGAATTGGCAAGCTTGGCCGCGGACATGTTGTGATTCTTTATCGAGATTGAATCACAAGTTGATAGGCTATTTCAAGCGATTCGGAAGCGTTTGAAGATTGGGCGTTGGCTCCCACGACTTGCCAGAGATCATCCATTTGTTGAAATGGTTGACCGCCCACTAAAATAGGAATATTTCTTCCTGTTGGAGTGGCGCGCACTTCCTTGATGGCATTCTGAATGGAACGGAGGCGCAAACTTGTTGTGGCGCTAAGCGCTAACAGATCGGCCGCGCCTCGATAAACCTGCGGCCCCACGGAGTCCGCAATTTCTTGCGCCGGAGTGTTCGCGCCAAGGCATTCCACGGTCCAGCCTTCAGTTTCATAAATGGCGGACAAAACTTTAATTCCAAGATCATGCAAATCACCTCCAACACAAGCGGATACCACGAGAAATCCATTGGGCGCTTTGTGGGGGGTCTTGGAGCGAAGCACCTCCAAAATTCCCAGCGTCGCGTTGGTGCAATAATGTTCATCGGCAATGCTGGCTTCTTGCACGTGCCACATATGGCCAATCTCAGCCATGGCTGGCACCAGAATTCCTTCGCAAATTTGGGCGAAGCCAATTCCGTTGCCTGAGAGTTCCGAAATGAAGCGATCCGCTTCGTTGCGATCTCGGCGCAACAGGTGCAGGAGATACATGCGGGCAAGATCCCGTGACGGTCCGGCATACGTCAAGGGAGTATCCAGGCACTCGTCATGTTTTGCTAGATGTTCAACGGCATTGGTGATTATTGGCGTGGTCAAATCCGAAATCACTTTTGGAAATTGTTCGAGCAATACGCTTCGCATGCAATTTAAATTGTGCGCCAGATCTTTGGAGTTGAGTTCACGTGCAATGAACGCGGTTCTAGACCACTGCGCGTTGCTGATAAAAATTTGCTCACGGCCTAGTGCGACGGCTTCGACAAGATGGGCAATTCGCGAAAGTACTTCTTGGTTCCACATGCGCCGGCCATTCGCGCCGTAACGCATTTCCATAGTGTCATCTTCTCGGTAATGCTGATCAACAGTCCAAGTGGCAATGGCACGACTAGATGACTCAATGATCTGGGCAACTTCGAGTCGGGAAGATTTCACTTGAGTTTGTTCGCCAATTCTCAATTGCAGATTCAATCGCCACGCAAAGGGTCGATTGAAATTATGTTTTGATTGTTTTTAAGGCAAATATCGCTTGTTTATGCGGACGCGCCATCACTTGTGGCGCGTTGCGCAACGGGGGTTTGCGCGCCGGATAATTCCGCATGCCGCAGTCGATATTGCATGGATGTGGTGATCAACGTGGCGTGGCTCCAAGTCAAAGGGCTCACGGAAATTTGCGCGCCAGTGTAAGGATGATATTGCTCCGCCAAGACACCGCTGGATGAGGCGCGCCAATTGGTCCATTCAAGATAGGGAATAGCCTCATCGAGTTCGGCGATGTTGTTGGCCTTGGCAATAAGCCACTGCGCGAACCATAGCGTGCAAATCACCCACGGATTGCCCGGAACATTTTCAAGTTCCCTGTGCTCAACTTGCTGATACGGGTCGCGTTCGTAACGCGCGATGCCGCCAATTTCCGTGCGCACCCAAAGGCGATCGCGGATAGCGCGCATGTGGTCGCACACACGCGAGTCATTGGCGGGCAATACATCAAATGCGAACAATGCGTATGCCGACGCGTCCAAAGTGAAGTCAAGTCGATACGAACCATCTTCGGCGGCGATGGCGGTGCGCGCGAACAAGCGGCGCTCCGGATCCCACATGTGTTTCAACATGGCCAAGCGCATGCGGTCCGCGGCTTCGCTGAAATCGGTGGCGCGATCATGCGCGCCCATATCCTGCGCAAATTGACTGGCGGCAAGCAAGCCGCCAATGGTTGCGCACACGGTAAACAAATGCACTCCGCGGCGCTCCTCCCACAGGTCCCAACTTGGCAGCGGCAAACCGTGATGGTCGCGATATGAAATCATCCAGTTCGCGGTGTCAACAATGAGCGGGTTGTAGAGCGACTTGATGAATTCCACATCGCGAAACTTCACAAAATGTTGGCGTAAAGCCCATGGAATAAGCGCGGTTTCGTCCTGTTGAATGGGCAGCAGCGAGGGCTTTTCCGTGAGCCACGGATGCCAACTTGAAGCCACCGTTCCATTTGGGTTGTATTTGTGGTGGAAATATCCGTCGGGGTGGCGCACGCGCTCGCAGAAGCGGAAAAATTTTCGACTAAGTTCGCTTTGCCCCGAAAGAACAAGCGACTGCGCCACCAACGCGCCGTCGCGCGGCCACATATAGGAATACGTGTCGCCAGCGAAATGCGTGATGTCGTAATCGTTGGCCGCGATGATTGCTCCGCCATTGTCAATTTGCGTGCGAGCGATCAGCAAACTGCGCGTCTGCAATTGTTGCAAATGTTTTGGAAGCGGATCCGCACCAGAAAATTCCTGTTGCGACCACAGGCGCCAATAGGCCTCGGTGCGATCCAGCATGCGCTGTGGAGTTTTTTCGCAAACCTTCTTGTTCAGCGCGTGTACTTCATCGTAACTTTTTCCGGCCGCGATCCAGTACACGCAGGTCTCGCTGCCATTTGGAGCAAGCGTGAGTTGGAAACCAACCGCGCTGTCCACGCTGCCTTGCGCAATGCTGTTGCGGCTCAACATGCCGTCCTCCGCGTCGCGCCACGTGCCTTCGGCCTCGCCAATTCTTTTAGCGCCCGTGGCATAGGTGGTCACGCCAACGCCCGCAGGATGGCTGCCGTTGAACAAAAAGTAGAAATCGTTTTTGTAGTGAATCAAGCCGCCAGTTTGCGGATCAAAGGCAACGGTGTCGCCCACGGGGCTTTCATTCACGCTTAAATCCGCATGAAAAAACACGCGCACATCGCGCGGGCGATTCCACAGATCCTTAACAATCACTTGGCGGAAATACACCGGGCTCCAATAGTCCACCGCGTCGTGGCACACCAACTCCAGGCCAAGGCGATCGTTGCGCAAGCGCACCTCGGTCAGCAACGTGTTGTGCTTGTAGGAAAAATTGCGCGACCAGCCTGGACTGTCCATCCACGCAAATTGTCCGTCGGCCCAAACACCAAAGCGTTGCAAGTGTCCGCAGGTGTGGTTTGGTTGGCCAACATGCGGCCAATACAAATCGCGAATGCGATAGAGGTCGTCAAAGGCGACCAACATGTCACCGTTACCAACTGGAATATTGCGGGGCATATATGGTCGATTGTAAGAGCGACACGATCAGCCGTTGAAGCGGCTAAAGATCAAGCTGGTGTTGTGGCCGCCAAATCCAAATGAATTGTTGATTGCAAAATCCAATTTGCGTTCTTGCGGAGTATGGGCGACAAAATTCAAATCCATTCCCTCGTCGGGGTTGTCCAAGTTAATAGTGGGGGGCAGGACTCCTCTGTGAATGGCCAAGATTGTGGCGACGCTTTCAATGCCGCCCGCCGCGCCAAGCGCGTGACCCGTGACGCCCTTTGTGCTGCTCATTGCAAGTTTGTAAGCGTGCGCGCCAAAGAGTTGCTTAACCGCGTTTACTTCGGCGCGATCGCCTAATGGCGTGCTGGTTCCGTGCGCATTGATGTATCCAATTTGATCCGCGTTGATTTGGCCATCACGCAGCGCCCATGACATGGAGCGTTTCGCGCCAGAACCTTGCTCATCTGGCGCCGCAATGTGAAATGCGTCGCCACTGGAACCGTAGCCAATCACTTCGGCGTAAATCTTTGCGCCGCGTTTTTTTGCGTGCTCCAATTCCTCCAACACAAGAATCGCCGCGCCGTCGGCCAGCACAAATCCATCGCGGTCCTTGTCAAATGGACGGCTGGCTTTTGTTGGAGCATCATTGCGAGTGCTGAGCGCTTTCATGGCGCTGAAAGCCGCCACGCACACGGGACCAATTCCACTTTCAGCTCCGCCTGCGAACATCACATCAACGTCATTGCGTTGAATCGCTTGGTACGCGGCGCCGATTGAATGCGAGCCAGAGGCGCAAGCCGTTGCCGTGGCAATGTTGAAGCCACGCAGGTTGTAGCGAATACTGATTTGACCAGCGCACGCGTTGACCATGAGCCGCGGAACAATGAAGGGACTCACTTTGCGCGGACCACTTTCCAGCAGTTTGTACAAACCAGTTTCAATTGTGTTGATGCCTCCAACGCCGCTGCCAACAGCCACGCCGCGGCGATCAGGATCACCGGTTGTGAAATCAATTCCACAATCGGTCGCGGCCTGAGTGGCGGCGCCAAGTCCATAGATTGCGAAGTTGTCCATGCGCCTGGATTCGCGAACATCAATGCCCGCATGTTTTTCCAAATCAAATGCGCGGATTTCACCGCCAAAGCGGGTTGTCCACTCTTCATTTTGCGGGAAATTGGTGATTGGACCAATTCCAGACTTGCCAGCCAAAAGGGCGTCCCAGAAAGAGTTGACATCCAAACCGACATCGGTGATGGCACCGAGTCCAGTGACCACGACGCGGCGAAGCGTGATGGTTCGCATGGGAATATTTTAGGCGAACGAGACTGAAGAAGTCTCGCGCGTCACTTGTCCTTGCTACTGGATAAGTTCTTGTTGATGAAATCAACGGCTTGACCGACAGTGTGGATCTTCTCCGCCTGTTCGTCTGGAATTTGGGTGTCAAACTCCTCCTCAAGTTCCATCACAAGTTCGACCGTATCAAGGCTGTCAGCGTTGAGGTCATTGGTGAAACTGGTTTCGCGGGTGATTTGATCTTTATCAACACCCATTTGTTCGGCGACGATTCCAATTACTTTTGTTTCGATCTCTTGCTCAGTCACGGGCTTCTCCTAAATCAAAAATGGACAGGTCTGAAGGTCGGGATGCTAACGGAAATTTGCAATTCATGCACGGACAATATTTATCAATCACATGGACATGCCGCCATCAACGGCAAGCACTTGCCCCGTGATGTAGCTCGCTTCTTCACTGGTGATAAACGCAACCGCCGCGGCGATGTCCGCTGGAAGGCCAAAGCGACGCAGGGGAATGCTTGGTAGAGCCGCCTCCTTCACTTGTGGCGGCAAACGAGCGGTCATATCGGTTTCAATAAATCCAGGCGCGATCAAATTGGCGGTTAAGCCCTTGGAACCAAGTTCGCGGGCGATTGATTTGGTCATGCCAACCAGCGCGGCTTTGGCGGCGGAATAGTTCACTTGTCCAGCATTTCCCATCAAGCCACTCACGCTGCCAACATTCACAATTCGTCCCCATCGGCCGCGCATCATTGGTCGCGCGGCGGCGCGGCAGGTGACGAACGCGCTGCGTAAATTCACTTGAATCACTTCGTCAAAATCTTGATCGCTCATGCGCAGCAGCAAACCGTCGCGGGTAATGCCGGCGTTGTTCACCAGAATATCCAGGCGCCCGTGCTTTTCTGCGACAGCTTCAACCAAAGCGGCAAGCGCCACTCCGTCGCCAACATTGCACGCCATGCCTTCCATGGATCCGCCCGCTGCCTGCACGGCGTTGATCACATCTGCAAGATTTTCCGGGGTGCGAGCCACGCCAACAACATGGCGTCCGTCTTTTGCCAAGCGTTCCGCAATCGCTCTACCAATTCCGCGGCTGGCTCCTGTGACAATGGCGACTCGCTTTTCGATGATGCAATCTCCTGTTGAATGCGCATGACACAAACAGCTTCACGTAAGGGTGCGAGTGTATCCAAGAAAAATAATTTGAATCACACTCGGCAGATCAAATTCACACAAACAACAAATGTGTAAATCAACGGGGCTTTAATGGCGGACCACCCGGCGCATCCACCGGCTTGCCAGTTGGTTTTCGTCTACCGGGTCCAGCGGGATTGCCAGGAGTGGCGCCCTCATCGGAACCGCTCGAACTATCTGATTCGCCTTTGACAGAGCGATCTTGCTGAGGAATTTCAATGATTTCGTCGGCCGCTTTGGCTGAGGCGATTTCATCTTTATTCATCGCGAGCCACTGCTTGATGCGGGCGTCGGTTTTGTTGCCTTGCAACTTTTCATCTATTTTTGACGGCGATGGCAACGCGGTCATGATCGATGGTTTGTCAGATTCCGCGGGCGAAAGTGACCAAAGTTGCGCGGCGAATCCGTCACCCACGGTATAGAAACCAAGAACTGTGAGCGATCCAGATTCGGAGCCAGGGGTCCAGCCAACGTTCACGCGCGAAATATTTTGCGTGGCGGATTTCCATTGACCAGATTTGTTCATGTCAGCCAATACCGCTTGATCCAAATTGGACATCAGTGGGGATAATTTTTCGGCGTTGCCGCGAACCATTGCGTCAAAGAACACAAGCACGGCCTCGGCCTGCTTCTCGTCGGCGGGAGCCTTGTCGGCGTCCTCAACTCGCACGCGTTTGTCAATTCCAAGGCGCTTCATCATGTCGTTGAGGGATTCTTTGGGAGCCTCCTCAACCGCGACTTCCTTCACCTCAACAACTTCAGCTTGCTTCACCTCGGTCTTGCCGCATGCTGGCGCAAGAAATATAAGGGCGCCCAACGAAAGGGCGACGCGACGTGTTGAATTGAAATTAACTTTTAGCATTTTGAGTTTCCGCAACTGAATCATGGGTGGTGACCTCGGTGGCTTTGTCAATCCGTCGCATCAAACCGCGCAGCACGGTGCCAGGCGCAAGCTCATGAATTTTGCATGACTCGCTCAAGCCTTGCGCCGCGCGCCATGCGATCATATCGGCGCAACAGGCGTCCCAACGAACGGGTTGCACAAGTTGATCCACCAGCAATTGTCGCACGCTTGCCGCGTCGTTCATTTGATGCGGTTTTCCAGTGACATTGCTCCAAACAGGGCAGCGAAGCGGGGCGATTTCAACATCGGCCAATGCCTTGGCCATGCCTTGGGCCGCCGGCGCCATAAGCGGGCTATGAAACGCGCCCGCAACCGTAAGTTTGCTGGCGCGCAGGCCAATTTTGCTGGCTTCAACACAGGCGCGATCGCATGCCACAGCGTGGCCGCTTAAAACAATTTGTCCCGGCGCGTTGAAGTTGGCGGGCACAAGCACATCGCTTTGCGCCGCGGCCGCGCACACCGCATTGGCTTTTTCCTCGTCGGCACCAATCAGCGCCACCATGCCGCCGTGGCTGGCGACGGCCGCTTGCTGCATCAGTCGACCGCGAATAAGAACAAGCCGCAGCGCATCTTGCCAAGTGAACGCGCCCGCCAAAGCAAGCGCCGTGTACTCGCCAAGAGAAAGTCCAAGCGTTCCAGAAATATTGATCGCTCCATGTTGCTCAACAAGCGCGCCGTGGCACGCGATGGCGCACACCAACAGCGCGGGTTGGCTGACATCAGTTTGATTCAGACGCTCGGCGGGCCCTTCAAAGCAAAGTTGGCTTAGCGTGCGGCCGCCTTCAAAGTGGGCGATGTGATCGGCCTGCGCAAAAATTTCGCCAGCGGCCGGACTTGCGTCGCGCCATGACTTGCCCATACCCACGCTTTGCGCGCCTTGGCCAGGCGCTAGAAAAATTGCATTGAGACTCATTTGAATACTCCCAAGTGGAAATCCACCAAGCGAACATGAAAAAAATTAGCGACGCGAACAAATGAATCGTACAAAATTAAACATTCCACACATTGCTGGCCCAAGTAACGCCGCCACCAAAAGCCACCAAAATCATGGGCTTTCCTGCTGGAATTTTGCCGGCGCGCCACACTTGATCCAGACACAAGCCAACGCTTCCAGAGCTGGAATTTCCATATTGATCGATGTTGATCAGCACCTTGTCGCGCGGTAATTTTAATTTTTCAATCGCGTTCTCAATAATGCGCGCGTTGCTTTGGTGGCAAACAATCTGACTGATATCGTCGGCGGTCAGCCCGGTTTTCTCCAACGCGTCGGCGATCACTTCGCGGAACTTGGATACGGCAAATTTAAAAATCTCGCGGCCATCCATGCGCAAATAGCCAAGACGAATTGGATTGTCCTTGTCGGCCTCTGGAACTTCTTGCGCGCGATTTGGAATGTACAAACCGGTCCAGTCGCGGCCATCGGAGCCAAGCGTTTGATAAATGCATCCACGGTTCAGGTCTGGGTCGGGCACAAGAATCGCGGCGCCCGCCGCGTCACCGAATAAAATACTGACGGAGCGATCTTGGTAGTCCACCATGGTGCTCATGGCGTCGGCTCCAATCACGCCAACATTTTTGTACCGGCCCGAGCGCACCATTGTTTCCGCAACATTCAGCGCGTAGACAAATCCACTGCAGGCCGCCGTAACATCGAACGCGCCGGCGTTGATCGCGCCAACGTCGCCAGCCACGCGGCAGGCCAAACTTGGGCAGCGCATTTCCGCGGTGCACGTTCCAATGATCAGCAAATCCAGATCCGATGCCTTCATGGAAGCAGCATCAAGCGCGCGTCGCAAAGCATCGCGCGCCAGCGTAAATGTGCCTTCTTTTGATTGATCGCTCACTCGACGGCAGCGAATGCCAGTGCGCTGCGTGATCCACTCATCGGTGGTGTCAAGAATGCGCGACAGATCGTCGTTGGTGAGAATTTTTTCCGGAACAGCGGACCCAGTGCCCGCCATCCGGACGCCGCACGCGCCGGAGGGCTGTATCACGCAGAGACCTCGTCGGAAATACGCATGTGTCCAAGTTGCTCGCTCATTTGCGCGTTGATATCAGAGGCTGCGAACATTTTCATGCGCGTGATGGCGTTCATAATTGTGCGCGAGTGGCTTGATCCGTGGCAAATCAACGCGATGCCGTTCACACCCAAAAGTGGAGCGCCACCAAATTCGTGATAGTCATGTTTGGCGTACAAACTCTTGACCACTGGTTCAAGACGCGTGGCCAGTTCGGGATCAATCGCCAACACTTCTCGCGCAAGCGCTTTGAAGATGCCGCTGGACAATCCTTCCGCAAGTTTAATCATGACATTTCCAACCACGCCGTCGGTGATCACCACATCGGCTTCGCCGTCAAACACGCCGCGGCCTTCAACAAAGCCGGTGAAATTTAAACCCGTGGCGGCGCGCAGCAAGTCGCGCGCAAGTCGAATGTCGTCGGTGCCTTTGGCTTCTTCGCCGCCCACATTCATAATGGCCACGCGCGGATTTGCAATGTTGCAAGCGATCTTGGCGTAGATGGCGCCCATCACTCCGTACTGCGCCAAATGCACTGGTTTTGGCTCGATATTGGCTCCAACATCGATCAACACCACGGCGCCCGCGAAGGTTGGAACCGTAACGGCAATGCCTGGTCGCACCACATTTGGAATGCGACGCATGTGCATTTGCGCCGCGCTCACCATGGCGCCGGTGTTGCCCGCGCTCACAATGGCGTGCAGTCTATTTTCATTTTTTGGGCTGGCGTCCTTGGCCATCACAACCATGCTCGCGTCGCGCTTGGAACGAATCGCCTCAACAGGGGACTCATCCATGCCAATCACTTCGGTGGTTGCGACAATCGTCAAGCGCTTGTCTGAAATGCCGCGCTCGCTGAATGTTTCTTCAATGACGCGTCGATCGCCGTAAAGGACAAGTTCATCTTCCGCCGCAAGCTTTGGAAGCGCGGCGATGCAGCCCTTCAGGATCTCGTCGGGCGCATTGTCGCCGCCCATGACATCCACGCCAAGTCGCATGAATTATTGACCTATCTGACCGGTCTTGAGTTGCAGACCTGGTCGCACATAGCCACAGCTTGAGCATGCGCTGTGCGGACGCTTTGCGGCGCCGCAGTTTGGGCATAAGACAGTGTGAGTTGCCTTGATCGCGTTGTGGGAGCGTCGTCGACGGGTTCGGCCTGGGGATTGTCTAAATGCTGGTGTCATTGCTTTTTCTCAGTGCGGTGGATCGGCAAAGGTAGTCGAAACCCTCATTTTGTCAAGCATCATTAAATATCAAATTGACGCAGGCGGGGTTGAATTCAGCGTACATTGAATGGGTGCAAAATTTTGATTTATTCACAGATGGCGCGTGTTCTGGCAATCCCGGTCCTGGTGGTTGGGGCTTTATCTTGCGGGAAATTGGCGGTTCTGGTGAATTGCTTCAGTCGGGCGCGGAGCACGGCACCACCAACAATCGCATGGAATTAACCGCGGTTATTCGTGGATTTGACTCAATTTCAAAGCCGTCTCAGGTGCGGGTGATTTCAGACAGCGAATATGTGGTCAAGGGTTTAAAGGAGTGGTTGAGCGCGTGGAAAGTCCGTGGGTGGAAGACGGCCGCCAAAAAACCTGTCAAAAATATTGATTTATGGCAGCAATTGGACCAAATCCGAGCTATTCACACGGTGAATCCGGTGTGGATTCGTGGCCATGCGGAGCACCCTGAGAACACAAAATGCGACGAAATGGCGGTTGCGGCCATTGCGACCCTGCGAAATCGGTGAACTTGCGTTACACTTCTCGACCCGGTCTTTCGACCAACAAGTGACTCAATTATGCCAACGATTAATCAACTCATCAAAAATCCCCGACGCAATCCGCCAGCCAAAAGCAAGGTGAAAGATCTTGCTCGTTGCCCACAGCGACGTGGCGTGTGCCTTCAAGTGAAGACCGTGACACCAAAGA
>CAIKXA010000004.1 GCA_903831295.1 uncultured bacterium | reverse complement strand
TCAACAGATCGTCATATTTCTGCTGAGGTACGCATGCCGCAAACAAGACAGGAATAAGAGCAATGAACGTGATTCGCTTCCAGGCCATCGAAGGTTCTCCAGTAAATGGGTCGAATGCGATTTCTAGCGATCGCTTATGGCAGGGAGTGTAGCGCAAGTGGGTGAAACGCGACGTGGTGAAACGACAGTAATTCACGCGCGGCGCTCTTGTCTGAATTTGACGCGGCAAAGAGAAATTGAGTGGTTTGTTGGTATTGCATAAAATCACAATTGTATTTGACCGTGGCTAAACTGGACCTAGGCTTGTGTGAATTCATTGGTTTTCAAAGACCATTGGAGTTTCAATTCAGCCGTTGCATCCAAGTTTCAAGAGTCATTCAACCGATACATAAAGAGAACCGTGTCGTCAGAGCAAGCCCAACAACCAAACCAGCAGCCAACCCAACATTCAAATGTGGATGTTGATTTGAAGCAACTTGCCGCAAAAGTTGGTCCATACCCATTGACCGCATACCGATTTGTGCGCGAGGGATTGTCGCGCACGGTGGAGATGTCCCAAGGTTTGGATTCCTCCGAGGCGGATCGACATGTTTCCGGGCAACAATTGTGCATGGGTTTGAGGGAATTTGCCATTGAGCGATATGGTTTGTTGGCGCCCGTGGTGTTGCGAAGTTGGCACGTGCAACGCACCGATGATTTTGGACGCATTGTGTTTGCAATGATTGACGCAGGATTGTTGAGCAAGACCCCGCAAGATTCATTCGACGATTTTCGCGGCGTGTTTGATTTTGACGAGGCATTTGGACGCGATCGTTTGGTCAACGCCATGCAACATCGCTGAAGCTAGAACGCTGACGAACAAAATTTACATTTCAGAAATTGGGATCATCTCCCCAATGTGGGGAATCGCTTAACATTCGCCGCATGTCCGACGAACAAGACTCAACACGGCTGTCTAAATTGCACTTGTGGCAAATCCAAGGCGTGCGTGACGCGCTTGTGATCGCTTTATTCGTGGTGATTTTCTACGCGGGCTATGCCATGCGGTCGGTCACGGTTCCGTTGTTGATCGCATTTGGATTGGCGTACTTGGTGGAGCCTTTGGTGGAAAGTTTGTGCCAGCGTTTGCGCATGTCGCGTCCCGCGGCGGTTGGAACCATCATGGGAACAGTGGGATTGGGATTGCTTGTTTCTTTGGTGATCGCGGTGCCCATTGTGATTGGTCAAAGTGTTTCATTTGTGGAATCATTTCGAAGCGGTCGCTTCAACTCGGTGATTGATCGCGCGCAAGCGGTGGTGCCGGAACCGTATCAAGATCAAGTGCAAAAAATCCGCTCGTGGTTCAGTGAGAATGTTGGTTCTGGCAGTGGCATTGCGTCGAGTTCATTTGCGGCGGATGCGATCGATGCGACGACGAAGTCAAACAATCGCGACGCGGTTTTGGATGCCGCAAAATCGAAGACGCACGCAGGCGTGGATGCCGCAAAGCAGAAATCGGAATCGGACGCCGCCGCGAAGGACGCGGCGGGTGCGGACCAACCATCAAAAAAATTAGTGAACCAAGCCGCCATTGATATTGCGGTGGAGGAGGCCTTGAACAAGCGCGGGTATTTGGGCACACAGGGTGGCGCGCAGAGTGGGGCGCAGGTTGGGGCGGGATTTTCATGGACCAACATGTTTGGCTCAAGCGTGCAAGGCGTGCTCACCACGGCGCTTGAATTTCTCACCATCGGATTCTTGACGGCGTTGATTCCATTTTACTTTTGGTTTTTCTCTGTCAGCTTTCCATCGGCTATCGCCAAGTTGCGCGGCTTCATTCCAGAGAAGCACCGAGAGGGAACCGTGAAGTTGATCGCCGAAATGGATCACGCGGTGAGCGGATTTGTGCGTGGACGAATTGTGATCAGTTTGATCATGGCGATTCTGTTCGCGATTGGTTGGAAAGTGTGCGGCGTTCCATACGCGATCACGTTGGGACTTGTGATCGGGCTTTTTAGCGTGGTGCCGTACTTAAGCGCGGTGGGTTTGCCGATTGCAATTGGCCTGTTGATTGTTGACCAACTTGTGTTGCCCGAGGAGGCGCGCATGAGTTGGATGTGGATCGTGGTCGGGCCGTCGTTGGTGTATGCAATCGTGCAATTATTGGAGGGCTACGTTTTGATTCCAGTGATCGCCGGACGCGCCACCGACTTGGGGCCCGTGAGTATTTTCGTGGCAGTGTTGGCGGGCGCGGCGTTGGCGGGCGTGTACGGAATGTTGCTCAGTATTCCGGTGGCGGCATGTTTGAAAATTTACGGGCGCGAAGTGATCATGCCGCGCGTGAAAGCGTGGAGTAGTGGTGAAGCGGATGATTTATTGCCGCTGAATTAGCGGTTTTTCAACGCTTCTTGCGCGACTTGAACTTGCTCTTGATGCTTTCGGTGTGGGTGGACTTGCGTCCCATCAACGCGCCAAGATTTGGCATGCCGCCGGGGCCGCCACTCGCCATATCCTTCATGGCTTTCATTTTTCCCATGGCTCCAAGGCCGGCGAGTTGTGTTGTCATTTTTTGCATGACTTCGAATTGCTTCACAAGCTTTCCAACTTCCGCGATGGTTGAACCACTGCCCGCCGCGATGCGTCGCGCGCGACTTTTTTGCTGGTCAACGCAGCGAACATCTTTGCGTTCCGCGGCGGTCATGCTGCGCGCGATTCCCTCGATGCGATCGAGTTGCTTGTCATCCACATTCACGTCTTTCATCATTGATCCCACGCCCGGAAGCATGCCCAAAATTTGTTTCATGGGCCCCATGCGCCGCAGTGATTTCAACTGCGAAAGAAAATCGTCCATGGTGAATTGGCCCTTGGCCATGCGCTCAGCCATGCGTTCGGCTTCATCTTGGTCGACTTCTTTTTGCGCCTTCTCAACCAGGCTGACCACGTCGCCCATGCCAAGCATGCGGCCGGCGATGCGCTCTGGATGGAATGGTTCGAGCGCGTCAAAGCGCTCGCCAACACCCACGAAAAGAATGGGCGCGCCGGTGACATACTTCACGCTTAGTGCGGCGCCTCCGCGGCTGTCAGAGTCGAATTTGCTGAGAATGATTCCGTCGACATGCAATTGCTCATGAAACGATTTCGCCGCGATCAACGCGTCTTGACCGGCCATGGAATCCACAACCAACAAAGTTTGATGCGCCTCGGTGGCGCGGCGAACACCTTGCAATTCGCGCATGAGCGCGTCGTCCACATGCAGGCGGCCCGCGGTGTCAACGATGAGGGTGTCGAAGCGTCCCTCGCGCGCGGCGCGGTACGCGCGTTGCGCAACGCCAACTGAAACACCAACAGCCTTGCCATATTCCGCGCACTTGTCGGGCTCGCCAAAGAAAGCCACGCGCGCGCCACCTTTGCCCTCGGCGGCAACTTGCTCGGTGACAATTCGTAATTGTTCAACGGCGGCGGGGCGCTGTAAATCGCACGCCGCAACCAGAACGCTGCGGCCTTGTTCGCTTAAGCGCGCGGCCAATTTGCCAGCGGTTGTTGTCTTGCCTGCGCCTTGCAAACCGCACAGCAGAACTACGGTTGGTCCCGGAGTGACAGACATGATGTTGGGGTCGACTGGCCCCATCAAACTCACCAGTTTCTTGTGCACCAGGCCAACAATTTCCTGCGCGGGGTTGAGACTTTTGGTGACTTCACTGCCAATCGCTTCTTGCACAACGGAGTCACAGAAGTCGCGCACCACTTCAACATGCACATCGGCCTCAAGCAAAGCGGTTCGAACATCCGCCATGGCTTCGCGGACATTTTCTTCGGTGATTTTTCCGCGGCCGGAGAGTCGACGAAGCGCGCCACCTAATTTTTCAGAGAGTGATTCAAACATGGTTGAGCAATCCTAGGCGAAATGCGCTTTGAAGCTAAGGGAAAAAGATAAAGTTGATCGCGGCTTTGTGCGCGGAAATTAGGAGGCGCGAACCGTGCTTTTGGTCGCGGCGCGATGAGCCTTTGGAGCGGCTTCCACCACGGCGCGAATAGTGCGGGCGATGTTGGTCGAGTCAATGCCGGCCTCCACGAGTTGCTCGCGTCGTTCGCCTTGATAAATCCAATGATCGGGCAATCCCATGCGTGTGATGAGTCGAGTGTCTAGGCCGCGTTCGTTGCAGGCTTCAAGCACACAACTTCCAAATCCGCCGCGCACGGAATGATCTTCAACGGTGACCACTGGAATATTTCTGCTCAGCAGCGATTCAATGAGTTCAATGTCTACTGGCTTGGCGAAGCGCGCGTCATACAAGTTGACGCGATACTCACTGTCAAGGGATTTCAGCGCTTCAGCGCCTTCAATGGCCATGATTCCATAAGCCATGACCGCAGCGTCGGGAGAAGCGTGCTCCACAAGCGCGCGCGCCTTGCCCAAAACAAATTCGGGGCAATCTTGTTTGGTGTACAGATCGCTGACGGCTTCGCGTGGATAGCGAAGCGCGCTGAGGCCGGCGTCGTGCTTGCGCATGAATTCAAGCGCGCCCTTGAGGCTTGGCTCATCCATGGCGGCCATTAAGACGGCTTTTGGAAGCGAAGCGAGCAATGAGATGTCGCAGAATCCATGATGCACAGCGCCGTCGTTGCCAACCAAGCCGGCGCGGTCAAGCAACAATCGAACGGCGAGACCTTGCAGCGCGACTTCTTGGAAAGCTTGATCGAAAGCGCGTTGCATGAAGGTGCTGTACACGGCGAAGAAAGGTTTCCAGCCGGTCTTTGCAAGGCCAGCCATCATGTCCAATGCGTGGCTTTCGCAAATGCCTGTGTCCCAAGTTCGCTCTGGAAATGCGGCGGCAACTTTGGAAATTCCGGTGCCGTCTGGCATGGCCGCGGTGCATGCGACAACTTTTGGATCGCGCTTCATGACTTCAGTGAGCGCCTCTCCAACAACGCTTGTGAAAGAGCGGGAACTTTTCTTCAACTCAATGCGGCAGCCTTCACTTTCCATGTCGGGCACGGAGAATGGTCCAGGCGAATGCGTCGCGGATGGATCTGATTCACAGAATGAAAAACCCTTGCCTTTGACGGTCTTGACATGCAACACCATTGGGCGGTCGAAGTGCTTGGCCTCGGTGAAGAATTCAATGAGCGAATTAAAATCATGTCCATCGATTGGTCCAACGGCGACAATTCCAAAGTGTTCAAACCACGCGTCGTGGCTGATGGCGGCTTTGCTCATGTCGCCCATGCGGTGATACAGTTCGGACATTTCGCGGCCGCCAGGAATAAGTTTTGCGACATCCTTGGCGCGCTTTTTAAATTCCGCGTAGCCGTGACTCATGCGCATGCGATCAAAGTAACTGGCCAAAGCGCCTTGAGGCTTGGCGATGCTCATGCCGTTGTCATTGAGAACAACTAGGAATTGGCGGCGCAATGTGCCTGCGCTGTTGAGACCTTCCATGGCGAGGCCGTTGACAATACTGGCGTCGCCAATGAGCGACACAACGCGGCGACCATTTGGATTTGTTCCATCAAAGCCTTCGCCGTTGAGTGAATCACCACGCGCCATTCCAACAGCCGTTGAAATTGCGGTGCCGGCGTGGCCCACGCTGAAAAGGTCATACGCGCTTTCGCGCGGCTCTGGAAATCCAGCCATGCCGTCGCGTTGTCGAAGTCGACCCAAGAGAGCTTGACGACCCGTGAGCAGTTTGTGTGTGTAGCACTGATGGCCAACATCCCACAACATGCGGTCGCGGCTGAAGTCAAACACGTAATGCATGGCGATGGTGAGTTCAACCACGCCAAGATTTGGCGCAAGGTGTCCACCGGAAGTCATGCATTGATCGCAAATGGCTTTACGAACTTCTGCGGCAAGTTGTGGCAAGGCGGAGGGCGCCAGAGCTTTGAGGTCGGCGGGGGAATGAATCGTTGGAAGAATTTGCATGTCGTTGGTCAATGTGAAAGGCGAATCGCCTAAGGGGAAGTCTAGCCAAATGTGGCGTGAAAGTCACGTCTTGATGCGAAAATTAAATTGGACAAATTCACGCGAAAGGCGGCGGTCCATAGGGGGTGAGCATTTGTAAAAAAATTGACGCTTGTCATTGGAAATGCTGCTTCAGCGAAAGGCGGCAAAGATTTATTTGGTGCGAGTGGCCAGCGTTTGCGCCATTGTTCGTAGTGGTTGCGCGGCGAGGCCAAGCGGTTTGAGAAGTTGTTCGCTTTGCGCTAATAATTCCTTGACATGGTCGCGACTCCATGCGATGCCGTGAATTTTTGGATAGGTCATCTTGCCCTGTATGGCATCTTTGCCCGCGGATTTACCCAAATGTTCGCTGGATTGGGTCTCGTCCAAAATGTCGTCAACCACTTGAAACATAAGCCCCATGGTTTCGCCCCAACGTGTGAAGCGGTCAAGCGTGTCGGCGGTGGCGCCGGCGGCGAACGCGCCCATTCTGCAAGCCGCGCGGATCAGGGCGCCAGTTTTCTGGCGGTGGATTAATTCCAATTGTTGCGCGGCGTTGAAATTTGTTGGAAATCCACCAAGCGTGTCGAGCACTTGTCCGGAAATCATTTCAGTGGTGGACGTGGCCAGTTCATGCGCAATGTGCGCCGCGCCGATCTTGCTTGAAAGCGCCTGCTCCATTGCGATGGAAAGCAACGCGTCGCCCGCCAGAATGGCCAACGCCTCTCCGAATGCGACATGGGTTGTTGCGCGGCCGCGGCGAAGATCGTCATTGTCAAGCGCGGGCAAATCGTCATGCACCAAACTGAAGGCGTGGATCATTTCAATGGCCACCGCGGCGGGCATGGCGTTATCCATGTTTCCACTTGCGGCAGCGCAACAGTGCAGGCACAACAATGGACGCACGCGTTTTCCGCCGCCCAGAAGAGCGTAGTGCGTGGCTTCTTTTAATTTGGAGGCGAGAGATCGTGCGGCGATGGTGTGCGCAAGCGCGCTCTCGACATGCGCGAGCAATTCGTCGTCGCTCAAAAGTTGTGGCGTCTTCAATTCAAGCATCGTTTGCAGTATATAAAGTTGCCAAGAGTGCCTATGATGCCGCCCATGAGCAGCGCATTCAACGAGTTTTTAAGCTTTCTTCAACACGGCGGATTTATTATGTATCCGCTTTTATTCTTGGCCATCTTTTCGCTTTCACTCACGGTGGAGCGGATTATTTTCTGGTCCAAAACCGGGAGTCGCAAGTCAAAAACACAAGTGGACGCGTTGGTGGAGGCGTTGCGCGCCGGCAAGCGTGAGAAGGTGATTCAATTATGCGATGGCAGCACGTTGCCTGATATGGCCGTGGCGGCCCGCATGGTGATTGACGGCAGCGATGACAGCGTGGCGTCGGCGGCGGCGGAAATTCAGCGCCATCGCTTGGAGCGATTTTCCGTAATTCTTTCCACCATCATCACGGCGAGTCCGATGATTGGAATTTTGGGAACCGTGATTGGAATTATTAAAAGCTTTCAAGTGCTGGGCAACACAAGTGGCTTGGCGGATCCGCGCGGAGTATCCGGTGGAATTGGCGAGGCGTTGATCACCACGGCAAGCGGACTTGCGGTGGCGTTGCTGACGCTATTTCCATACATGGCCTTCAAGGGTTTGGCGGATCGCGGATTGGGACGAATGGAATCCGTGATCGCGGCAGCGCAAATTGGTTTGCCGCGGCGGCCCACTCGTTTGAAAGAGTTGGACGAGAACAACGCCGCTCTGCAAAGAGAACCTGCGGAAACTGTTCGTTGAGCGCAAATCTGAAACTTTTATTTTTAAAAGGTCAGGGCGAGTCATTCGAATTTACGCCTGACAAGGCGGTGACCATTGGTCGCGCTACGGACAGCGTGGTTCACCTGAATGATGCTCATGTTTCACGGCGGCACGCCACGCTGAATTGCATCGAAGGCAAGTGGACTTTGGTGGACAATGGATCGCGCCATGGAACGATGATCAATGGAACTGTGTTGCCCGCGCAAGAGCCATGCGTGATGGCGCACGGGGATCAAGTGGGAATCGCTCCGTATGTCTTGCGAGTTGATTTAGGCGGCGAGACCATGACTTTAATCCACGTTTCGTCCGAGGATTCGGCTGCGGATGTGAAATTGGTCGAGCAGCATGAGCTTGAAAATTTAGTTGGGCGTCGTTTGAAAGTGTTGTTGGACGTTGCGGCGAAAATGCAGGAGGCCCCTGATGAAAAATCTTTGGCAACAACAGCTGCATCGGCTCTGCTTCAAGGAACTGGGTTTGGTCGCGCCATGGTGTTGAGGGGTCAAGAAGGATCAGCATGCCAAGTACTGGCTATGGAGCTTCGAAATAAAAATCAGGATCCAGACGCGCGCATTAGCCGCACACTTTTACGCGCCGCCGCAGCGGGTAAACCTGTTCGACTTGAAGACGCCGCCGAGATGAACATGTCCGAAAGCATCATGGGCGAAGGAGTGACTGCGGCCTTATGTATTCCAATTTTTCTTGGCGTGAATATTGAAGGGTTTTTATATTTAGATTCCACCAGTGAGTTGACGCCCGGCGCGGATGACGCCGCTTTCGCTCAAGCGTTGGCGCAATTTGTTGGCATGGGTCTGGGTGAAATTCGACGGCGAGATTTGGCGGTGCGGCAAAAGCAGATTCAAAATGAAATCGCCTCCGCGCACGATGTGCAGCTGAGGTTGATGCCCACGGATGAAGGTTCAATTGGACCATGGCGTTGGAAATTGCATTGCGAGCCTGGTCGAGTTGTGGCTGGAGATATTATTGGCGCGGGTGAAGGCGAAGATGGATTCTGGTTTTTCCTTGGCGATGTGGCGGGAAAAGGAATGGGCGCAGGCATGCTCATGGCCAGTATTCAAGCGTTTTTAGCCGCTGAACTGGAGCGTGGTCGTTCAGTGTTGGAAGCCATGAACGCAACCAATTCATATGTTCGTCGCCACAGCAGTGAATCCGAATTCGCCACATTGATGGCGATGCGCTTGTCAAGCGATGGCCGCAGGATGCGCATGGTGGACGCGGGTCACGCCATGGGCGCCATCGTGCGCGCGGGCGCGCCCGCGACCATCCTTGAATGCATGGGTGGTCCACCGATTGGTGTGCTTGATGAATCCTATTCATTCAGCGAATTTGAATTGCAGCCAAGCGATCGCATTTTGATTTTTAGCGACGGTGTGTGCGAGCAACGCAACGCGGATGGCGACGAGCTGGGCCTTCAACGCGTTCTTGATTGCGTTGCTCACAGTCGGGATGAGCACGATGATGTTGCGCGGGTTATGAACTTGTTGCGCACGCATGCGGCGGGAGCGCCATTCACCGACGATGTGAGTGTGGCCAGTCTTCGGTTTGTATTGAGCGAAGGCTAGACCAAGGCGTGTCCGCGCGGCTTGGGTTGCATTTTGATTTTTCTTTTTTGCGCGCGTGAAATCACATACAAGACGGATTCTATTTATGGAGCGCGCAGCGAACCCGTGTGGACGCTGTCATGCCGCTGCGCGTTGGAGATATCGGTGAGATTCACCCATTCACGCATGTCGTCAAGTTCGCCGTCGGTTTGCAGGCGCGTGCTTCCATCAGCTTTTACCGCGGGAATCTGCTTGGAATAGCGCATCAATGGAACGGCCTGATCGGTATATAAAGATAAACTTAATGCGTCGGCATTGGCGCAATTCCAAATTCGCTGCGTTCCGAGCCATGGTGGACAAATCCAAGCGGCTCCAACTGCCGTTGGATCAGGCTCGCTGTATCCACCGGCGGAATCCAATTGTGTTGGACCGCTCGATTGCTTTGCAGCAATGGATTTTGTAAAGCCTTCGCCGTTCAATGCGCCAGGCGCGACAGGGTTTGTGATGGACGCATTGGCCGTGAGATATGACGAGGGGCAAAAGACGGTCATGCGATCGGGGAACGCGATGCCGCCAACGGTGCGAGACATTGCGTTGGCGGAGCGATCAGTCGAGGTTCGCATCGCGTCGCAAAAATACGGACGGGGCACTCCAAGCGTCTTTGGATTTTTGGAAAGATCCCACCAGCCACCAAGATAAAAAGCGTTGTAGCCAAATCGTGGTTGTAGCGCGGCGGTTGATCCTGCCAGTGATTTTGGGGCGATGAGCCGCAGCGCCGCGTTTAAAGTTTCACTTTCCACAGCGAGGGGTGGAATTGTGCACAGCGTGGATGGTTCAATCGAGTTGGCGTCTTCGCGATATCCCAGCATTAAATCCCATGAATAGTTCAGATAGGGAGCCAACCGCCATGGATACGTTTGCGCCACCGCGGCGTTGAGTTTGTCGCTGACTTGATCTTGCAATTTGCCATTCATGCGGTACGAAACCTTCCAGTTTTTCTGCGTCTCCACGGAGATAAAACCTGGCAGGCATTGATCGGTGTATTGATTTGCGTACAGCGTCCAGCCAGTGAACATCTGGCGCAGGGCGCTGAGTTGCTTGGAATTTTTTGATGATTTTAGCGCGGAGGTGATTCCGCCAAACAGCAGCGCAATCAATATTGCGATAATGGAAACCACAACCAACACTTCGACAAGAGTGAAACCGCGATGCGCGGTTGGTTTCATCAACGGCCACCGATAGTGATTTTTTCCACCAAGCCTTTGCGAATTTTGTCCACGCCCGAACCCAGTTCACCAATCGGATCTGGCGGAACAATCTCCACGCTTTTTTCGCCCAACTTCGCCTCGCCACGGCGAACCTTGGCTTGGAAATTTGTGCACTCAAGCAGCAATCGATCCAAAATTTCCTCCTCTGGAACATTGGCCACTTTTTGCCCTTGCACATAGATGATTCCGCGGCGATCGCCGGCGAATACAGCGACATCGGCGCCTTCGGCCTCGCCTGGACCATTCACAATGCAGCCCATCACGGCCACTTTGATTGGCAGCGAAACTTCCTTGGCCAACTTGGCTTCAACTTCTTTGACCAGCGTGAACAAATCAACTTGAATGCGACCGCATGTTGGACACGCGATCAGTTCAACGCCCTTGCGCTCGCGGCGGCCAAGGCAATACAGAATTTCCAAACCATCTTTCACCTCGTCAATGTGGTCGCTGGCGTATGAAAGACGAACGGTGTCGCCAATGCCGTTGGCAAGCAACGTTCCCAGGGCGATGGTGGAGCGAATTGTTCCGGTTGATTTTGGACCCGCATGCGTCACGCCAAGATGCAGTGGGTGGTCGAAGCGCTTTGAAATTTCGGTGTACGCGTCAATGCACAGCGCGGCGTCCATGCTCTTGGCGCTGATCACGATGTCGTGAAAATCGCGCTCGGCGAAAATTTCCAGATACTCCTCAAGCTTCGCGATCATGAGCGCGAGCAAATGGCCTGATTTATGGCCTTCAAAATACATTCCTAATTCCTCGGCGCGGCGCTGCTTGTCGCGGCGTTCAATAATGGAGCCCTCGTTCACGCCAATGCGGATTGGAATTTTGCGCTCTTTGCAAGCGTCGATCACTTTCAGAACTTGATCGCGGTCGCTGATGTTGCCTGGGTTCAAACGGATCTTGTGCACGCCGGCTTCGACGGCCTCAAGCGCGCGTTGATAATGAAAGTGAACGTCGGCGACAACTGGAACTTTCACTTGCGGCAAGATGTGTCGTAGAGCCTCGGTGTCTTTGCGCTCTGGAACTGCAACGCGCACTATGTCGGCGCCAGCGTCGGCGTAGCGGTTGATCTCGGCCACGCACGCGTCAATGTCGTAGGTGAAGCCGGCGTTCATGGTCTGCACGGACACTGGCGCGTCGCCACCGATCTTCACATAGCCAACGCGGTCATCTCCAACGATCACTTGACGGGTCTTGCGGCGTTCTTGCATTTGGTGAGTGTAGCGTGAAAGTAGCTATATTCCATGGCATGAACGCAGCCGCCGCACCGATATCGTTTGTGAAGACCCGCCTTTGCATCATGATGTTTTTGCAGTACGCGATTTGGGGCGCTTGGCTTCCGATTTTGTACCCATTCCTGATGGGGTTTCGAAAGTTCACGTTGGATCAGACTGGATATTGCTTGGCGGCCGGTGCTGCGGGCGCCATCTTTGGGCCATTTATCGCGGGGCAATTGGCTGATCGAAAGTTTGCCACGGAAAAGTTGCTGGCCGCAAGCCACGCCATTGGCGCGGTGCTTGTGTGGAACCTTGCCGGCGCGGCTGATTTCTCGGCATTTTGCACGTTGAGTTTTATTTATGGATTTGTCTACGCGCCAACATTGGCGCTGACCAATTCGCTTGCGTTTGCCAATATATCCAACCGCGACCGCGACTTTGGACCTATTCGATTGTGGGGAACGCTGGGTTGGATTTGCGTTGGCATTTTGGTTGGACAAGTGTTGCTACGTAAATACACGCCAGCCGTTGGAACAGAAATTGAAATTGCGGATGCGCAAAATGCGGGGCGTGCAGTGGCGTTTCAATTGAGCGCGTTGTTGGGTTTGGTTATGGCCGCGTATTGCTTGACCTTGCCGCACACGCCACCCGCGAAGTCACCCAAGCAAAGCGCGGCGTGGGCGGAGGCGCTTGGTGAAATTCGTCTTCAGCCGTTGATCACGCTGTTCCTAGTGGCCATTCCTGTGAGCATGATTCATCAGTTCTACTTTGTGTTCACCAGCGATTTTCTGGGCGCCATTCAACGTAAGGCCGCCAATGCGTCGGCGAATAATTTCGCCGATTGGACCAACCAAGTTTTTGGAGTGGGCGGTGGTGGCTTGATGACCATTGGGCAAATGACGGAAATCGCGGTGTTAGGCGCCATTCCGTTGCTGACTAAAAAGTTCAGTTACAAGTCGCTGCTCATGATTGGCTTGTGCGCCTACGCGTTGCGAATGGCCATATTCGCCAACATGCCAGACTTGTTCCCGGTGATGTTCGGAGTTGCTCTGCACGGGGTGTGCTTTGGCTGCTTCATCTTTGTTGCATTTATGATGGTCGACAAATTCACCACCAAAGATGTCCGTGCGACGGCGCAAAATTTATTCAACCTGATTTTTGTGGGCGTTGGAATTATTGTGGGCAGCATGTTTGCCACCAAAGTCGCCGGCATGGCCACGGAAAATGGCGTGATGAATTACAAGCATTTGTTCACGGTGCCAATGTGGATGGCGATTGGCTCCTTGGTCGCCATTGTCATTTTCATGCCAAGTCAAAAAGCGCTTGACGCAAAATAAATCAACCAGCTTTGGCGATGGGCGCGGGTACTTGCGAATCTGGATGGATGGCCAGCAATTGCACACCGCCTGGTAAAATAAATTCCACCACATTGTCGCCATCTTTCACGGGCACATCGTCCATGGTGAAAATAGCGGCGCGCGGATTGGCGGCTTCGTGGTTCGCCAGCGCAACTTCCAATGTTTTCTGCATGGTTTCATCTAGTTTGCCCATAGCTTCTCGGCCACGGCACTTTGGAAATCCGCTGCAACCCAGCCAAGGGCCACGCTTGCCAAGACGCAAATTCAGTTTGCGGGTTTTGCATTTTGGACAATCCAAATCCGTAAGCAGCGGGGGAACTGAAGGCAATTTGATCTTGCCCTTCAAGTCCACATTGATGATGAATTGCTTTTTCTCCACGGGCTCCGCCAGCGCCACAACGCCGCTGGCAACTTCTTGCGCGAGTTGCTTCTTGGTTTTCTTTTTCTTCTTGACCTTGGGCGGCTTTGGCGGCAAGTCGCTGGTGATGAAGCGACCAAAGCGGCCAGTGCGCATGACCATGGGTTGATTATTTTCTGGGCTGCAAATATTCACGCGCTCTGGAAGCAGTGGGCGGCCTTCTCGGTCAACCGGCGCCGCATAGACGCAGTCGGGGTAAGACACGCATGAAAGAAATTGCCCGTTCTTGCCAAAGCGATATCCAGTTTGACTGCCACACTTGGGGCAGACATATGGAGCGGGATCCATCTTGGCTTTGACATGGTCTGCTTTAATAGCCTCCTTTAAATCCGCTTCCAACTTTTTCCAGAAGTCGCGCAGCATTTCATGCCATTCCATTTTGCGCTGGGCCACATCGTCCAACTCTTTTTCCATTTCACGCGTGTAGCCAACTTCAATAATGTCGTTGAACCAAGCCACAAGGAAGTCCGTGACTTTCTCGCCCAAAGAAGTGCTTTCAAGGCTGGTTCCGCGGCGTTCCACATAGTTTCGATCGACAATGGTTCGCACAATGCTGGCGTATGTGCTGGGTCGGCCAATGCCTTCCTCTTCCATAAATTTAATCAAGCTGCTTTCGGTGTAGCGCGAAGGCGGTGAGCTAAAAGATTGCTTGGCGTCAATGGAAAATGGAGCGAGAGTGTCGCCACTTTGAAGCTTTGGAAGTTGCGCGTCTTCGGCACTGCGCGGATTGACGCGCAAGAAACCGTCGAACACCAACACTCGGCCGCTTGATCGCAACACCGCGCCAGTGTCTTGATCCGATCGCTGAAAGAGAATTGTGGTTCTCTCAAATTCGGCGTCGGCGGTTTGGCACGCCATGAAGCAGCGCCAAATCAAACCGTAGACCTTGGCTTGGTCCTCCGGCAAATCGCGCATCGCCGCCGACGGATCGCGCGATGGATCTGTTGGACGAATCGCTTCGTGGGCTTCTTGCGCGCCCTCGGTTTTATTTTCGTAGTAGCGCGCTTTATCTGGAACGTATTTTGCGCCGAAATTTGTGCGCAAGTAACTGCGAGCCGCCTCGATGGATTCAGGCGCAAGATTGAGACTGTCGGTGCGCATGTATGTGATCCAACCTGCCTCGTACAACTGTTGCGCCAAGCGCATGGTGCGATCAGCGGTCAAGCCAAGCGAGCCGCCCGCGCGCTGAAGCGTGCTGGTTTTAAACGGTGGATATGGCTTGGAACCCTCACGCTTGCCTTCCACGCTAGTCACTTTGTAACGCGCTTTTGGATCAAGAGTGCCAGTGACTTTTACATTGAAAGCAGCGGGACCCTTGCCCGCAGGATTTGCGGTTCGATCGGCGGAAACATGCTGCAAACCAACTGCGGTTGCTGCGTCCACGGCGCCTTTGGACAAGTCGCGCGGCGCGTCTTTGGTGCACGACAAGTCAAATTTTTTACCCTTGATCTCGATCAAGTCGGCCTCGAAACCACCATTGGAATCCAGCCACGCGGCTTGGTCTTTTTGCGTCGCACCCTTGCCGCGCTCGTCCAATTTGGACATGAGCGCGTTCCACACCTCGCCCATGCCCGCGGCCTTGGCGATCGCATCGGTTAAGCGAACGCACACGCTCCACTTCTCATCTGGAACATGAGCGCGAATTTCACGGTCGCGTTCCACAACAATTCGCGTGGCCACGCTTTGAACTCGACCAGCGCTTAAGCCGCCGGCAACTTTTTTCCACAGCACTTGGCTGATGGGGTAGCCCACAATGCGATCAAGAATGCGCCGCGCTTGTTGCGCATTCACGCGGTCCATGTCAATTGGCCGAGGGTTTGCGAAACCTTCAAGCACCGCTTGTTTGGTGATGGCGTTGAAGACCACGCGCTTCGCGGTTTTCGGATCAACATTCACAAGCTCAGCGAGATGCCAAGCAATGGCCTCGCCTTCGCGGTCAAGATCGGTTGCAAACCAAATGTCGCTCGCGGCCGCGGCCAACTTTCTGATTTGCGCCACCAGCGTTTTCTTTTCGCCATCGACCACGTAGGTGGGTTCAAATGTTCCGTTCTCAATGTCCACGCCCGGCACTTGCTGCTTCACGCCCTTTTCGTTTTTGGGTGGAAGGTCGCGAATGTGGCCAACGCTGGCGATGACGACATAGCCGCTGCCCAAATATTGCTGCAATTTCTTGGCTTTGGTGGGACTTTCAACAATGACCAAATGCGAACCCCCAATGGTGGCCACTGGGTTCTTTGCGGCCCTAGATGCAGGCTTTTTGCCTGTTTTTGCCTTGGTTTCGGAGGTTTTTGCCTTGGACTTTGCCATATATAAGGATGCGATGATTAACCGATGTCTGCGCTGAGTCAAGTGACCAAGGGTGAAGATGTTGTCCGAGAACCACGGTTCATGGGGGTTAAATCGCCCCGCAAAGCACCGTGAGCGCCTCTTGTGAAATTTTTTCAAATATTTTATTTTCCGCATCCAGCGTGGCGCAGTGAGGCGAAGTTTGAAAGCGGCGCAACCAAGTGCGCTGCTGTTTGGCGTAGCGGCGCGTGCGGATTTTTATCTTTTCAACGGCCTCTTTGAGGCTGCAACGGCTTTCAAGCGCGTCGAGCAATTCGCGGTAGCCCACGGCCTCCATGGCTTGCGGCACAAGCGGCGCGGCGCGCGTGAGTTGATTCACTTCGTCAAGCCAACCGGCGTCCACGAAATGTTGCACGCGCGAATTGATCCGTTGATTCAACGCGGCTGTGCTCCAATCCAACAAGATCAATTGAAATCTATCGGGAATAATTGTTGTCGTGCTATTCCATTGATTGCGCGCGGCGCTGGCGGGTTGTCCAGTTGCATGGGCAATCTCCAAAGCGCGAACGCTGCGGCGGCGATCATTGATGTGCAAGCGCGCGGCGGTTTCAGGATCAACTTGGATTAGCTTTTCGCGCAACGCGTTGGCGTCTAGCGCATCAAGCGACTTGCGAAATTCAGCGTCTGGACGGGCGCTTTCAACCAATCCTTCAAAGAGCAGCCGCAGATACAAGTTGGTTCCGCCCACCACGATCGCGCTGCGTTGGCGCGCTTGAATATCAGCGATGGCGCGGGTGGCTTCGCGCAACCAATCCGCGGCGCTGAAGGACTCGTGGTGTGGATCGGCCAAATCAATTCCGTGGTGTGCAACCAAAGCGCGCTCGGCGGTGGTGGGCTTGGCGGTTCCAATGTCCATGCCGCGCCATACTTGCATGCTGTCGGCCACGACAATTTCACCGCCGCCAGGAATGTGCTGCGCCAACCACAACGCGAGCGCGCTCTTGCCCGAGGCGGTTTCGCCGGCGATCACAATTATTTTGCGCTGCATGTGTGGTTGAATTGTGTTGGGGCTTTCGGTCTGAATTGAATGTGTCAATGTGTGTCGAATGTTGATTTGCGTTTTCCGTGGCATCGAAATTGCCAAAGAGTTTCTATCATCCCTGTCTGGAGAATATTGTGTCAAAGAAAACTATCGACCAACTGGACGTGCGCGGCAAAAAGATATTCATTCGCGCGGATTTCAATGTTCCGCAACATGATGACGGATCCATTAGCGATGACCGGCGGATTCGCGCCACAATTCCCACAATTGAAAGCGTGCTCAAGCGCGGCGGAAGCGTGATTGTGGCGAGTCATTTGGGGCGCCCTGAAGGTAAGGGCCATGAGCCCCAATACAGCATGAAAGCAGTCGCGCAGCGTCTGCGGGAATTGCTCGCGGGCATTGCTGGCACAGTGCATTTGTCCAGCGCGTTGCCCAGTCAAGCCCACGCGGACGCGGCCGCGTTGAAGTCGGGTGAAGTGCTGCTGCTAGAAAATTTGCGCTTTGAAAAAGGCGAGAAGAAAGGCGACGCCCGGTTTGCCGCGGCCATCGCGCCGTACGCCGACGCGTATTGCAATGACGCCTTCGGAGCAAGTCATCGCAATGACGCCAGCATGTTGGCGTTGCCATTGGCCATGAAACCCAAGCCTTGTGTGGCAGGATTTTTGCTGGCCAAGGAATTAAAATTTCTAGGCGAGACATTGGAGAACGCGCGCAAGCCGTTCGTGGCGATTTTGGGCGGCGCAAAAGTGAGCGACAAATTGCCCGCGCTTGAGCACATGATTGGCAAAGTGGATGCGATCATAGTTGGCGGCGCCATGGCCTACACATTCTTATTGGCGCAAGGGATTGCGGTTGGTGCAAGTCGAGTGGAAAAAGATTTGGTTGAAAAAGCCAAGGGCATTTTGGAATTGGCGAAATCCCGCGCAACACAAATTCTATTGCCCGTGGATCACAACTGTGGACGTGAATTCAAAGCCGACACCCAGAAAAATATTTTCGCCGGAGCGATAGACGATGGATGGATGGGTCTTGACATTGGGCCGCAGAGCGCCAAATTGTTCGCCAGTGAAATTGCCAAAGCCAAGACCGTTATTTGGAACGGACCCATGGGAGTGTTTGAAATGCCGCCCTTTGACGCGGGGACATTGGCCGTTGCCCACGCGGTAATTCAAGCCACCAAGTCCGGGGCAACAACCGTGGCGGGGGGCGGCGACACTGCGGCCGCCCTCGAAATTGCCGGTCTTTCCGCGGGTTTATCGCATGTTTCCACTGGTGGCGGCGCAAGCCTGGAAATGTTGGAAGGTAAAAAATTTGAAAGTTTGGTTCCTATTGAAGAGGCGTAACTTTGACAGCAGTGCACTAGACTTATTTCATCCGATTCGTACATCACACACAGGTTTCGACTCATGTTTAAAAAATATCTAATGTCCGCGCAGTTCGCATTCGTGTTGTGTTTGGCGTTTGTTGCCGCGCCTGCCCTTGGCGAAGACGAGGATCCATTGGGCGTTGGCAAGGCTCCGCCTGCGCTGCAAATCGCCAAATATGTCAAGGGTGATGCGCCTGATTTAGTAAAAGATGTCGGCTGCGTTGTGTTGGTGTTTTTCACCTTGGGGGAGGAAAAAAATTCCTCGTTGTTGTCAACGTTGAACTCGCTTCAAAAGGAACTGGCGCTCAAGGGACTGCAAGTGCTTTTGGTGGCCAAGGATAAACCGGAGGACATCAATAAATCATTTTCCAAGGCTGAAAAAAACTCGATGACAATCGCAGTTGGCGCGGATGATTCGGAAGCCACATGGCGGCTGTGGGTTGACGCCGCCAAGCAAGAAAAAGTACCTGTGGGATTTATCGTGAGCCGTGGGAAAATAGTTTGGGTTGGCAATCCTTTGGATGAATCGCTTTCCACAATCACGCGCAAGGCGGTGATGGGAAAATACGATCCGCAATTGCAAAAGAAGGCGCAGCCTTTGCTGGATGCCGCGCGCAAATCGTTGAAGGTTCGCAATGTTCAGGAGGCCTACAAGCATTTCGATCAGGTGATTGAAATGGATCCAACATTTTTTGTTGACATTATTGTCGAGCGTTACAAAGCAACATTGAAGAATGAGACTGATCCCCAAATCGCCGCCGAGTGGATTCAAAAGTCGGCCAAGAAATCTGGAACTGTTGCTGCGCAACACGAAATAGTGAGCGCCATTGTGCTTGACCCAGAAATCGAGAAACGTGATTTAGAATCCGCGTTGTTGATCGCGGATTCCATCGCGGGGAAAAATCCAACCATTGGCTTGCAGGCCAAGGCCATGGTGTTTGCCGCGAAAAAAGATTGGCCTCAAGCCATTGACTTGCAAACCGACGCATGGATGGGTGCCACGGTGCTGGACAAGCCAATGGCAAAGCAAAGACTTGATGAGTATCGCGCCGCCGCCAAAAACCAAATAGAAAAGAAGCCATAAGGTGGCGCTTGATCGAGATCTATTTCGGCGACCTCCGGCGCGCGCCATGTTGGCGGCAAGTATTTTTTCCGCGGACTTTGCAAACCTAGGACGCGACTCCAACGCGGCCCTGAATGCCGGCGCCGCTCTATTGCATGTGGACATCATGGACGGACATTTTGTTCCCAATCTTTCAATGGGACCACTGGTGTGCGCCGCTGTGCGCCGCGTTTGCCCCGAAGCATTTTTAGATATTCACTTGATGGTGACCGATCCCAAAGATTTCATTCCCGCGTTTATAAAAGCGGGGGCGAATTCCGTCACATTTCATGTGGAAACGGTCAAAGATCCAAAGGAGTTGGCCAAGTTCGCGCGCGATCTTGGCGCAAGCGTGGGCTTGGCGAGCAATCCAGAAACACCCGTGTTGGCGATCGAGCCGTTTCTGAATGATTTTGATTTGCATTTAGTCATGAGCGTGCATCCTGGTTTTTCCGGTCAAGGATTTATTGAAAGTTCGCTTGCCAAGACCAAGTGGATCAGGGAACGCGTTGGTTCGCGCGCTCGCATTGAAATGGATGGTGGCGTTGATCCAAACAATGGCGCGCGCTGCGTGGCCGCCGGGGCAGATGTGTTGGTTTCGGCAAGCGCCTTATTTGGAAAGCCAAATGTAGCGTTGGCCGCCAAGGCGTTGCTTGATTCGTTTTCAACTACAAGTCGTGTAGACTAAAATTTCCATGGCACAGACAAGTTGGGAAACCTCCGATCTATTGCTCTCCAAGAAATCCGTTCCCGACGGATTGTGGGTTTCTTGTGACAAGTGCAACGCCACGCTTTTTCGCAAAGCTCTCGAATCAAATTTGATGGTGTGTCCGCAGTGCGAGCACCACCACAGAATGTCTGGACGCCAACGCGTTGAAACTTTGGTTGATCCCGGTTCATTCGAACCAATGAACGCCACCATGTCGCCGAGCGATCCGCTTGCGTTCCATGATGTGCGCGCCTACTTGGATCGCATCAAGGAGGCGCAGCAAAAAACTGGCGAGAACGACGGCGTGCAAACTGGAACCGCGTTTATCAAGGGACGAAAAGTGGCGTTGGGCTGCATGGATTTCACATTTCTGGCTGGATCAATGGGCAGCGTTGTCGGGGAAAAACTGGCGTGCTTGATTGAGTACGCCACGGATCACGATTTGCCTTTGATCATTGTTTGTTGCTCGGGCGGCGCGCGAATGCAAGAGAGTGGTTTCTCTCTCATGCAAATGGCCAAGACCAGCGCCACGTTGGCGCGCTTCGACGAGGCCGGTGGTTTGTTCATCAGCGTGCTCGCTGATCCAACCACGGGTGGCGTGACCGCAAGTTTCGCCATGTTGGGCGACGTGATTCTTGCTGAGCCGCGCGCCTTGATTGGTTTCGCTGGTCCGCGCGTGATTCGGCAAACGATCCGCCAGGAACTTCCCGACGGATTTCAAACTTCTGAATTTCTGCTTGATGCGGGATTTGTGGATCGCATTGTGCATCGATCCACCTTGCGCAGCGAGATTGGGCGAGTGATTGACTTTGCAGGCAAGTAGTCCGTCGCATTTTAAATTTATTCGGCTGATTCAAATCACAAGTCTGTGCGCGCTTGGCGCGATATTGAACACGCTCGCCCTTGATCCTTTCAACGCGTCTTGGATCGCGCTATTGGCGTGGACGCCGCTGGTGATCGCGGCGCGCATCACGGCGAATTGGCGCGGCAATTCTGCGGAAATTAACAATGTTTCATCGCCAATCGATCGTCGCGCAACATGGCGACTGGCGTTGATCGCGTGGCTGTTTGGAAGCCTGCGTTGGCTGTGGTTGGAAAGTTGGATTGGGTCAGTGAGCGATTACGGTTGGCCGGCATTGGCGATCGTCATGGGCGCCTTCGACGCCATCTTCGCCGTGGTCATGTCGCGCGTTGAGAGAGGCCAGAGATTTCGCGCTTGGCCTTTGGCGATCCGCTGCGGAATTATTTTGTGCGGATGTGAATGGTTCCGCGGCCGCGTGTTCATGGATGGCTATCCGTGGTTCATGCCGGCGCAACCACTGATTGATTTTCCTTGGCTCGCGCAAGGTGCGGACGTGATCGGCGCTGCGGGATTGGGAATCATTCCTGGATTGATCAGCGGCGCCTTGGCCAGCATGATCGCGCCACGCCAATCGCATTGGCGCGCGGGCGCGATCGCAACCGCCGCATGCGTGGCGCTTGCGTTGAGTTATGGATTTTTCAACTCGGCGCCCGTTGCAATCGACAACGCCGACATGTTCAAAGTTCTTGTGATTCAAACCAATGTCGCGCAAAGCAACAAGATGGCGCCCACGCGCGCCATGCAGCAGGAGCAATTTGACAACGCGTTTACGGCAACCACCGATGCCTTGGCCGAGTTGAAATCGCGCTCAATCACGCCAGATTTAATCGCTTGGCCGGAGACCGTTTTGCCTGGCGTGGGTTTGGAAAGCGACGCGATCATGTTGCAGCGCGAGCAAGGTTTGTGGCCCGCCGACAATTTCACATCGCAATTGGAAAATCTTGTCAATCAATGCGGCGCGCCATTGCTGGTGGGCAGCGGCGCCTATGAAGGCTTGCGCATTGAAGGAAATCGTTACGCGTGGAAAAAACATTTCAACAGCGGCTATTTGTTGAAGAGTGGCGGGCGGCATGAGCGCGTGGACAAAGTTGTCCTGACGCCCTTTGGCGAAACCATGCCGTACATCTCCAATTGGAAGGCGCTTGAACAGGCCATGCTTGATTTCGGCGGCCGCGGAATGGAGTTTGATCTTTCAGCTGGCGAGCGCCCGCGCACGCTTTCACTGCAAACAGCGTCGAGGAGAATTTCTATCGCGGTGCCGATTTGTTTCGAGGACACGGTTTCGCGCGCGACGCGCAGTTTGGTGAACGCCGATGACGGAGCCGATGTGATTGTGAACCTGAGCAACGATGGTTGGTTTGGTTCATTCGATCCCGCGCGCCGCCATCATGAGCAAGCCGCGCGTTGGCGTTGCGTGGAATTGCGTCGATCCATGCTGCGCGTGGTGAACACAGGAATCAGTGGCGCGTTTGACACCCGGGGAGCACGCGTGGAAAGTTCGCTGCCTTCACAGCGAAGCGCGTGGATGCTCGCGTCGCTTCCCTTGGAACGAACGCGCACCATTTTTGCTACGATTGGCGACGTATTTTCATGGACAATGTTTTTGGCTTCATTCCTAATGTATTGCTTTCCAAACATACATAAATCATCTTTGCGTTCCGCGGGTTTGCTCGCATCCGCGATCGCGGCAAGCTTTCTCATTGTTGGTTGCTCCGACACCAAGCAAGGCAAACTTCCATCGTGGAGCAGCAAAGATCAAAGTGTTTCGCCAGAAAATGACGCCACGCTTTCGCGCAAGTTCACAACCAAAGCGCCCATACCAGTGTCCAACTCCAGCGATTGGGCGCGCAGCGCGCGGTTGGTTCTAGACGAGGCTTCGCGCAACACCGACCGTGCATTGCGCGCGCATTCCATAGAAGCGATGCAATATGACATGACTATTTTTGAGCCCGCCGTGCGGCGCGGTCTTGCTGATCGGGAGCCAAGCGTTCGATTTGTTTCCGCCATGTGCGTCGCGAAGTTGCGCATGGAAGGAGTGGGGCCATTGCTTGAACCACTGAAACTTGATCCCAACGACAGCGTTCGAGCCGGGGCAATCCTGGCGCTTTCGCGATCTGGCGCGGAGGTGAATCCATCGCCGCTTGCCGCGATGATTTTATCTCCAAGCGCGGAACTTCGTGGCAACGCCGCAATGGTTCTGGGCGAACTTGGAAATAAAACCGCGCTTCCATTATTGAAAGAAGCGACCCTCCAGCCAATGACCCGCGCCAATCCGGCGGCGGTTCGAATTGTGAATTTGCAAATCGCCGAGGCCATGGTGCAACTTGGCGATCAAGAAGAAATTGAACCCGTCCATGCCGCATTGTTTTTCAGATCGGATCAAAGCGAGTGCATTGAATTGGCTTGTGAAATCGCAAGTCGGTTGCATGATCAAGCCGCGCTGCCCATGTTGCAGCGATTGATCGAGGCGGATGGCGCGGATATTCGCCCAATTGAAATTAGACTTTTCGCGGCCATTGCCGCGTGCAAGATTATGAATCCCGCGCCATTGGGACTAGCGGAACTTGGGGTGATCGCATCGCGCGATCCAAGTGTGCGGGTTCGAACTTTGGGGGCAAAACTGCTGGGTGTGGTTGGCGGATCCGAGACAGAAGCCACGCTGTCTAAACTGCTTCGCGATCGGGAACCAGAGGTGCAAATCGCCGCGGCGGGAAGCATTTTGCGCCGCCAATTGCATAGTTCAGCTGCCCAAAATACGCCTGTGCAAACGCCCGCTGAACCGGTATCCGTGGACACAAATCAATCAAATATTCAATTGCCTCGTTGACACAACCCCCCAAATGAGGCAAATTACCTGTACGGCTCGGGGGGCAGTAGGCCGTAAGACCCGTTTGGATTCCTTCTGATTGGAGTTTGGCTGTGCATATTCTGACAAAGATCTTTGTTGTGCTGACTTCGCTACTCACCGTGGCGTTGGTTCCGCTTGTGATGTTGAACACCGCGAGCGATGAGAATTTCAAGATGCGTTGGTTGGATGAGCAAGTACGCGCCACCGCCGCCGTGTTTGAAAGAGACGCGTCGCAGCGCAATCGCGAGATGGAAGTTCGTTCCGTGCAAGACACCGCCAAGGATTTTGAAATCAAATTGGCCAAGGCACAATTTGAGCGCGACACCGCCATCGCCGAAGCCGCTCGCGTGAATGGATTGTTTGTCAGCACGCAAGCGCAACTGGATCGCTTCGCAAGCAACCTGCAAGTATTTTCCGAGAGCGACAAGATCAAGAGCGAGTTGGTTTCAAATGTTTCCAAAGAATTGACCACGCTTCGCGCCGGCTTGACCAAGGCGAATCGCGACAATGTTCAGTTGGATGATCAAGTGGCCAATCTCACAAGTGAGAACGAAGTCTTCAAGGCCCAGTTGCGTCAAGTGCAGGAGCAACTGAAGCAAGCCAACGACGAGAAGGACAAGACCGCGGCCGATGCCAAAAGCGCGAACGATCAATTGAAGAAGTACGGAACGTACGCTGGCGCTTTGCCGCAAGCTCGTCCCGGCGCAACAAGTGGAACCAACGGCGAAGTCAAACTTCCCGCGGATCGATCCTTAAGCGCAACAGTGATCAATGTGCGCCGCGGCGCGGATTCCACCATGGCCGAAATCAACGCGGGAAGCCGCGACGGCGTGCAGCCAGGATGGGTGATGAGCATCGCCGACGGCGGAAAATATGTTGGCAATCTTCGCATCACCACCGTGGATGTGAATCGCTCGGTGGGCGTGGTTGAGTTGGAGCAAGCCAGCAAGGGCGAGGTTCGAACAGGTCTGCGCGCCATCGCGCGCAAGGGCGAGTAAGTATTCAACAAGGCCCCACATGAGTCAATTCAACCCAAATATTCCGCAGCGAAAACCAAGGCTTGATATTTACTCGGCGTTGCTTGCCGCAAGCGTGCTTTTGCTTTTAATTGGAAGCGGATGGATCGCCTTGAAAAATATCGACATCACCTCTGGCTCTGGAAATCAAGGTGGGGCCTTTGAATACGTTGAGTACAAAAAATAATACTGCTGGCGGTCCGTTTCGCATGAACGGTTTTTCTGCGATGCAATCGACAAACGAAAGGGAACGGAACTTCGATGGGTCTTAAATCTTTGCTGGGTTGGTTTAGTGTTGACATGGGTATCGATCTCGGTACCTGCAACACTTTGGTGTGCGTGCGTGGCGAAGGCATCGTGTTGAACGAGCCCAGTGTTGTTGCCGTGCGCAAGGGAACCAACAAGGTTTTGAACGATGGCACCGCGGTGGGTTTCGCGGCCAAGGAAATGTTGGGCAAGACTCCGGGATCCATCCAAGCGATTCGTCCATTGAAAGACGGCGTGATCTCCGACTTTGAAATGACTGAGGCCATGTTGGCTTATTTCATCCGCAAGGTGAATGGACACGGCCGCATCTTTGGTCCGCGCGTTGTGATCGCGGTTCCAAGTGGAATTACCGCCGTGGAAAAGCGCGCCGTTCTTGACAGTGCCGAACGCGCCGGCGCCCGCAAGGTTTTTCTTGTTGAGGAGCCAATGGCCGCGGGTATTGGCGCGGGGCTTCCGATTATTGAACCAACGGCAAGCATGATCGTGGACATTGGCGGTGGCACAACCGAAGTTGCGATCATGAGTCTTGGCGATATCGCGGCGTGTGAAAGCGTGCGCGTGGCGGGCGATGATTTTGACGAGGCCATCATTGGCCACATGAAAAAAATGTACGGCTTGAACATTGGCGAGCAGACCGCGGAACGCATCAAGATAGAGATTGGTTCAGCGGCCGCAGTTGGACCGCAGATGAACATGGATGTTCGCGGGCGCGACATGGTGACTGGTTTGCCACGCAAGACCACGGTGACCAGCGACGAAATCCGAGAGGCGTTGAGCGAGCCAGTGAAGTCAATCTCTGAAGCTGTTCGACGCACGCTTGAGCGCGCCGATCCAGAATTGTCCGCCGACTTGGTGGAGAACGGACTCACGCTCGCAGGTGGCGGCGCATTGCTGCGCGGCATGGATGTGGTGCTGAATCAATCCACTGGACTTACCGTGAAGATTGCCGACGATCCATTGACCTGCGTGGCGCGCGGCACGGCGATTTATCTTGAAAGTCTTGAGGCGTGGAAGTCCACCCTTGAGTCGGACGCGGACGAATATTGATCCGCGGGAAACTTGATGTGAACCTTGGCAAGAGGTCCTGACCAGCCGAGCCGCTTGTATTTGGCGTGCCTTCTGGTCGCCGCTGCAATTTCTTTGTTGCCCAGCGCGCGCATCATTCCTTGGACAACCGATGTGGCCGCGGTGTTGTGGTTGCCGCTCACGCCTCCAGCGCATGGTTTGATGGTGCTTCGACAGTGGCTGCGACCGCCGCGCGATGACGCGAAATATTTGGACGCGCAATTGCTCAGCGATGAGCGCGATCGATTTCGCGCGCTGTGGCATTCGGAGCGAATTCATTCAAGTGAATTGGAGCAACGGCTTCAGCAATTGGACCGAGCCAAAAAAATGGATCGAGGCGGACGCGAGGTTGCTCCATTGCTGGTCAGCGTCACCGCGCGCGGCGAGGGTCCGGGTGAGCGCATGTTGGCCCTGAACGCGGGCTCGCGCGACGGCGTGCAAAGCGGTGATCCCGCGGTTGTTGGCGGCGATATTTTAGTTGGTCGACTTGTGGGCGAACCAACCGGTGTTCGTTGTTGGTTGGCGCCGCTCACGGATCCATCAACGGGTCGCGTGGACGCTTTCATTGCGCCTGCTGATCGACCCGAGGCTGGTCCCGCTGAATCTGTTTTGATTCAATTGCGCCCAAATTCAGGCGGTTTTTTAGTTGGTGAAGTGGATGCCAGCAAGCAAGTATTTGAAGGCGACATCGCGCGCTTGGCCGACGCCACTTGGAAGTCCGCCGCGCAAGGCATGCGCATGGGCACGGTTGTGAGCGTGCGCCGCAGCGATAAAAATCCATTGCGAATGCATATTGAAGTGAAGACCGAAGTGGATCCCGATCGATTGCGTCAAGTGACTTTAAAAATCGACGCCGAGGCAATTCCATGATGCCGCATCTTGAAAGCGTTCGCGCTGAAATTAGCGCGACCCAAATTTCTCGCGCGCATTCTGGCAAAGATTGTGAGTTCGCATGAGGTGGAGCGTGTTCTTTTTGGCCGTGGCGATTGTGTTGCCCATGGACGCCGCGTTCATGCCCGTGTTTTCAATCGCCGGCGCGTCGCCAAGTTTGGCGGGAGTGTTGGCGGCTTTCGTTTCGTTGAACGCGTCGCGCCGCTGCGCATGGTGGGGCTGCTTTGTGATTGGATTGTTGATCGACCTTTCATCGCCGCAATTGATCGCGGGCTCGCTCTTGTTTTTGCCCGGCCCCAACACGTTGGGATTCGCGCTTGGATCCGCGTCGGTGACCGTAGTGCGCGCGCTGCTTCTGCGCCGTAGCATGCTCACCGTGTCCGCCATGACATTCGTGTTGTTGCTGGGCGTGAGTTTGGTGTGGGTGTTCATCTGGAGCATGCGCGGAATTTGGCCCGACGGCTCGGTGCCTTTTGCTGGAAGCGCTTTGCAGGAACTAGGCAAGCGAATGGGTTGGTGTTTATCAAGCGCGGTCATGGCGCTGCCAATTGGCTGGGCGTTGAACCGCACCTATTCGTGGTGGGGATTTCCCGGCGTCGGCCCGCGCAAATATTGAGCGAATTGCGCTTGCAATCAGCAAAGCCTGTTCACGCAAGAATTGCGCGGAGATTTTTTGACCTGAAGAAATTTTCAGGCTACTCTGTGAATATCAAAGAAGTTCTTTGATGCCGAATGCTTTGGAGGAATGCGGTGCAAATCCGCAACGATCGCGTCACCGTAAGCGCGCCTGCGAAAATATTTCGCTGGCGAGTAAGTCGGGTCGACCAACTCAAGCGGCTCTGCTTGTTCCCTTCCTTGGATCCTGCGCGAAACAGGTCGTCCGCATTTGAGAAAGTTTCCATGTCTATTTCATTCGTCACCCGCGGCGCCGCCGCGATTGCCTCTGTTGTTGTTTGCACATCCGTTCACGCCGCCATTGTGGACACATTCACCGTTGGTGCCGGCGACAAGAGCGCCAGCATTCAAATTGATTTTGAGAATGGCAACGGCTACTTGATCAATTATTCATGGAGCGCAAGCGCGCAAAGCAGTTGGGACGCCATGTTGGCCGTTGATACTGCGCTATCGAACATGTCCATGCTGTACGACACCTATTCATTTGGCGTGTTCTTAACGGGCGTCACCATTGACGCCGACACCAATTATGGCCAAGGCGATATTGAACCCTACGAAAATTATTGGCATTTCTGGACCAAAGATTCCGGGCAGTGGGAGCAAGCCATGTTCGGCGCTTCCGATCACTCCTTGGTCAATGGTGGCAGCGATGCGTGGGTGTTTGGTTCTTCCACGGCGCCGCAAAATATTCCAACGCCGGGCGTAGCAATGTTGATCATGGCAAGCGCGTTTGGCGCGCGCAGGCGCCGCTAAGAAGTTCAAGCGCCGCCACAAAATCGCCCACACAAAGCTACATTGTGAGCCATGGCAACTCCACGGATTGCATTTCACGACGCGGCCGGAAAATTTGGACCCATGCTTGATCTGCGCGTGGCCGCCGAGTTGCGTTCGGGCGTGCGCTGCAATTATCAACGGCTTGGTGTGGTTGCATTGTGCGCTCCCAATGAGTGGGCCACGCTGCTAGAGCAACGCACCGGTTTGCCCGTGAATGAATTGGCCGCTGGCGAAAGCTTCATGTTCTTGTCCGGCCGCTTGATGGAAGTTCCAAGCAGTTTGGATTCGCTCGCCGTTGGCCACGCCATGACGGACTCCGCCGATGGCAGCATTGTGGCGGCGCATTTGTCGCGCAAGGCCGCGGAACATTTCATCGCGGGCCACGCCTTTGATTCCAAACTTAAGACCACGCCGCGCATCGATCTTTCTATTTTGCGCAGGCCCTGGGATTTGTTGGAGGCCGACGGATTTGCTCGGCGCATGGCCTCTGACGCCAAGGCAACGCACGAGGCATGGAAGCAAAGCGGCGAACTTGCCAAGCCCGACAAACTTGTCGCAATCACGGGCGAAGTGCACATTCACGCCACTGCGGAGATCGGCAAATTTGTGGTGCTAGACGCAAGTGAAGGCGCGATTGTGATTGGTCCGCGCGCGCACATTGGCCATCACGCGGTCATTGTTGGTCCAACTTCCATTGGCGAGGGCACGCACATTGCCGCGCACGCCACCATCAAAACGCGCACTGTGATTGGTCCGCGCTGCAAAGTTGGCGGCGAAGTTGGCTCGCTGATTATGCAGGGCAACAGCAACAAGACGCACGATGGCCATCTTGGCGACGCGATTGTTGGCTCATGGGTGAACCTTGGCGCGGGCACGCTGAATTCAAATTTGCTCAACACATACGCGGAAGTTTCCATGCAACTTGGCGCGGGCGAAACGGCGGAGTCAACGGGGCGCGTGTTCATGGGCTGCGTGATAGGCGATCATGTCAAGACCGCGATCGGCACGCGCATTATGACGGGTTGCGTTCTTGGAACTGGTTCCATGATCGCTTCAAGCATGCCGCCATCGCTGTACACCGAGCGATTCACCTGGCGCACCGACGCGGGTGAAGCCATTTATCGCCTGGATAAGTTTTTGTCCGTGGCGGAAATTGTCATGGCGCGCCGACAAACGGAAATGTCGCCGCAGGAGCGCGCGTTGATCACGCAGTTGCACGCCAAGGCCGCAGCCAGCCATTCAGCGCGGAAATAATCGTGGACAATCTTTGGATCATCGACGGTCACGCGCAATTTCACCGCGCCTACCACGCCATTCGATCGGGCATGACCAGCCCAATCACCAACGAGTCCACGCACATGGTGTTTGGTTTTGCTGGCATGTTGTTGCGCTTGCTGCGCGAGCAAAATCCGCAGCGTTTAATTCTTGTCATTGATCAAGCGGGCGATCAAGGAACATTTCGTTCGCAGATTGATCCAAACTACAAGGCCAATCGTTCGGCGCCGCCGGATGATTTTCGTCCGCAAGTTGCGCGCTGTGTAGAGTTGTGCAAGCTGCTTGGCATTCCCGTTGTCGCAATTCCAGAAGTGGAAGCCGATGATTCCATCGCCACAATTGTGAAGCGCGTGCGAACAGCGCACCCCGATTGGGACATTCGCATTGCCAGCCGCGACAAAGATCTTGCGCAAATTCTGGATGAGAAGACCGCGCTCTTTGACGCCTCCAACTCCGCGGTGCTGACCGCCGACGCCCTGTGGGAAACCAAAGGCATTCGCCCCGACCAAGTGATTGACATGCTCACGCTTATGGGTGACACCGCGGACAATATTCCTGGCGCAAAGGGTGTTGGTCCAAAGTCCGCCGTTGCGCTGATCACGCAATATGGTTCGCTTGATGGCGTGCTAGCGCATGTGCACGAACTCACGCCCAAGCGCCGCGAGGCCATTGAGGAGGCGCGCGCGCTTTTTGTGTTGGGCCGCAAGTTGGTCACGCTTAAAAGTGATTGCGACGTTGAAGTTGGCATTGAAGACGCGCCGTTGAAGTTGAATCAACAGAATCGCGAGCAAGTTGTTGAGTTGATGCGTCAACTTGGTTTTCACCGCCTCAAAGGCGAAATGGATGCGCTGTTGGGTGGCGCGCCTTTAGCGGCAGATCAAAGCAATTCCGCGCAAAGTGGCGCCTTGCGTTCCAAGCCGAGTGCAACCAGTGGCGCCGATAGTGCGCAAGAAAAACCAATCAAGCGCAAGAAGGGCGCGGACACGGGTCCAAGTTTGTTTGATGCGATGTCTAGCGACAGCACAAATTCGCAAACGCTATCGGGGGCGGGGGCGTATGTGATTGATTCCAGCGCCACGCGCGACGGTGTGTACAGCATGATCGCCACGCAAGACCAACTGCGCGCGTTTGTACAGCAAGTGCGCGACACAAAAATTGTAATGCTTGCCTTTGACACAGAAACCGATTCCATTCATCCATCGCGCGCGGGCTTGGTGGGAGTATCGCTTTCCATCTCAGCTCGCACCGGCGTGTACATACCAGTTCGTAGTCCCGAGCCAGAGTCGCACATGACGTGGCAGCAGATTCTGCCCATCTTAAAACCTCTGCTTGAAGACGCCAGCATTGCAAAGACCGGTCACAACGCCAAGTTTGACATTATGGTTCTTGCGCGCCACGACATTCACGTTGCGGGCTTGCGCAACGACACGCTGATTAGCAGTCACTTAATCGACGCCGGCCGCATGAGCCACGGACTTGATTCGCTGTGTGAAATGTTGCTAGGTCATCGCAACATTGCTATTTCATCCTTGATTGGCAGTGGTAAGTTTCAGAAAACATTTGACAAAGTTCCACTTCAACTAGCCACGGAATACGCCGCGGAAGACGCGG
>CAIKXA010000003.1 GCA_903831295.1 uncultured bacterium | reverse complement strand
GATCATGGTCGAGTTTTATATACACAGTGCGTGGCCTGTCATGGCGTAAACGGCTTGGGTGAGCGTGGCGTGAAAAGTCCCACGATTGCGGGGCAAGAAAGTTGGTACGTGCAACAACAGTTAATGAATTTCCGAAGTGGTGCTCGTGGAATTTCTACTGCGGACAGGGAGGGAAATTTAATGAGGATCATTGTCGCTCCTCTCAGTGATGCAGACATCGCTGACTTGGCGATTTTTGTGAACGCAATGGGGAACAAAAAAACTGTGACACCACAATGAACAAAGTTACTGGCGTGCCACACACATTTCATATACCGGTGATGGGTTTGGCCTACACCATTGATACCCCGATCAAGGTCGCGCGATTTGGAATTGCGTCTGTGATTTCGATTATCGAAGATCGATTGGTAGAGATGATGAGAAGTTATTACTACCCCACACTCAACTTGGAATATAAACCCATTTCGGGACATGAGGAAGATTCTCGCGCAAAACGAATCACGGATTATTTAAATCTAGTGAACACGATTGTTCAGGGCCAGTTTGAAAAACTAAGAAATGCCACCTTTGAGGCGGGTTCTGAAATTGTTAAATATTTTGAATTGCTTCCCGACGATAGCTCCCTGAAGCAGCTTTACAGAAAAATGATGCGATGCAGTGACGAATTAGAGAAGCTTGAAATAGCGTCTTTTTTACGCAAGCACATGCGGCCTGGAAGTATTGATGTGAACATCATGACAAAATTGGATCGCGAGCTTTATGTAAAAAATAGCGATGGTGTTGTGAAGCAAGACGCTTCGGACGCGGTGGCCGCGCTTCGGGGGTACGCAAAAAGCGATCTTTCAAATTCATCCGTTGTTTTTTCGGCGGGCATAAATCCAAGACTCTTTAATTATCTTGCAAGCCGCAAGGAATTTGAAATGAACCCCGAGGGATCATTCACAAAAAAAGTCATTGTAAAAGTAAGTGACTACCGTTCCGCGTTGATACAGGGAAAGTATTTAGCCAAGCGGGGCATATGGGTGAGTGAATTCAGGATCGAATCCGGATTAAATTGCGGCGGACACGCATTTGCGACCGAGGGTTTCTTGCTTGGTCCAATTCTTGAGGAATTTAAATCCAAGAAGCAAGAACTTATCGACACTCTATTTAAATTATATGGCGCGGCAAATTTAAAAAAAGATTGTATTCAATGCGTGCAAGCGCCTCCCATTCAAATTTCCGTGCAGGGGGGGATTGGCACGCATGATGAAGATCTTTTTTTACATCGACACTACCAAGTGCAAAGCACGGGATGGGGCACGCCATTCTTGCTTGTGCCAGAAGCGACGACCGTAGACGAAGAAACATTAAAATTATTAAGCGCGGCAAAAGAAAAAGACATCACGTTAAGCCACCACTCCCCATTGGGGGTGCGTTTCTATTCGCTTCAAGGCACCACGGCCGAAGCAGAAAAATCATTGCGAATCTGTAATGGAAAGCCGGGAAGTCCATGCACCGAAAAACATTTGGCATTCAACACGGAATTCACCAAGGAGCCAATTTGCACGGCTTCGCACAAATATCAAAAACTTAAAATAGAGCAATTAGTGACGCTCCAATTGCCCCAATTCGAACACCAATCGCGTCTCAATTCCATATTGGGTAAAGAATGCTTGTGTGTGGGGTTGAGCAATTCAGCGGCGATCACCTACAACAAAGTTTTCATAAAAAAATTAAACGCGGTCACTATTTGCCCAGGACCAAATATTGTGCATTTCTCAAAGGTGGTATCGCTCAGAACCATGGTTGATCATATTTACGGCAGAGGAAAAAGCTTGATTTCCTCAGAAAGGCCGCACATGTTTATCGCTGAATTACTTTTATATATCGCGTATTTAAAGGAGCAATTACAGAGTGATATTCCTTTTGAAGACCAGGCCCAGCATAAAAAATACCTTGCAACTTTTTACGGCAATCTCAAAGAAGGAATTTTGTATTATCGAAATTTGCCGGGCGTTTCAAAGGTTTGTGGAGATCCATTTCATAGGGATCTTTCTCGCGCTGAAATGGATTTAGATTCTTTGAGCCTGCAATACGCAATGATTTTGAAAGCGTGAGCCATGAAAGACAAATCCAATTCTCATATTGTGAACGCCCTAACGCACTTGATTTCTTGCGGCGACATTCCCGATGATCCTCCGCTGAACCCAATGGATTTGCTTCAAGAGTGGTACAAGCATGCGGAGCAGTGCGGGCAATATGCAAATTCAAATGCAATGACTATTGCAACAAGCACCCTTGATGGCGCGCCTTCGGCTCGAATTGTTCTGTGTAAGTGTCTTGAAACGCAACCGCCAGCGTTGGTTTTTTTCACGAGTTATGAAAGTAGAAAGGGCAGTGAATTAGAGGCAAATCCCAGGGCGGCGGCCGTGTTTCATTGGCCGCATGCCAAACGTCAAGCGCGTGTGGAGGGTGTTGTGGAGCGCGTGTCGCCACAGGAAAGTGATGAATATTTTAGTTCTCGTTCAATCATCTCACGCATTGGTAGTTCGGTGAGTCCTCAAAGTCAGGTGATTTCTTCCAGGGCAAGTTTGGTTGCTTCGGCGATAAAGTTGGCGGGGCAAACCGCGCTGGCTGGAAAACTTCCACGCCCAGCAAATTGGGGTGGCTACAGAATTCATATTCGTGTCGTTGAACTCTGGTCGGCACGCGAGGGCAGGCTGAATGACCGCGTGCGCTGGATTCTCGATGATTCCAATTCCCAAATGTGTTGGCAAGTCACGCGTCTTGGATCTTGAATTTAATTTCAATTGCGGCAACGGCTGGCGCTTGGTGTATTTGTTTGATAACCACGCGCGAAAATACGCTCAGTATTTTGCTCATGCAAAAATTATTCGCATTTTGCAGCGTCGGAATTTGTATTTATCACTGGGGCATCGTCGAGCAACATACGAATTGCTGGCGTATGTAAGTCTTCGTATTGATCATTGCGCGCCGCCCAAATAAATGCCAACACAGCCGCCGCGGCTATGACAAGCGCTACAGGAATTGCAATGTAAATCAAAATCATGCGCGCGCTCCGCTTAGGTTTTTATTGATTGCCATGGCGCTTCTAGCGTTGAGCGGGGGATTCGTTGATCTTGTCGTGGTTCGTGATGAATTTTGTATGGTTGTTCCATTGCCGGATACGGCGTTGTGAATCTCAAAGCGCGGCATTCGCAATGCCACGGCTGTTACGGTCAGTCCACTGAGCGGCATCAGCACCGCGGCAATGAACGGATTGATCACTCCAGTAGCGGCAAGAACGCCGCCAACAATGTTGTACGCCAAACTGATTGCAAAATTAAGATGGATGGTTCGCATGGTTCGACGCGCGCCATCAAGTAGCGAAACAACTTGTCCAAGTCCGCCACCTGTCAACGCCACATCCGCATGTTCAAGCGTGACGCGCGCGCCTTGACGCACCGCAATGCCAACATCCGCCGCGGCCATTGCGGGTAAATCATTCACACCGTCGCCAATCATGACAATTGGACCAACGTGGTGGCTTGCCCGGCATGCTGCAACAATTTCAACCTTGCGCTCGGGTGTGCATGCGCCCCACACTTGTTGATTTGGAATCTTCAACTGAGAACCAATGCTCAATGCAATTTCCGCGATATCGCCCGAGGCCATCCATATATTCCAACCCCGCTGCGACAGGTTGCTCACAAGTTCAACCGCGTCGCTTCGAAGTGGGTCGCCAACTCCAAGAACCCCGCTGGTTATTTCATCAACTGTCACAAAGACAGGTGATAGACCCTCGCGGATCATGTCCAGTGATTGAGCAAAGACAACAGTGTTTCCAAGTTCATTTGATGGGGTTGAAAAATTTTGATTGCCAACTTGAACGCGATGTCCATTCACCACTCCAGAAATTCCTCCGCCAAGAGTTTCATGAACATCGGTCACGATTTCGGCGCTTTGAAATTTTTGGGAAATCGCTTTCGCAATTGGATGTGCGCTGCGCGTCTCAAGCGCCGCCGCAAGTTTGAAGTCACTGGTTTCGCCGCATTCACGCAAGATACGCATACGTCCCTCGGTTACGGTTCCGGTTTTATCCAGAATAATTGTGCCGCTGCGTGCCAACCGTTCAAACACATCGCCGCCACGAATCAAAATTCCAATGCGCGCGGCTTTTCCAAGAGAGGCAACCATAGTGAGCGGAGTCGCAAGACCAAGCGCGCATGGACAAGTGACCACCAACATGGCTATCACGATGGAGAGTGTCCGTGTTGGATCTATAAACCACCACAGGACTCCAGTGATCGTGGTAACAACAATCACTGCCAGCAAAAACCAACCTGCGATGCGGTTTGCAAATTCAACCACGCGTGGACGTTCGCCCGCCGCATTTTCCACCATGCGCGCAATGGCGGCCGCACGCGTGTCCACGCCGGAGGTTGTCACAAGAACACGGACTGGATGTTGCTCTAACAATCGAACGCCCGCGAAAATGGTTTCACCGTGTTGCACAAGCACTAGGCGAGATTCACCGGTGAGAAGTTGCATGTCAAAATTCGCGGCGCTATCTATAAGCGTTCCGTCGGCGCATACGGACTCGCCCGCGGAAATCTCAACCACATCACCAAAACGCAAAGCCTCGGTTGGAATTTCTTCTAGTGATTCTGCGTTTGATTGTGTGCGCAAGTCGGTTGTTGCTTCACTTGACCCCGCGCCGCTATCGATCACTCGACGCGCGGTTTGTGGAACAAGAGCGCAGATTAATTCTAGATCGTGCCGCGCTGATCGTTGTTGTCGAAACTGCACAAATCGCCCCACAAGAAGCAGAAACACAAGCATGGAGACGCTTTCAAAATACACGCCCGGACGATTGGCAGCGGTCATTGCTGCGCCACCTAGAAGACCAGCCAGCAATGCGAGCGCAATCGGCAAGTCCATGTGTGGGCTGCGCGCTCGTATTGCGTTGAAGGCGTTGGTTAGGAAAAGTTTTCCAGGCCAGAACACCGTCACCGTCGCCAACGCCACGCTTATCCATTGTAGAAATTGTCGAGTTGAATCATCCATCCAAGAAAAATGCGCGCCGTACAACGCGAAAGCAATCGCCATGACATTGCCACTGATGGCCCCGGCCACCGCGATATGAACCAACCACGCGCGATCCTGTCTACGCCACTCACTGCGCGAAGCGAGCGTTCCAATTGGTCGTACTTCATATCCCAGCGAAGCGATGCGCGTGGCAATTGCGGACAAAGTTGTTTCGGTTGCTAGCCATTCCAGTGCGATAACGGAACGGCCAAGATCAACACGCGCGCTGAGAAGTCCTTGTTGCAAACGCGGAAGTGATTCCAGCAACCAAAGACATGCGCCGCATTTC
>CAIKXA010000002.1 GCA_903831295.1 uncultured bacterium | reverse complement strand
TTCTCGCTACACACTGGCCGCAGCGCGGCGCAATCGATCAAGCACGGCGAACCACAAACCGTCCTGGCCTTGCGGCTCCTCAATGACAATGTGAGTCAGCCCGGAAATTTCCGCCTCGCGCAACTTTGAATACAACATGCGCGCGTACGCCGACGCGTCGGTTTGCATTTGAATGCCAATGTGAGGCGCCGACACGCGCGCGCTGTCAAGCGTGAGCACCGCGGCGGGCTCCGTAAGCGTGGCCAGAAAAGATTCCAGCCGATTGGAAGGCACCAACATGGTTGGAATTTTTGGCGCATAGTGAATCAGCCGCGTGCCCGGACTCACGCCTTGGCCAATGCCTTGCGCAACTTCCACCGCGCCCAACACGCGCGACAGTGACTCCAGCGTGATGGAGCCAGGCCTACGAATCACAGGCTTTTCGCCTGTTAAATCAAGCACGGTGCTTTCAATGCCATAGTTGGCGCGGCCGCCTTCAAGCACCAACAAATCTTCTTGCTCCGGAAAATCCGCCATGACATGTTCTGTGGTTGTGGGCGAAATATGTCCCGAACGATTCGCGCTTGGCGCGCTGATAGGACCATCAACTGCGTACAACAACGCGCGCGCCACAGGATGCATGGGCGAACGCACGGCGATGGTTTGCAAACCCGCGGTGGCCTCGTCGGGGACATCAATGGCCTTGTTCAAAATCATGGTGAGCGGCCCGGGCCAAAATTTGGCGGCCAACCTGCTGCAACGCAAGTCCCACCCAGACACAAGCGTGCGCGCCTCCACGGCGTCAAGCACGTGCGCGATCAATGGATTGTCGGAAGGCCTTCCCTTGATTTCATAAATCAATTTCAAACCGTCCACCGCAAATGTGCTGGCGCCAAGTCCGTATACGGTCTCGGTTGGAAAAGCCACAACGCCGCCGCTTTCAATGCGCTCCGCGGCCTCTTCAATGCCCGCGTGATTACTTTGCAATAGTCGTGGCATTTTTGGTGGACCCATCTTGGTCGGGATCAAACACATTCAACTCAATGCGGTTCATTTGCAAACCCGTTCCCATGTTCATCCACAGAGACGCGATAGCGTTGTTGTATTCCACCATGGCAAGAATTTCTTGATTCTCCGCGCTGGCCAATTCGTTCTGCCTCTGAAATTTCAAACTGAGAAACTCCGGAGTCAAAACTGGAATGGTCTGCTCATCCACCATCAACGCGCGCATATTTTCCGCCTGCGCCAAACGGTACGCGCGCGTCTGTTCAATCAATCGATATTGCGTGTCAATGTTGCGCAGCGAATCTTTGACCAAGTACACCACCTGCTGAATCGCGGCGCGGTAAGTGATGACCGCTTTGGAACGCTCCAGCCGCGACCTACGATAATTGGCTTCTGGACCGCGGTTTCCAATAGGTTGACTGAAATTGGCACCCACCAAATAGCTCATGAAATTGGCCGCGCCAACCTCGCTCCATGCCTGGCTGTAGTCGCCGTTCTGCGTGTCCATTCCTTGAAATTGCAATTGCGCCGTCAAGTTCAGCGAAGGCAATCGACCATTGTCGGCGACCACTTGGCGAATGCTTGCGTCATCAACGCCAAGCAACGCCTGCGTGATGATTGGACTTTGATCAACGCCAGTTCCAATGGCGTCCTTCAATGAAAATGCAAGCGGTTCATCCACCATGAAATCCGTGGGCACAATCATGGTCTCGTCGCCAACGGGAAAGTTGGAATCATTCAATAGCACTTTTAATTTATCCACGGTCGCGGTGACTTCCCGCTGCGCGCGAATCACTTGGCTCTTGCGATCCTCCACCTTGGCGACGGCGTCCGCATAGTTGGCAAGCGTTGCGTCAAAGCTGCGGCGCTTGGAAAGCACATCGCGAACTTCGACTCCAACTTTCACAAGCCACTGCGCGGCCACCACGCGCTGACGCGCAAGCACCACTTGCCAATACGCGGCCTCAACATCCCGGCACAACGTGAGCAAGTTGGCGCGCAACTGTTGCAAACTGCGTCGATCATTGTTGCGCGCGATGCGAATGCCAGCCATGTTCACATCGCTTCCAAAACCCTGCAAAAGTGGCTGCGTTAACCCAAGTTGCACGCTATTGATCCATGCTGGATTCGGCTTGTAGCCACTGTCTGGATACAGCTTGGAATATTGATTGACCACAGTGGCGCTGAACTGCCCACCAGTTTCCATGGGCGTTTGAATGCCACTGGAAAAATTAAACTGGCGAAATTGATTCATGAAGTCAACGGGAATGGGAATAGATTGCCCTTGGAGATTGATGTCCTGCGCCGGCGCGTTTGAAATATTCGCCTGACTGCTTGCCACAAAAGAAGAATCAAACGCGGCCTGCGCCGCGAGCAACTCCGCTTGCGTTACGCCCTGCTGCAAACGCGCAACTTGGGTTCCAAGATTGTGCTCCACGGAAATTCGAATGGCATCCTTCAAAGACAAATTCACTTCGGGATACGGCTTGCCATACAAGTCGCTGCCAAGCGGCATGCCTGCACCAGCTTCCGACATTTGTGGACCCAATGAATCCAATTGCGCGCGTCGTTTCTGCAACGCGTTGAACACTTCATTCACTTCGCGCGTGACGGGCCTTACTGGATCTTGCGCCGGAGCCTGCGCCAATTCCCGCGCGACGGCGGTATCCATGGCATGGCGCAATCCCTCGGTTCCATCGGGATCATCCATGGGCGCGGTGCAAGAACACACGCAAACCGCCGCGAGAAGGGCAAATACAAGCGCCTGAAATGGCCAACGAAGAATCATGAAGTGTGCACTGTATACAAACCAAAAATGCGTAGAATCCGTTCCATGAAATTGGCTCTACTACTGATCGTTCTCGTTCTTCCCGTTTTCAGTGTTCACGCATTGGCGCAAGCGCCCGCCGCAGCGCCAAGCAAGGCGTACACCGGCACCGTGACCGCGGACAATGTCTACATCCGCTGCGGTCCAAGCGCGTCAAGCGCGTACCCATTTGGCAAGTTGGCCATGGGCGACATTCTTGAAGTGATTGACGAAGGATTTGGTTGGGCCACCGTGCGCACCAATGGTCCGGCATTTCGAAACATATATGGATACGTTCTGGCCAATGACAAGGTTGTGCTTTCACCGGATGGTCAAACTTTAACTGTGAACGCTGAGACCGATGTGCGCGCTCCAAATATTGGCGCCGATGGAAATCCTGACTCGTCATTTAAGGCGATTGGCAAGGCGTCCATTGGAAGCATGCTGAAAGTTGTTGCCACCATGAATGGCGAACGCGAAAAGGTTTACAAAATTGCGGTGCCCGCCAACTGCGTGGGCTATGTGAATTTAAATTTTGTCCGACGCTCCAGCGCTGGCGAGGCCGCCAAGATGGCGCAATCCGTGAGCAACGCTCCCGCGGGCACCGTCGCGGTGATCGAGGAGAAAACTTCACAGGCCACTGAGGTCATTCCTGCGACAGCCACCACTCCAGAAAAAATCCTCACTGAGGAAACCAAAACAGAAACCGTTGTCACAGAAACTGTGGTTGCAAATCCCAAAGTTGAAGCTGCAAAACCAGCTGTAAAAACAACGGAAGTTGTGGTTGTTGCCCCTCAACCCGTGGTGAAATCGGCGCAAGCCAGCGCCGCCGAAAAGCGCCGTCAATCCTTCAATGATCTTGAAGTCATTTGGATCACCGTCAAGGCTGAGCCACTTGCCTCCAGCGAAGTTGGCGTGCTGAAGGATCGCTACATGATTCTGCTGAACGATTCAGACTGCGAAATTGAAATCAAAAACGTTGTTGAGACCCGCGTGAAGCAACTCATCGTTCAAATTGAAGCACAGCAACGCATTCGCCAACTCAAAGAAATGCGAGCCACGCTTGACGCGGACACTGAGCAAGTTCGCGTGCTCAAGTTCGCGCTTGAAGCGCGATCCGATTACACCGTGGTTGGCATTCTCAATGCCAGCAGTATTTATGACGGCAAGCGACTGCCATTGCTGTATCGCTTGGTGGATCCAGCCGTTGGTCAAACTGTGGCCTACGTCACCACAAAGAACCCCGCACAACTGGCGACCATGCTTGGAACCCTGGTTGGAATACGTGGCGAGAAACGTTATGACGAGGCGTTGCGTGTAAGCGTGATTGATCCAACCGCGATCGAGATTCTCACCACGCGCAAGAGCGATCCTGTCACCAACAAACAATAATCGTGGAAAAATAAAATTCTTCCCACGATGAACAACCGTTTGCCCATATACTTTGCCCCTCTGGGGTGCTAGCTCAACTGGGAGAGCGCCGCCTTTGCAAGGCGGAGGTTATCGGTTCGATCCCGATGCACTCCATTACACCGTTTGGTTTTGCGCTTGAATCCGCGCAAAACCAGCGGTCATTGCCGCCGCGGTTTCAATGCGAAGCGTGGTTGCCCCAAGTGAAACTCGTATAGCGTGCGCCGATTGCGCGTCGGCCACTTCCGCTTCCGTGAATCCGCCCTCGGGACCAATCAAGATCATGCAACTTGGCTGATCGAATTTTATTTGCGCCAGTGGCTGTCCATCTGGATGCGCGATGAGCGCGGGAATATTTTGCGCTCTGCAAGATTCAGCGCATGACTTGGGAGTGCGCGCGCTGGCCACTTGGGTTGTCCACGCGCCACGACTTTGTTTCAGAGCCTCAACAAAAATCCTGTGCGCACGCGCTCCATCAAATCGATCGGCGGGAATCACGCTGCGCTCGCAATCAAGCGGAGTGAATGACGCGACGGCAAGTTGACCAAGCATGTCGAGCATGGTGGCCAAGCGATCGCCTTTAGGAATAGCCGCCGCCACATGAATGTCCGGCATCTGGCGTGGTTGAAGATGGCAAGAGGAAACTTGCGCGCCAGTTTCGCCCGCGGCATTTCGAGTTGGCAATATGTTGGACAGCGCAACACCGCCGCGGCCATCCACCAATTCAAGCGCATCCCCCGCTTCAAGGCGTCTACTTCCCATGGCGTGCTTGGCCTCGTCTTTGCTGAGCCACGCAATGTCGCCAACAGCGGGAAGTTTTTCAACAATGCATCGCGGATTTGCCACGATCAAAGTGTAGAGATATTTCTACCGCGCGCCGGCGCGATACACATCAAATCGCAGCAATTTCCCTTTGATTGTCCAATCGGGAACGCGGCTGGCAAGTGGCGGCGCAAGACGCGAACGTTTCACAATCACGCGCTGCGTTGCGGATGCAATGGCCATGTCAAGAAGCGCGTCGGCGTCCAAGTCGGCGCCCACCGTGGCGGCAAGCGCCTGGATTTCCTTGGAAGGTTTCGCCGCGCCGCGCTCGCCACCAAACATTGGATCAAGCAAGATCATGTCGGGCAAAATAAATTCGCGCGCCGTGAACAGCCCCAATGTGAATCCAACTTTCTCGCGCAACGTTGGCAAGCGCTGGTGCGCATTGGCGTGTTCGATTTGAATGCGCGCCGCCGCGGCGCATAATTGCGCATCGTTCTTAGCCCGCGCCAATTCATCCGCAAGCAACGCGAACACATTTGCGTCGCGCTCCAACGCCAATACTTCAACGCCTAGAAGAGCCAATGCATACGTGTCGTAACCCAAGCCAGCGGTTGCGTCGACCGCGGTTCGAATTTCTTTTCCAACCGCGCGGCCCAATGGTTGATTGCGCAGCGAGTTGGCTCCATCCGGAAGACGCAGCGATTTCCAATCGGCGCGAACGCCGGCGCCGGGCTTGTCGGAGGATTTGCGCAACTCGCGTCGCCCATGAAAATCTTCAAGAGTCCACGCATGCGGCTGAGGCAAATTTGGCGTCGGCTTCATGGCGCTATTGTGACCAAGAATTCGCGGATGGTTTGACCGCGCGCGATCAAGAGAAGTATTTCTTCTTTGCCCATGGATGCGCTGCGAAATGGCTTGCCGCAAATCCACGCACGCTTGATTCGTCGCGGAAATAAACAATATTTGCCTGCGCAATCGCCTTGAGCGGATCGGTACACTTGAAATATGAAGCCAACTTCCACAATCGCGGAGCGTTCACTTGCCCCTGTTTTTGGCGGCATTTTGGAGATGATTGGCAACACCCCAATGCTGGAACTGAAGCATTTGGACACGGGTCTATGCAAGCTCTTTGTGAAGATGGAGAACATGAATCCGGGCGGATCCATTAAGGATCGAATCGCCTTGACCATGATCGAAGATGCCGAGGCTTCTGGCGCACTGAAGCCGGGCGGCACGCTTGTTGAAGCCACCGCGGGCAACACCGGGTTGGCGCTGGCATTGGTCGCGGCGCAAAAGGGCTACAAACTGGTTGTAGTTGTGCCCGACAAAATGAGCGACGGAAAAATCAGCCACTTGCGCGCCATGGGCGCCGAAGTGATTCTCACTCGCAGCGATGTTGCCAAGGGTCATCCGGAGTATTACCAAGACATTGCGGCGCGCATTGCCAGTGAGCGGCCAGGACATTTCTATGTGAATCAATTTGCCAACGAGGCGAATCCGCGCGCGCACGAGGAAACCACGGGGCCAGAAATTTGGGAACAAATGGGCGGCGACATCGACGCATTTGTGTCGGGCGTTGGTTCCGGCGGAACGGTGTCCGGAGTTGGTCGATTTCTGAAATCAAAAAATCCAAAATTGAAAATGATTTTGGCTGATCCCATTGGCTCCATTCTTGAGCCACTGGTCAACGAAGGCCGCACGGTTGAAGCAGGCTCATGGTTGGTTGAGGGAATCGGCGAAGACTTTGTGCCAAGCATTCTGGACTTGAAATTAATCGACAAGGCCTACGCCATTAGCGACGCGGATGCATTCCACGCCGCGCGCGAATTGCTGAAAAAAGAAGGCGTTTTGGCGGGTTCCAGCGTTGGAACATTGCTGGCGGCCACGCTTCAATTTTGCCGCGAGCAAACAAAACCGCTGCGCGTTGTCACGCTGATCTGCGACACGGGCGCCAAGTATCTCACCAAAATGTTTTCCGATCCCTGGATGATTGACAATGGATTTATTCAGCGCAAAACCTTTGGCGATCTGCGCGATTTAATTTCTAGGCGCCACTTGGACCGCGAGGACTATGTCTTGAGTCCGCAGATGCCGATTCAACAAGCCATCAAAAGAATGCATATGTATGACGTGAGTCAGTTGGTTGTGCTTGACGCGGCGGACCGCGTGGTTGGAATTCTGGATGAAAGCGATGTGCTGTTGGCCTTGGTCAAGCGCGGCAATATTGCCAAGCTGCCCGTGAGTGATTTTATGACCAGTCGCTTGGAGACCATCTCGCCCAAGTCCAGCGTGAATGACCTGCACCCAATTTTCCGCGCCGACCGCGTGGCCATTGTCGCAGACGACGATCATTTCTACGGCATCATCACGCGCATTGATTTAATCCACTACCTGCGCAAACAACTTCTCTAAAGCGCAAAATCAATGCATATTGCGGACATTTTGACTATATTTGTATCCCTGATCGCGCTGATGGATCCGCTTGGCACGGTGGGAATTTTTTTGGCGATCACGTGCAAAGATTCACCCGCTGTGCGTAAACGTACTGCTCTGCTTGGTTGCGTGTACGCATTCATTATTTTGATGTTGTTCCTAGGCTTTGGCGGTTCTATTCTTTCATTCTTTGGAATAACCGTGTCGGCGGTGCAAGTTGGCGGCGGTTTAATATTGGCGAAGATTGGATTGGATTTGATCGCAGTGAACTTGGAATCAAAATCAAGTCCGAGTGAGGAGAAAGATGCGGCTACGCGTGAAAGCGCGGCATTCTTTCCTTTGGCGCTGCCGCTACTAGCAGGGCCCGGCGCCATGACCGTAGCGATCACCGAAAGCAGCCACTTTCGCGATGGTCGCTGGAGCGATCTCCTGTCGGCGGCTCTTGCGATTGCCTTGGCGTGTTTCGTCACATGGCTGGTGCTTGATCGGGCGCAATGGATTCAAAGAATATTGGGCAAGTCCGGCACCAACGCGATCACCCGTGTCATGGGATTTATTTTGGTGTGTATTGCGGCGCAAATGACCATTGTTGGAATTCAAGGCGTGATTGCAAGCGTGACCAATACGCCCCCGCCTTTGTCGCACAAAGACAGCATTTCCGCAGCCGTTAGCATCTTGCCATGTCTCAAGAACATCTCAATTTAGAAAGTCGTTGCGTTCATGGCGGTCAACACCCAGACCCCGTGACGGGCGCCGTGATGCCGGCGATTGCAACCAGCAGCACATTCATTCAAGAAAGTCCCGGCGTCCACAAAGGGTTTGAATATTCACGCAGTCACAACGCCACGCGCTTCGCGTTTGAGCGCTTGATTGCCAATTTGGAATCCAGCGGACTGTCCGAAGAACAAGAACGCACATGCGGTGGCTTTGCATTCGCAAGTGGTCTTGCTGCCATCAGCACTTGCTTGGAATTACTCGACACTGGCGACACGCTTGTGAGCATGGACGATGTGTATGGCGGAACCTATCGGCTGCTTTCAAAAGTTCGCCAACGCAGCGCCGGCCTTGCGCCCGTGTATGTTGACCTTACAAACCCCGCTCTCTTTGAGGCGGCGATACAAAAGAAAAAACCAGGCATGGTGTGGGTGGAAACTCCCACCAACCCAACGCTGAAAGTTGTCGACCTTGCCGCCATCGCCACTATCGCCAAGAAGCACGGAATTATCAGCGTGTGTGACAACACATTCGCCACTCCCATGTTGCAGCGGCCACTTGAAATGGGTTTTGACATCGTCATGCACTCGGTCACCAAATACTTGGGCGGCCACAGCGACGTGGTGGGCGGAGCGTTGGTGACAAACCGCGCTGATCTGGCTGAAAAACTGCGGTTTTTGCAGAACGCTATTGGAAGCGTCATGGGTCCATTTGACGCCTATTTGGCGCTGCGTGGCGTGAAGACTTTGGCGGTGCGCATGCAGCGGCATTGCGAAAGCGCCATGCAAATTGCGCAGTGGCTCGAGAAGCACCCAAAGGTTGAACGCGTGGTGTATCCAGGCCTTGCATCCCATGCGCAACACGCCATTGCTAAAAAGCAAATGCAACTCGCAGGCAAGTCCGCGTTTGGTGGCATGATCACAATTTTTATTCGCGGAGGCTTGGCGGAAAGTCGCCGCTTCTTGGAACACGTACACATGTTCGCCCTTGCTGAAAGTTTAGGCGGCGTGGAAAGTTTGATCGAGCACCCGGCCATCATGACGCACGCCAGTGTTCCCGCCGAAAGCAGAAAGGCGCTTGGCATTTCCGACAACTTGGTGCGCCTCAGCGTTGGCATTGAACATCAGCAGGACTTGATCAATGATCTTGAGAAGGCTCTGTCACATGCGTAACTTGGCTTTCACCGGAGCAAATCCATTCACTTCACATAAACTCTTGCGCAACTGATTTGAACTACTCAAACATATGTATCGCATGCCGCACTTCAAACAATTTCAAGGAGCCACTCTGTGAGCAAGAACTATCAACGCGTCGTATTGAAACTCAGCGGAGAAAGCTTCGCGCAAGAAGGCCAACTGGGCATTGCCCCCGAACAATTGGCCCACATTGCATCTGAAATCGCCGACGCGTATCGCGCCGTGAATGGCTTGAAATTGGCCATTGTTGTGGGTGGCGGAAACATTGTGCGCGGCGCCAAGTTGGCGGAGAAGGGCCGCATTGCGCAGGCCACCGCCGACTACATGGGCATGATGGGAACAATTATCAACGGCCTTGCGTTGCGCGAGGCGCTTGAAGGAACTGGCGTTGCCAGCCGACTGATGACCGCTCTTGAAGTGAAGTCCGTCGCCGAGCCATTTATCCGCGCGCGCGCGTTGCGCCACATGGAAAAAGGCCGCGTGATTATTTTGGCGGCTGGCACCGGCAATCCATTCTTCACCACCGACACCTGCGCCAGTTTGCGCGGCGTGGAATTGCAGGCGCAAATGCTTCTCAAAGCCACCAAAGTGGACGGCGTCTATACCGCGGATCCAAAAAAGGATCCGACTGCGACCAAATTGAACGAGATTAAATTCTCAGAAGCAATTGCCAAACGATTGGCCGTGATGGATCTAACCGCGTTGACCATGTGCATGGAGCATTCGCTTCCAGTGCGCGTGTTCAACTTTCATCAAAATGGAAATGTCAAACGCGCCATGTGCGGCGAGGACATCGGCACCTTGGTTTCCAATTAACCACGCTGCATTTTCCCTGCTATTCTCGCACGCTCTTGAAGGAGAAATCGCATGGACCTAGACACCATTTTGCTGGAATGTGAAGATCAGATGGAGAAGAGCGTGGAGCACCTGAGCAAGGAACTGCGCGGCATGCGCACTGGCCGCGCCACCACCGCAATGTTGGAGTACATCAAGGTGGACTACTACGGTTCCATGACGGACCTGCGCGAACTCGCCGCCATCAGCGTGCCAGAGCCAACGCAACTTCTGGTAAAGCCATTTGATCCAGGCGCTAAATCCGAAATTGTGAAGGCCATTGAGAAGTCAGGTCTTGGCCTGAATCCCCAAACTGAAGGCGCCCAAATTCGAATCATTGTTCCGTCGCCAAGTTCCGACAGGCGCAGACAACTTGCCACGCAAGCTAAAAAACTTTCCGAGGACACCAAAGTCGCCATTCGTAATGCACGCCGCGACGCCAACAAACGCATTGACACTCTTTTGGCCGACAAGAAATCCGGCTTGACCGAGGACGCCGCCGAGCGCGCCCAAAAAGATGTTGATGAAGCCACCAAAAAACAAACTACACGCGTGGAAGAAGTTGTGACTAAGAAAGTCACCGAGATTGAGGAGGCGTAATTCGTGCGCTGTCCTTTTTGCACCGCGGACAATGACAAGGTGATCGACAGTCGCCCTGGCGAAGATGGCGACACCATTCGACGCCGCCGCGAGTGCATCGCCTGCGAAAAACGTTTCACAACATATGAGCGATATGAGCGGACCGCCCGCTTAATGGTGGTCAAACGCGATGGAACGCGCGTTCCTTACTTGGCCGAAAGCCTGTCGCGTGGTTTGCACGCCGCATGCGGAAAGCGCCCCATTCGCGAGGAGGACAAGGAACGATTGTGCCGCGAAGTGGAGGAGGAAATCCACCGCGACTTTGACCGCGAAGTGCTCAGCACGGAAATTGGCCAGCGCTTGGCCAACAAACTTCGCGAGCTTGATCCAATCGCCTATATCCGATTTGTGAGCGAGCACCATGGATTCAGTTCCATCGCCGAGTTCGCCGCGGAGATGGCCTCAATGCAATCTCGTCCCCGACCTGTCGCCAACGAGCGCGATCTTTTTCCTGACACCAAAACAAAATAAATCCACAACACCATGCCAGTCATCACACTTCCAGACGGAACCAAAAAAACTTATGACGCACCCGTAACCGCCGCGCAAGTTGCCGCCGACATTGGGGCGGGTCTTGCCAAGGCCGCGCTTGGCGCAAAGATTGACGGCGTGCTGTGCGACCTCAGCACAAAAATTTCGCGCGACGCGCAACTAGCCATTGTCACTCCCAAAAAGCGCGACGGCACCATTGACCCCGACGCGTTGTTTCTTGTGCGGCATTCCGCGGCGCACATCATGGCCGAAGCCATCAGCAATTTATTTCCTGGCGTGCAATTGGTGTATGGCCCGCCCGTGGAGCAAGGCTTTTATTACGACATGGCATTCCCCGCGGGGCAAATTCCAAGCGCCGACGATTTCACCAGAATTGAGCAGGAAATGGCTCGAATTGTGGCGGAAGATCGCCCCTTCACACGCTTTGAAATGAGCGCCACCGATGGCATGGCAAAGGCGAATAGCGAAGGCAGCAAATATAAAATTGACAACGCGCAGCGCGCCTGCGACGCCGCAAAAACTTCCGGCGCCGACGCCACGCTGAGCTGGTACGCCACGGGAACGCCTGGAAAAAATTGGGAGGATCTTTGCCGCGGTCCGCACGTGCCCACCACCGCCCGCGTCGCGGCGTACAAAGTGACCACGCTCGCCAGCAGCTATTGGCATGGCGACGAAAAAAGCGATCGACTCACGCGCGTCTACGGAACAGCCTTCGCATCAAAGGCTGAACTTGACGCGCACATGAAGCAACTTGAGGAAGCCAAACTGCGCGACCACCGCGTGATTGGAAAGCAACTGCAACTTTTTCACATCGATGAAATGGTTGGACAAGGTCTTGTGTTGTGGAAACCAAACGGCGCCGTGATTCGCCAAGAGTTGCAAACATTCATCGGCGAGGCGCTGCGTCAACAGGGCTACCACCAAGTGTTCACGCCGCATATTGGCAAGTTGGATCTGTACCGCACCAGCGGCCACTTCCCCTACTACCGCGAGAGCCAGTACCCGCCAATCATCGACCACGAAAGCATGAGCGCGTTGGCCAAAGAGGGTTGCACATGCGCGGACCTTTCAAACCGTTTGGAAAAGGGCGAGATTGAGGGCTATTTGCTCAAGCCCATGAATTGTCCGCACCACATCCGCATCTTCGCCAGCGAGCCTCGCTCTTGGCGCGATTTGCCCGTGCGTTTGGCTGAATTTGGCACCGTCTATCGATGGGAACAATCTGGTGAAATTGGCGGCTTGACTCGCGTGCGCGGCTTCACGCAAGACGACGCGCATTTGTTCTGCCGCGAAGATCAAGTCGCGCACGAACTGCAAGGCTGCTTGAAACTTGTCAAACTTATTTTTGGCACATTGGGAATGAAGGACTACCGCGTGCGCGTTGGCTTGCGCGGTCCGGAGTCCGACAAATATGTTGGCCTTGCGGAAAATTGGGACAAGGCGGAACAAGCGTGCCGCGACGCGGCGCAATCGCTTGGTGTTCCATTTAGTGAGGAGCAAGGCGAAGCCGCCTTCTACGGACCCAAGATTGATTTTGTTGTTCGCGATGTCATCGGCCGCTCTTGGCAACTTGGCACCGTGCAAGTGGATTACAACTTGCCCATTCGATTTGATCTGTCATACCAAGGTGCCGACAACAAGACGCACCGACCAGTGATGATTCATCGCGCGCCATTTGGAAGTCTGGAACGATTCACGGGCGTACTGATTGAGCACTTCGCCGGTGCGTTTCCTCTGTGGCTCAGTCCAGAGCAAGTTCGAGTGCTTCCAATTAGTGAAAAGAGCGACGCCTACGCGCAAGAATTGCACGCCGCGCTGCATCAAGCTGGCCTGCGCACCACGCTTGACACAAGTTCAGAACGAGTTCAGAACCGCATTCGAATTGCCGCCGAGCAGAAGATTCCAGTCACGGCCATTGTGGGTCCGCGCGACGCAGAACGCCGCGTGGTCAGCATTCGTCTGCATGGAAAGGCTGAAAATGCGGGCGAAATGCCATTTGATGACTTTGTGGCGGCGCTGGTTTTTGACTATCGAACCCGCGCCAGCGAAACGCTTGTCGGCAAGATCACGCCAGCCGCCAAGTGATATTTGTCACAAGAATGCAAAATCCCCGCAAAAAAGACTTGCAAATTCGCTTGCATCGGTCATGCTTGGGCAAGTACTTTGTACTGTGTAGGTGGTGAACGTTTCACCGCTTGAAAGCAACTCGAGGACAACGACTGCATGTCTCAGAAATTCTTTGTACAGGCATGATGATTCTGCCCACGTTGTTTCGCGTTTCTCCGGTCAATCCGGTTTGCACAGCAATCGCTTTTGAAGCGCTTTGCATTTCTATTGCCTCTACATAAAGGATTCTTCCATCTCAGCATTTCCGCCCCGCCGTCCGCCCATGTCACGACCTGATTCAGGTTCTAATTTTGGTCCACGCATAAATGATCGCATCCGCATCACGCCTGTTCGTTTGATCGACGAAACGGGAACCATGCTTGGTGTTGTTGAAACAGAAGAGGCGCGCCGCCTGGCCATGGTGGCTGGTCTTGACCTTGTGGAAATCGCGCCCGATGTGCGGCCGCCGGTTTGCAAGATCATGGACTTTGGTAAGTACAAATACGAGCAGGCCAAGAAGGACAAGCAAGGTCGCAAGACCAAGACCTTTGAAATGAAGGAAGTTCGATTGGGCCGCAGCATGAAAGTGGATCCGCATGACGTGGAAATTCGCGTGCAACAAGCGCGGCGTTTTTTACTTGAAGGACATAAGGTTCAATTAGTTGCCAGTTACAAGGGCCGCGAAATGGCGCACAAGGAAATTGGCGCCGTGAAATTGAACGATGCCATCGCAAAGTTGGTTGATCTCGCTCGCTTGGATAGTCCGCCGCGTTTCAACGGTAAGCGACTTTCCGCCATGTTGTCGCCGGATCGAGCGCGAATTGATGCGTACAAGCGCAAGCATCCAACTCCAAAGCCTGCGCCAACCAAGGCGGAAAAAGCCGCTGCTGTGAAACCTGTCGCCGAAGTTGCCGCGGATGCGGCGCCAACAACCACAGGTGAAACTGCGGTGAAGAAGCCGAAGAAAGTGACCAAGCCAAAGAAGGTTGTTACAGCAACTACTGCGCCCGTTGCAACCCCCACTTCGACCGAGGCCACTTCCTGAATTGATCGCTAGGATATTTTGATGTGTGATTTCAAACCAGGACGCTTCGCGCGTCCTGGTTTTTTTGCGCCACTAAATTTTATTTTGGAGCGCAGGCCAAGCACCCAAGTTGCGCCGCCCTTGGCTTGTGGATTGGATGGATCATCGATCAATTGAAGATCCACTGTCAATTCCATGCCGCCGGTGAAATTGGCTCTGTCATACGTTTGATTGTTTGAATTGTCGATCACCGCGGCGCGAAATTTAAGCAGTTGAGTGAATCGATTCAACACCGTAAAGATGATCGGAAAGAAAATATTAATTTGTTCTTGCTTTTTTATGCATTTGATGCATAATTATACTTTCCTATGGATTCCTCCAAACCAACCCGTCGGCGCATGATTGAGCGGCTACTGCTCGCCGGTCGTGTCACCAGTCAGCACAGTTTGCTCAAGCAACTTCGTGGCGAGGGCGTGGATGTCACGCAGGCAACTTTGTCGCGGGATTTGGCTGATCTTGGCGTTATGAAGGGATCCACGGGTTGGCAGTTGCCGGGCTCGGCCGCGGTGAATAATTCAGATATCAGCACGGCGGTGCAAACCTATTTGCTGGATGTGGAAGTTGGCGGGCAGATGGTGGTCTTGCGAACGCGCACGGGCCACGCCACGCCGCTTGCCGTTGAACTTGATCGAATCCGTTTGGAGGGTTCGCTGGGAACATTGGCTGGAGATGACACTATTTTGCTGGTCGCCAAAAGCGCCTCGCTGGCGCGCAACCTAGCCACACGCCTCAAGAATATTTTGCAAGGCACCGCTGACAGACCGCGCAGACCGCTTCGTAAATAATATGAACGACCAAACCACTCGCATCGCCATTGTTGGTGCGGCCGGATATACCGGCGCCGAACTTGCCACACTCGCAGCCAACCATCCGTTGATGGAAGTCGCAGGATTGTTCGCCTCGGAGCGTGGAGCAACCACAGCAACTCGCATCATGTCGGATGTTTTTCCACGACTTCGTGGCGTGAATGACTTACCAATTCAGGCGGCTTCAGTTGAAGCGATCTTGGCGTGCAACGCCAAAGTTATTTTCTTGGCAACCCCGCACGAAGTCAGCGCGCAACTGGCGCCCGCCCTGCTTGCCGAAGGACTTATTGTGGTGGATCTTTCCGCGGCATTCCGTTTGCGCGACGCGACGGCGTATCCAACACATTACGGATTCGCCCATCCATCAAGCAATTTGCTTGCGAATGCGGTGTATGGACTGCCCGAACTCAACCGTGCGGCGCTGGCTGACGCGGACTTGATCGCATGCGCCGGGTGCTATCCAACCTCGGTGATTTTGCCCCTGCGCCCGCTTGTGAACGCAAACCTTCTAAATTCTTCGCGGCCAGTGATTGTTGATTCCGCAAGCGGCGTGAGCGGCGCGGGACGTGGCGCCACCACTAAAAATTTATTTTGCGAAGTCAGCTATCAACCATACAGCCCGCTTCGACATCGACATCAACCAGAGATGCGCCAAGAAACACAATTGGATATTTTGTTCACTCCGCATTTGCTGCCACTGGACCGTGGCATTGTCAGCACCATTCATGCCGAGCTTTTGCCTGGCGTGAGCGAGTCTGTTGTTCGCGCCACTCTCGCGGCGCAGTATGAAATTGAACCATTTGTTCGCTTGCTTCCAGATGGCGCATGGAGTTGTATTGCCTCCGTGGAGCGAACAAACTATTGCGACATTTCGCTCACAGTCGACACAGCGTTGAACCACTTGGTCATTTCGTCGTCCATTGACAACTTGATCAAGGGCGCAGCCGGTCAAGCCATTCAATGCATGAATATACGGCTGGGTCTTCCTGAAACAATGGGCTTACTGCCCGCCCACGCGACCGGGGTGCTTAGTTGAGTCATCCACGAAACTCCCACACGGAGCCAAAACCAATCAAAAATGCCCCGATTGTTATTAAATTAGGCGGCGCATTATTGGATGATCCCGCCGCCAACGCTCCATTCTTTCAAGCGCTTGCTGAATTCATTCAACAAGATCAAAGCGTTGTGCTTGTGCATGGCGGCGGAAAGAGTGTCGACCGGCATTTGGAATTGCTTGGCTACAAAAGTGAAAAGCGCGAAGGCATTCGCATCACGCCGCCAGAGCAGATGCGGGAAATCGCCGGCGTGCTTGCGGGGCAACTCAACGCGCGGCTTGTGGGCTTGCTGCGCGCGCGCGGCGTGAACACTGTGGGGCTTACGCTTGCCGATGGCGATACAACCACCGCGCGCAAAACCCAAAAATTTTCATTTGACGCCGGCCGCGTTGGCGAGATCACTGGCGGCGACATGCATCTTATTCAAACACTTCTGCGCAATGGCTGCACGCCCATTTTCTCCAGCATTGCCATGGATAGCGCGGGCGAACTTCTCAATGTCAACGCCGATGAAGCCGCCGCCGCGATCGCCAAGATTTTGTCGGCGCGCCTACTTGTATTGCTTACGGATGTTGCGGGCGTGAAAGACGGCGCTGGAAAAATTATCAGTGCGCTAGACCGTGAAATTGTTGAGCGCCTCACGCAAAACGGAACCATCACGGGCGGCATGCTGGCCAAAGTTCGCGGAGCGCTTGAGGCAAGCGAGCAGGCTGGCGTGGCAACCCTGGTCGCGGGCTGGAACGACGCCGATGTGTTAGGCAAACTTGCCAATACTGCCAGCGAAACCGCAACTGGAACGCTATTTCTCCCAATCACCCAGGCGTGCAATGTTTAAGACGTCAACCGTTGTCACCAATCTTATTTCGACAAGTTTCCGCAAGATTTCAGGGGTATTTAAATTTCAGATTCGCCCGGCTACTGACGCCGCAATCCGCATCCGAGGCATTTTATGATTCATCCACACACCCGCCTTGCCACAAAAGATTTAACCCGCATCATGGATTTAAGTTCCCATGAAGTCATGCCTTTGATTGAGCTTGGGCGCGCGCTGAAAGCAGACATTCGTCCCTACAAGAACCACTTCGCGCAACGCTCACTTGTGATGTTGTTTGAAAAGCCGTCCCTGCGAACGCGCGTGAGTTTTGACATTGGCTTCGCCCGCATGGGCGGTCACGCCGTGTACTTGGACCACGAAAAGTTGCGCATTGGAGAGCGTGAAACAATCGCCGACTACAGCCGCAACCTTGAGCGTTGGTGCGACTGCATTGTGGCGCGAACCATGAGCCAGGAAACCATCACCGCCCTTGCCGCCAACGCGACTATTCCTGTCATCAACGCGCTTTCGGACATACATCATCCTTGTCAAGCTCTTGCCGACTACATGACATTGGTGGAACTTGGATTTGATTGCCGACAACATCAATTGGCATGGGTGGGCGACGGAAACAATGTCTGCCATTCGCTTATGGAACTCACTGCGACATTGGGCGCATCTATGATCGTGGTCACGCCTGAAGGTTTTGCGCCATCTTCGGAAATTGTTCGCGACTGCCAAGCGCGTGCCTGCCGTTCCGGCGCCACTCTGCAATACACCAACGACATCAATCGTATTCATGGGTCATTCGCCGTATACACCGACACTTGGACCAGCATGGGTCAAAGTGAAACCGATGAAAAAGCTGCAATTTTTAAGCCCTATTGTGTCACTTCAGAAATCATGGCCTTGGCTGGATCAAGCGCGTATTTCATGCACTGTCTACCCGCGCATCGTGGCCATGAAGTGGTCGACGCGGTCATTGATGGTCCACACAGCGTGGTCTTTGATCAGGCTGAAAATAGAATGCACATTCAAAATGCGCTGCTTCTCAATCTTCTCACAACACCAACGCAAGATTCTTTGGGTAAAAATACAACTCGCACCTCTCACACAACTCGGAGTCAGTCATGACAACCTCCACCAAAAATATTCCCCCTTCCCCCGCCGCATCCTCTCCATCTCATTCCAAGAAACCTAGGCGCGTGTGCGTGGCGTACTCGGGTGGCCTTGACACCAGTTGCGTGATTCCGTGGTTGCGGGAAACGTACGACTGTGAAGTGGTGGCGTGCGTGGCGGATGTTGGCCAAGGAGCTCAAGAACTTATTGGCATTGAAAAGAAAGCCGCCGACTCTGGCGCGTGCTTATGCGTGATCAAAGATTTGAAACAGTCGTTCTTGACCGACTTCGTATTTCCCATGGTCATGTCTGGCGCCGTCTATGAGGGACGCTACCTGCTTGGAACCAGCATCGCGCGCCCATGCATTGCCCAAGCGCAGGTCATGTGCGCGCTGGAAGAAAATTGCGACGCCGTGGCCCACGGATGCACGGGCAAAGGCAACGATCAAGTGCGCTTTGAAAGCGTGTATGCGGCATTGGCGCCGCAATTGCGCGTGATTGCGCCATGGCGTGAAAACTCCTGGAATTTGCGAAGCCGTGAGGCAATGCTTGCCTATTTGGCGCAACGCAATATTCCATGCGCCGCAAGCGCCACAAAAATTTATTCGCGCGACGCCAACTCGTGGCATGTTTCACACGAAGGCGCGGAGTTGGAGGATCCATGGAACGCGCCGCCAGAAGATTTGTGGATTCGCACAACAGATCCAAAGTTGGCGCCCAATGAACCAGAAGAAGTGATCGTTGGATTTGAACACGGATTGCCCGTGAGCGTGAACGGTAAAAAACTTTCCGCGGTGCAATTGCTCGATGTGCTCAATGAGATTGGCGCGCGCCACGGCGTGGGACGTGTTGACATGGTGGAGAACCGACTTGTGGGAATGAAAAGTCGCGGCTGCTACGAAACTCCAGGCGGAACAATCTTAATGGAGGCATTGCGCGGCCTTGAGCAAATTGTTCTTGACCGCGACTCCATGCGCTTTCGCGAGGAACTTGCCAATGATTTTGCGCGCGTGATTTATGATGGACGTTGGTTCGCGCCTTTACGGGAAGCGCAATGGGCCGCCATTCAATCGCTGGCGCAACCGCTCAGCGGCGAAGTGGCTGTGCGCGCTTATAAAGGCAGCGCCACCACCACGCGTCGACGCAGTCCAAATTCGCTGTATTCACAGGCATTTGCCACCTTTGGCGAGGACGATGTGTACAACCAACAACACGCCGAGGGTTTCATCCGCCTCTTCTCGTTGCCTAGCCGTATTCGCGCCATGCTTGGCCTGAATAAATTGTTTGGCATAGGCCATGCGAACGTTGGCGGCAAGAGCGGAGCAACTCGGTGACATCGATTTGGCAAGGACGAGTTCAAGGCCAGCAAGATTCCCTCTTTCGAACGTTCAATGACAGTCTTCCGTTTGATCGGCGGCTGATTCAAGAGGACATAGAGGGTTCCATTGGTTGGGCCCATGCTTTGGCGCGCGCCGAAGTCATCAGCGACGGCGATCGGGCGCGCATTGAAAAAGCGCTGCGTGAAATCGCCTCGCTGGCGGAGAAAGATCCCACGCTTCTGACCAAAGCCACCGATGAGGATGTGCACAGTTGGGTTGAACGCGAACTGGTCGCGCGCGTTGGCGATCTTGGCAAGCGCCTGCACACCGGCCGCAGTCGCAACGATCAAGTGGCGACGGATTTGCGTCTTTGGTGCTTGAAGCAGACGCGCGTTCGCCTTGGGGAAATTGACGCCGCTAATTTAAGTTTGCTTGAATTGGCCGAACGCGAGCGAGACACTGTGTTTCCTGGATTCACTCATTTACAGCGGGCTCAGCCTATTTTGTTCGCTCATTGGTGCCTGGCCTATGTTGAAATGTTGCGCCGTGACGCCGACCGTTTCGCCGACGCTCTTGACCGCGTGGCGCGTTGTCCGCTTGGTTCGGGGGCTCTTTCTGGCACCGCGTATCCAATCGATCGGCAAAAGTTGGCCAAGGATTTGGGCTTTGATGGTCCAAGCGCCAACAGCCTTGACGCCGTCAGTGACCGTGACTTTGTCGTGGAGCTCATCGCGTCTGCATCCGTATGCATGTTGCATCTGAGCCGCATGGCGGAAGATATTATTTTTTACGCCACGGGCGAAGCCGCGTATGTTGAACTTTCCGACGATGTGAGCACTGGCAGTAGTTTGATGCCGCAGAAAAAAAATCCCGACGCATTGGAATTGATTCGCGGAAAAACTGGGCGCGTGATAGGCGCGCTCACGGGCATTCTTGTCACGCTCAAGGCGCTTCCACTTGCCTACAACAAAGATTTGCAAGAGGACAAGGAGCCACTCTTTGACGCCATGGACACGCTGTCCATGTGCTTGCGAATGATTCCGCGCGTGCTACAAGGCCTGAAGATTGACCGCGCGCGCGCACGAAAAGCGGCCATTGCAAGTTACGCAAATGCCACAGAATTGGCTGATTATCTGGTGCGAAAGGGTGTCGCCTTCCGCGACGCGCATCACCAAGTTGGGCTCTTGGTGCGCGAGGCAATTCGCCAGGGCAAGCCGCTTGAAGATTTGTCCGTGCAAGACATGGTCAAGTTAGCTCCGTTGGTCACAAGCGACGTGTTCGTCACACTGACTGTGGATTCGGCATTGAATCGCCGCTCTGTTTCAGGTGGAACGGCACCCGATCAAGTGAACGCCCGCGTGAAGGAAGCCAAGCGAAGTTTGCGTGCGACGCGTCGACCCAAGCGCCGTTCAGCGGGTGGTGCCACAGGTTTGCGCGACGCGGTGGTTGAAGATTTGGATGACATCAAGCGGTTGGTGGATTTGTGGAGCCTGCGCGGAGAAAATTTGCCGCGCACACGCGACGAAATCATGGAGAAGATCACCGACTTCGCCATCGCCGCGGTGGATGGAAAAGTGCGCGGCTGTGCAAGTTTGTGGATCTATGAATCCGACCTCGCTGAAATTCGCTCTTTGGGAGTGGATGAAGGTTTTCAAGGACGCGGTCTTGGCAAGCAACTTGTTGAATTCTTTATTGAGAAGGCGCGCAGCATTGGCATTGAACGCTTGTTCGTGCTCACGCGCATGCCAGCTTTCTTTGAAAAGTGTGGATTCCGTACGGTAAGTATCAACAGTTTGCCGCAGAAAGTCACCAAAGATTGCGCGCAATGCCCAAAGAATCAGAACTGCGACGAGATCGCCATGGTGTTGGTGCTTAAAGAAAGCGAAGTGTCTTGAGCAAACAGGAATATATCTGGCCGATTGGATTTCGCGCCGCAGGAATATCCGCCGGCATTAAATCAACTGGCGCTCCGGACTTGGCCATGTTGCGCATGGATGGTGGCGCGGTTGCCGCGGCCATGTTCACAACCAACCTATTCGCCGCCGCGCCTGTGCAAATTTCAAGGGACCACCTGCATAATTCGCGCGGACACGCCAACGTGTTGATTGTGAATTCTGGTGGCGCCAACGCCGCAACTGGTCCACACGGATACGCGGACGCTCAACTCATTGGAGATTACGTTGCGCAAGAGTGCGGTTGCGCGCCCGACGCGGTGTTGATGAATTCGACCGGCATCATTGGCAAGCGATTGCCTTTAAGCAATATTCAGCAGGCCATTACCCCACTGGCTTCAAGTTGCGTGACGGGAAGCGCTGAGCCATTCGCCCGCGCAATCATGACCACCGACACTCGCATCAAAATGTCAACGCGCTTGGTTGGCGCAACTGGGTCCGACGACTCCGCAACCGCCAATTCAAAAAACCCAATGAATCAGCCGCAAATTCGCGTTACGGGCGTGGCCAAGGGCGCGGGCATGATCCATCCCAATATGGCCACCATGATCGCGGTGATTACCACCGACGCCGCGCTTGAGCCAAATGAACTTGATGCCATGCTGCGTGTTGCCGTGGAGCAATCGTTCCACAGAATCTCCATTGATGGAGACACCAGCACCAACGATTCAGTTTTTGCTTTCGCTACGGCACAGCGAGGCGCCGCCGCCGACCACAAAGAATTGCAGCGGGCGTTCTGCGAAGTGGCGCGCGAACTCGCGCACATGATCGTCTGCGATGGCGAAGGCTTCACTCGCGCGTTTGAAGTGCGTGTGCGCGGAGCCGCAAGCGCGGCCGACGCGCTTGCCGTTTCCAAAACCATGGCCACCAGCATGTTGGTTCGCTGCGCCATCACGGGCGGAGATCCAAATTGGGGCCGCCTCCTCGCGGCCGCGGGCAGAAGCGGCGCCAAAGTAGATCCTGAACGAGTATCACTTTGTGTTGGCAACGTGGTCCTTTTCCAACACGGGCAACCCGCCGATACCTCGAAACAAATCGCGGCCGCCGAATTTTCCAAAGCCAATGTGATTATTGAATTGGATCTTGGCCTGGGCGCCCATGAAGACTTCTTCATTTCCAGCGGTTTGACGCAGGAATACGTGAAATTGAACAGCGAATACAGCACCTGAAATAATTTTATGAGGCCGTGAATCCGCGGCACACGATTGCCTCTGAAATCACTTGCAAATTGAAATAGCCGCGGAGCAATTTCATTCGCTCGCTCCCCCGCCAAACATCACGGTAACAATCGCCAAACATGCTGCGCAACGTGCGTTCACCCAAACGCGCCCGCAGCCAATTCATAAATTCATCGCACTTACGCTACTCTTATCGCATCGCATTCATCTTGAAGCGATAGAAAGTTTCCATGCGATTTCGAATTATCACATTGTCGTGCGCCACATTGTTCCTTGCCATGCCGGTCTATCCCTACGGAGCTCTTGGCCATGAAACGGTTGGCGCTATCGCGGACATGAAGTTGGCTGGCACGGCCACTGGCGCGCAAGTCACCAAACTTCTTGATGGAATCACACTTGCGCGCGCCTCGGTTCTAGCCGATGAAATCAAAGGCTGGGACAGATTAAAGAAGGACCAGCCCAAGCCAATTATTTTAAAGAATCACCCGCAACTGCAAGAGCAACTTGTTGCATTTTGGAACGCAAATCCGCCAACAAAAGCCAAAGGAAGCGACGCTCCCACCCACAAGGAATTTCATTACACCGATGTTCCCGCTGTGGATGGCAGCAAATATGTCAAGGGAAATCTTGGCACGGAACCGTACGACATTGTGCAGATGATTCCGTTCTGCGTGCGCGTGCTTGCTGGTGAGGAACCAGAAACCAACGATCGCAAAATCACAAAGCCTGTGGCGCTGATTCTGCTGGCGCATTATGTGGGCGACATTCATCAACCACTCCATGTAGGCAATGCGTATTTTAGTTCCGCTGGCAACTTGGTGAACCCAAGCAAGGGCGGCAAAAGCTTTCCAGACCACGGCGGTAATGGCTTCAACATTATTTTGGCTGATGACAAAAATCCCAAGAGCAATCCCCAAGGCGATAGTAAATCAGGCGGAAAGTCCTCCGGCAAAAAATCCAGCAAGAGCAAAGGCAACAACCTGCATAGTTTCTGGGACACCGACGCGGTTGTGGAGGCGTTGAATCAGCTTGAGAAAATGATTGAATCCCAGCCAAAACACAAGGGGAAAGCCACCGACGAAGAGGTGATCGCTTGGTTGGCCAACTCCGAACCAGTGGAATGGAAGGCCAAGGCGAAATCACCGCCGACAGATTGGGCTCAACAATGGGCGAACGAAATTCTTCCCATGTCCACGCAAGCCCACGAACGCTTGGAATTCAGCAATGTCACCATCAAAAACGAAAGCGCGTCTGGCGACGCAACGGAAAAGAAAATGCCTGACGGAATTTCCTACACAGAGTGGTCGGGCCAACGCACGCAAGAAGAATTGCACAAAGCTGGATGGCGTCTTGCGGAGATAATTGAAGCCAGTTTGAACACTAAAAATTCAGAAGCCCAGAAACCTAACTCTAAAAAATAATACATTCACTTCCAGACCTGCGCCGCCGCTTTCACTTCACGGCGACATGGGCGCGTACAACATTTGATCGCGCTGATCAGCGGCTTGTTCGGCAAGTGGGTCCTGCTCGCCCAATGCCGTTGCTAAATCCGCCGCCAACACGGACGAGCTTCCCTTGGCGCGCTCAATTTGACCGGTCTGTCGCAAGCAATCGACCCGATCCATTGCCACCAACGCCAACACTTGTAAGCGCCAAGGCGCCACTCGTTTTTCGCGAAGCCATTTGTTTATGTCAAAGCCCTCAAGCGCTTGGTTATACAACTTGATGGCCGATGCGCAGTCTCCACGCATCTTGGCCAGCGTGCCCAAAGTGGCCAGCGGCAATTGCGGATCTTGCAATGTTTTTAAGGCAATTCCGGCCTCCACAGTGGCTCGCAATCTCGTCTCCAAATCTGGAATTTGATCGTTGGCGCCGGCCATGCCCGCGATGCGAATAGCTTGCTCAAGCGCCAAGGCCTCCTTCATTTGCGCGGGACCAGGCTTGGAAAAACATGCCAACATGATTTTTGATTCATCCCAAGACTCTTGCAACTTGCCCATGGCAAGAAGCGCCTCGATCTTCATTCTGCTTCGATCAATAGACACTGCGCCACATAATTGCGTATCAGCAAGCGCAGCCTCGGGGGTAGAGAGCCACGCCAACATCCCTTCAGGTCCCGCTTTGCAATATTCAATCCGCATCAACATATTTCGCAACACGTCCACTTGCGCGGCTGATACACCATCACCAATTGCCTTATCAATCGCCACGCTCATTTCTGTCCGCGCTTGCGTCGCATTGCCCTCTTCCAGCAACTGCACAGAATTTTTCACGTCCACTTGATATGCCTCTAGTTTTTTTTCTTGCGCAGAAGAAGGCGTGCTCACGGATGGAGGAATCTCGGTGGCAGAAATCGGGGCGGCTGTTGGCGTAGTTTCAGGAATCGCTAACACCACCGCAGGCATGGCGCTAGCAACAGTTTCAGGCCGCTCGATTATTCGCGGACCAACAGCGTCTTTTCCAATCACAATTGAAATGCCGTAGATCAATGCGATTGCGGCAAGAATCAACACGGCCAGCTTGGCTAGAAATGTGGCGCGCATCAAAATTGCCTGAGAAAGCGCGCGTCATTCTCATACAACCAGCGAATGTCGGAGATGCCGTGGCGACGCATGGCGATGCGTTCCACGCCCAAACCAAACGCGTAGCCCGACCACACTTCAGGGTCGATGCCCACGGATTCAAACACGGCCGGATCCACCATGCCGCAGCCGCCCAACTCCACCCAACGCCACTCGCCCTTGATCTTCATCTTCATATCAACCTCGGCGCTTGGCTCCGTGAATGGAAAAAAACTTGGACGCATTCTGACTTCTGCTTCCGGACCAAAGCACGCGCGCGCGAATTGCCACAGCGCGGTCTTCAAGTCAACCATGGAAACATTTTTGTCCACGCACAAGCCTTCCACTTGATGGAACATGGAGAAGTGCGTGGCGTCATGCGTGTCTGGCCGATACACGCGCCCCACCGCCACGATCTTGAGCGGTGGCTTTTCTTTTTCCATGGTGCGAATCTGCACGGTGCTGGTTTGCGTGCGAAGCAATCTGCGAATACCGCCCTGCTCCGCCATATAAAAATTGTCCGTCCCCTCGCGCGCAGGGTGCCCCTCTGGAATATTCAGAGCGGTGAAATTGTGCCACTCGTCCTCCACTTCAGGACCCTCGGCCACTCGAAACCCCATGCGCCCAAAAATGTCAACGATGTCGGCGATGGTTCGCGTGAGCACATGGCGCCGCCCGATGCCCGCGGGCAAACCTGGCTCCGTCATGTCAATCTCGGGAGCACTTTCGCCGGCGCCGGCGGCTTTTTTTTGCGCGAATGCGGCATCCAACTTTTGCTTCATGGCGTTGAGCTGCTTGCCCAGCGCTGGCTTTTTGTCTTTTGGCGCGGAGCGAAGCGCCTCCATCATGGCTCCAACACGGCCCGAAGTTCCAAGCCATGCAATGCGCCACGCCTCCAATTGCGCCGAGGTTGTCGCGGCGTTCAGCGCCGCAAGCGCCTCTTGTTCATGTGTGTCGATAGATTCAAGCACGCGCAAAGTTTAGCGATTTTGGGCATTTCAAGCGTGATGCGTTTGCCAAGATCAACTCCCCTTCATTTATAGCCAAGCCCGTAGGCAATGTGCGCACGGCATGCGAAGAGCAAGACACTTTGTTGGGCGAGTACTGCTGCTTGCTCTGGCTCAAAATGAGCGGCGGGGCCCAATGCGACAGCGCATAAAATTAAATCACTTTCACCAAAATTTTTGCGGCGGCAATTTGCGAAAGCGTGACCGGCTCTCCACGCGCGGCGCGCACTACCAATGATGCGGATTGCGGGCTGACGCTTTGCACCACCAAATTCACTCCAGGCATAAATCCACTGTCAGCTACAAACTTTAAGAACGCACGGTTCTGATCTTTGATCCGAACAATACACACACGTTCACGCGCGCGACATTTTGCCAACGGCTTGCTGCGCGCCTCGGAAACATTTCCAGCGGCGTCAGGAATGGGATCGCCATGCGGATCAGTTGAAGGCCGTCCCAAAAAATGGTCAAGCCGATCCAAGATGCGCGGAGACAACGCGTGCTCCAGTCGCTCGGCCTCCTCGTGCACATCGGCCCAATCCAGTTTCAATATGCGCACCAGAAATGTCTCAATAACGCGGTGGCGACGCATCACATCGAGCGCGATCTTGTTGCCCTTGGCGGTCAACGCAATTCCGCTGTACGGCTCGGCCTTCACCAAGCGCGCCAGCGAAAGCCGCTTGATCATGCTGGTGGCGGTGCCTTTGGTCACGCTCAATTCCTGCGCCAAGCGCGCAACGCCGGCCTCGCCACTGGGCGATTCCCGGCACAAGGCGTAAAGCGCCTTGATGTAATTTTCTACGGTTTCCGTGGCCATTTGATCCCATGCTAGCGAACGTCATGAAGTGGGCAACAGACGCGTGCCGCACATGACTCTTTTACATTGAATTCCATGAGCGCTGGAACTGTTTGAGAGCCAATCCCATTAAAGTTTGAGTAGTCAAACTTTTTTGATAGACTCTTTCAAGAGCTGCTGCGTATGCATTCGCCACCACGCACGCATATCGAACCATTACCGCCGCACCATGATCACGCCTCGCCCAAATACATCCACCGCTTGGCGCACAAACAGCAACGCTCATTCCTTGCCCGAGGCCTACGCCACAGTATCCGTACCCATGCACGGCTCGCGTTGGCGCAAATTGTTCGCATTCAGCGGACCTGGACTCATGGTGGCCGTGGGATACATGGACCCCGGCAACTGGGCCACTGATCTCGCCGGCGGCGCTCAATTTGGATACACGCTGCTAAGCGTGGTGTTGATCTCCAACCTCATGGCGATATTGCTACAGCATTTGTCGGTGAAATTAGGCGTGGTGGCCCAACGCGACTTGGCGCAGGCGTGCCGCGATCACTTCAGCGCGCCTGTTTCATTTTGCCTGTGGGTGCTTTGCGAAATCGCGATAGCCGCATGCGATCTCGCGGAAGTGATCGGCTCCGCCATCGCGCTCAATTTGCTGTTTGGAATTCCCCTGGTCTGGGGCGTGTGCATCACCGCGGTTGATGTGTTGATGATTCTGTTTCTGCAAACCAAAGGATGGCGCTACTTGGAGGCGCTTGTTGCCGGACTTGTGTTATTGATTGGCCTTTGCTTTGGCTATGAAATGATCGTGTCGCGACCAGATCTTCCAGAATTGTTGCGCGGACTAATGCCCAGCACTCAAATCGTGGCCAACCCGGCAATGCTTTACATTTCGATTGGCATTCTTGGCGCCACAGTGATGCCGCACAATTTATATTTGCACTCCGCCATTGTGCAGACGCGGGATTATCCGCGCGATGACGCCGGAAAGTCACTTGCGATTCGATACGCCACGGCGGATTCCACCATCGCCCTTCTGTTCGCATTCTTCATCAACGCTGCAATTCTCATTCTTGCCGCGTCCACATTTCATAAGTCGGGCCATCAAGATGTTGCAGGAATTCAGGACGCATACCAATTGCTCACGCCAGTGCTTGGCGCATCGCTGGCAAGCACCGTGTTCGCGGTCGCGCTGCTTGCGTCTGGACAAAATTCCACGCTCACCGGAACACTCGCGGGACAAGTGGTCATGGAGGGGTTTCTCAACATCCGCCTCACTCCTTGGTTGCGCCGCTTGATCACGCGGCTTATCGCCATTATTCCGGCGGTGATTGTCGCGGCCTTGTATGGCGCAAGTGGCGTGAATAAATTGTTGATCTTGAGCCAAGTGATTTTGTCTTTGCAACTTTCGTTCGCGGTGGTGCCTTTAGTGTGGTTCACCAGCAGCAAACTGAAAATGGGACGCTTCGTAAATTCACCCGCGCTGGCCAGCGCGGCGTGTATTGTGACGGCGATTATTGTGGCGCTGAACGCGTACTTGCTGGCGCAGATCTTCCAAGGGTGAGCGTTGGCGAGCAACAATCGCGCATTTATTGCATCACTTCACGCTTGCGCAACTCAAAGTAGCACTTGGCGCAGGCGCGCACATCCACCAGCGCGTCGTGGCTACCTTCAAATTGTTTCTTAAATAATATATGGTGCAACTCCTGAAGCTTGGGCCATTTAAAGCCATAGTTGCCAACAATAGCGCAGAAGTCCGTTGAACCCAGCATGGTGCAGCCACGCGGTTTCTGCGCAACAACATTGCTCCGCCCCGCGCGCAAAAACTCGGCGCCCAAAATATTTTCGTCAAAGGACATGTTGTGCGCGAACAACTTGTCCACGCTCGACATGTCGGCGGTGATTTCATCCAGCGCCACTTTCAAATCAACGCCGTCGCGCATGGCTCTGTCGGTGGTGATGCCATGGATGCGCGACACTACTTCTGGAATCACAAAACCATCCGGGCGAATGATGTGGTTGCTGGCCTTTAACTCATTTTCATGCTTGTCCACGACAACCCATCCCAACTGCACCACGCGCGGCCAGTTCAACAAGTCCGATGGCGGCGCCTTGTAGTTTTTAGGAACGCCGGTTGTCTCTGTGTCAAAAAATAAATACATGAGTTTCCTTTCATGCCGAAATACGGCGCCCGCTTCGCTTTCCACGCCGATGTTTTGCCACACCGCGTGCTTGGTTGAGGCATGTTTCAATAGTAGCGAATGCGTGTTTGGGCTTTCTCAAACGCTTGGACTTCTACAAACCCAAGCATGCGTGATTCACAAAGCGATGGCTAACCGAAATGAACGCGCAAACCCAAGGCAAACCAGCGCGGAGTTGAACAAAAAAACCGCCCCGACATTGCGTCGGAGCGGGATACAAACTTGATTATGCGAGTTCACGACCAGATAAAATCCAGTCAGTGAAACTCACTCGCTCTTGGCTTCGGACGCGCCTTGCGCCTTCGCGGCATTCTTACCGTCCGCGATTTCCTTGCGCTTCTTCGCGGCAAACGCGGAGCGGCGGTTGGAAACTTTACGACGATGACCAGCGCGACCACTGACTTGGCTTCCGCTTTCGGAGCCAACCAGTTGAAGAATCACAAGCATGGTTGCATCGCCAATGCGGTGCTTGTCCAACTTGATGATGCGCGTGTAACCACCCGCACGATCCTTGTAACGTGGAGCCACGCGGGTGAGAATGTGCTCGATCAATCGAGGAGCCTTTCGCACTTCGCCGAAGCGGTTGAACTCGATTGAATCCACAGAAGGCAATTCCCAATATTCACTGGTCTTGCGACTCTCTGGAACATTTGGATCCGCGATCCATGCAAAGACCTTGCGATCGGGCAACTTCATCAACAACTGTCGACGCGTGGTCAAAGACTTGGTCTTTGCCGTGGTGATCAGCTTCTCGATGAATGGTTGCACCATCTTGGCCTTTGGCAAAGTGGTTTCAATCTGTCCGTGTTCAAACAAACCTGCGGCAAGATTTCGAATCATCGCTCGGCGATGATCTTCCTTCAGACACAGTTGTTTTCCAGCTACTTTATGGCGCATTGCAAATTCCTCAATTCAAAACGGGGCAAATCAGATCAAACAAATTAAGCGTGTGAATCACTCGTCGCTGGCTTGAAGCCTTCAGGCATAACCATGCCCAAGCCCAAACCTTCGTCTTCAAGTGACTTCTTCAATTCTCGCAGGCTGG
>CAIKXA010000001.1 GCA_903831295.1 uncultured bacterium | reverse complement strand
GTTGGGCCGACGCGATCTGGCCCTACATGACAATGCGAGAAATGTATCTTTCGCCGCAACTGAATGGCTCTGATTTGGCGCGCATGCTCACGCCCTTTGCGCACGATCCAACCATGACTTTCGGCGGTTATGGCTACAACTATCAGTACCTTGGCAACGGACGGCATGTCGCCACATGGAACTCGCCTTACAACGTTCCGTTTCATGCGCGAATAAGTTCCATTCAATCGCCGTCCAACACCATAATGCTTTGCGATACCGAAGGCACCAAGGCGGAGCAGAGCAACAATGCCTCAGGTCAGACCATGAACTCGCCTTGGTCAAAGAACGGCGTCTACACCAGCGATCCCCCGCTGGCCTCGCGAAATATTGGTTCGATAGGCTCACGTCGCGCCGACGGCGGTCCAAGCAATGGTCTGAATTACGGCTATATGGGAGGCGTCGATGGCGTGCTCAAAGGCGAAGACGGTGCAACACGCAGTATTCCTGGAGATCCCTTGTGCCGCGCCGCTCCCGCGGGTCGCAACTTAGGCAAGGTGAACGCGGTTTACTGCGACGGCCACGCCGATGCAAGCACACCGATGGAACTAGACGACTTTGATGGTGATGGCAACGTTGACAATGGTTTTTGGAATGGCTTCGCAAGCACGAATCGACGTTAATTCACGCGCACTCTGTAGAACAGTGGTTGCTTGAAGCGCGGCATCAAATATGGATCAAATGAAAACCTCGCCACTTTCGTGACGCTATTTGTGTGTGCAAAAAAAGCGCGCAACCGCAGACTAAATTCCCGCGTCGCAGAAAGGGTGGCACCACAAGCGAGTTTAGCACCCGCGCAAGCCCCGCTTGCGTGGGGTGCGTTGTCTGAGCGACTGGTGCCACCCTTTCTGCAAAGCGTTTCACTAGCTCGCGCATCGTGTGCTGTCTGAGCACTAAGCCTCGGCATGTACTCAACGCAAAAAACTAAGCGCACAATCCAGTGGATTTATTTCAAACGACACTCAACAAAAAAGTGAGCATTCGCCGCCGTTTCACCAAAGATCGGCAGTGGCAATGGAATATCTTTTGTGATCACAAAGCGCTTGGAAATCTCATTGCGTAAATCAATTCCATCATCTTGCCAACCTGTGGTTGTTGGCACCGCCCTGCCATGCATGTTCAAAAGCAAAAACACTCCGCCTGGTTTCAGCAACTTAGCGATCCTGTCTAGTTCCTCCAGTGGGTTTAAGACATGCTGCAAAACATAAAAGCTGAAAATAATATCGAAGCGGATGCCGGCTTGGAACATCTGGAACAAACCAGAGGCTTGCACTGCGTTGAAATACGGATGCCACACATATCGATAGGAGGAACTCAACATTGTGGGTGACATGTCCAACCCCCACACATTCAAAGTTGGGCACAAACCCAGAAGTTCCTTGCTCACTCGGCCAATACCGCATCCGTAATCTAAAATCCGATTGTCAGAATTTGTTTTGGCTTCATTCACCGCCGCGGCTACATACGGCGTTTCCAAAGCCCACCGCTGTTCAGTTTGCTGATCGCCCTCCGGAGTCAAAATAATATTTTTTTGCTCCTCAAGATTCTCGACAAAAAATATGCCTGGGGCGTAAGTTTTAGGATCCATTGAAACAGCAATTGTACAAACTCCATATGGAAGACGATTGATATTCGAGCGCGTGACGATTTCAACACTATTCTGAACCTGTGCAAGAACCAAATCAATTGAAGCCGCCAGAGCAAATGATGTTGAGCGGTCCTCGCCCGCGGCTTGAGGAATTGTTTCGGGTCATCCGCATCGCATGGGAATTCATGCGCGGATTCCGCCACTTGCACTTCGCGGGTCCATGCGTAACGGTGTTTGGCAGCGCGCGCTTTCAGGAAGACAACAAGTGGTACCAACTCGCGCGCCAAGTTGGCGCCGAACTTGGTCGACGCGGATTCACCGTGATGACTGGTGGTGGCCCTGGAATTATGGAAGCCGCCAATCGCGGCGCGCGTGACGTGAACGCGCCTTCGATTGGTTGCAACATTGTGCTGCCTCATGAGCAAGTTGAAAATCCATATTGCGATGTCCAAGTGGGTTTCCGCTATTTCTTTATCCGTAAAGTGATGCTTGTGAAATATTCCTACGGCTTTGTGGTTATGCCTGGTGGGTTTGGCACGCTTGATGAATTATTCGAGGCGCTCACCTTGGTGCAGACTAAAAAAATTGAGGACTTTCCCGTCGTGCTCATGGGCTGCGAATATTGGGATGAACTCTTTGACTTCATCGACAAGCGCCTAGTTCGCGACGAAACCATTGCAACGCAAGACCGCTCGCTGTATCGAATCACGGACAATCCCGTGGAGGCCGCCGATTACATCAGCGAAACCGCGCGCCGCAGATTTGGCTTGAAATACGGTAAAAAGGTGGCGCGCCGCTGGTGGTTGTTCGAATAATAAATTGCAGATTGGATTGCGCTATCTCCACATGCTGCGGGCTCCAAATGTTACGGGCACTTTTACTGGTGTCGCCCTTAGACTGCGCTTATGAATCCTGTCGACTTTACGGAGCAACTGGTGATTCGCCTTTCACACACCGACGCAGTGGGCGTGATTTTTTATCCCAAGATTTTTGAGATTGAACAGGAGTTGTTTGAGAAATGGCTGGAAGCCGGTGGGTTCAGTTTGCGCTCCATGCTTGATGGATCGCTTGCGCCAACCCCAGTGGTGCGCTGTGAAAGTGATTATCAAATGCCGGTGCGTGTGGGTGATCGCGTTGCGGCGAAATTAAGTGGCGTGCAAGTTGGCCGCAGTGGCTACACGCTGGCGTGGACTTTTTCAGTGGATGGAAATATCGCCATGCGCACAAGCGTGAAACGCGTGGCGATCGATCCAATATCTGGCGCCAGCATTGATTTGCCCGATGCGTTTCGAAAGTGGATTGTGCAAACGCAGAATCAAACCGCGCCAATTTCGTAAGGCGATTTAATCAAGTTGACGAAAGCGCTCGCCTTGGGCAAGTCGCCGCGCAAAATCGGCGCGACTGTGCTTCATGCGAGAAGTTTCTTCTATTGGTATTTCATAAAATGCGTCGGGTATGAGATGCGGCTCAAGGCGCTCGCGCAAAAACGCCGCGAACGAAATGCCTGGCTCCGCGCCAAGTTGCACAAACGCAACTGGCCGCATGCCCCACTTTTCATGGGTAATTCCAATCACGCACGATGAGCTCACGCAAGGCAAATCCGCGAGAGCGCGCTCAATGATTTCAGGTTGAATATTGCGGCCACCAGAAATAAACATGGCGTCAAGACGGCCATCAATGTGAAGGCGGCCATGCGTGTCGATGAAACCAACATCACGCGTGCGCAGCGGAACTGTGAACGGAACAAGAGCGCCGTTGACAAGTGTTCCGCGCGCGAGAGTTGGGCTGGCAATAAGAATTTCATTGTTGGGAGAATCAATCGTGACTTGAACGCCAGGAAGCGGCGCGCCGGCAAGCGTTGCCGCGTCGCCAATGGCAATGGGACCGGTTGCGACTTGCGAAGCGGTTTCAGTCATGCCGTAGGTTGCGAACATGGGCAGGCCTTTACGCAGCGCGCGATCGCGCAACGATTGCGAACTTGGTCCGCCACCAAGCATGACTGCTTTGAGTGTGGATGGCGCTTCATGCGGATCATCCAAAAGTCGCGCGAGTTGCGCGGCGACAAGCGAAATATGCGTCACGCCATTTAGGTCAGCCCAACATTTTGGCGCGCCGCCGTAGCGAACGCCGCCACCAAGAACAAGTGACCGAACAAGAATCATCAGGCCGCCAATATGCGTGGCGGGAAGCGAGGCATGCCAGAGGTCGCCTGCACCAAATGCAATCGCGCGCGCGCCAATTTTTGCGCTTGCCACAAGCGCGTCGATTCCAAGTTCAATCAAGCGCGGCGCGCCTGAGGAACCGCTGGTTTCAATAATGACCGAAGCGGTTGGTGGACATGCATCAAGAGTTATTTTTTGCGCCGCGTGGTCGTGCGCGATTGTTTGAAGCATGTTTGTTACGCGCGCGGCTGCACGCAATTGTTGGCGGGCAAATGCGGCATGATTTGGCGAAACAAGCAGAACTCTTTCGCCGCGCGACCAGGCAGAACACAGCGTTGGCAGCGGGTTTTCAGCCGCGACAATTTCATATGCGACGATCGCGCCGGCGTTCACAACCACGCCTCCGCGAATGGAATTGGAAGCGGCGCGCCATCAATGAAACCGTCGCGCGCAATGGCTGGTTCGCAAGAATCTTGTGCAAGAAGCGACGCGGTGCCAATTCCGTGGGCGCGTGTGGCGTTGGGAATGGAAGCCGCCAAATGAACCGCCACGCGCAGTGAATAGGAACTTTCGTAGGCGGTGGAAAGCACGGCGTCGGCGCTTAGTCGTGCGGCGTCCGCGGCTACGGCGCGAATGGCGTCCAGCGAACCAATCAAAGACATGCGCAATATCCACGCTGCAACGCAACCATCATGGGCCAGCGATTCGCGAAGCGCGCGCGCCTGCGCGGATTGGTCAACAACAGTTTCATCAAGGGCTATCGCAATATCCGTGGATTTTACAAGCAGACCAAGTTGCGACGGATCACGAAGCGGATCTTCTAGATACTCAACGCGCGAGGCATCCACGCCTTGAAGACGGGCGACACACTCATCGCGCGACAAAAGTCGATTTGCGTCAATGCGAAACTGCGCCACGGGCAAGGCGCTGCAAAGCCGCGACAGCAACGCGCGATCATTGGACTCGCTGTCGCGGCCAAATTTAATTTTTACAACTTTGGCTCCACACAGAGAATCAATCGCCGCTTGATCGCACTGCGCGAATGTGCCTGGGAAAAAATGCGCCACTTTCGCGGGCGCCACCGGTCGCGCGCCAAAGCCGTTGAGCGTTTCCATGGCGCAGGACAGCGCAAATGCCGCACTTGGCGCGAGCGATTTCATTTCACAAAGGCCGTTGCTCCAATTTTCAATTGATTCCATGCAGAATTCAAGCGATTCTGAATGAAGCCCTGGAAGCGGCGCGCATTCACCAAATCCAATGCGCTCTTGGTCGCGCATTGCAATAAAAATAATTTCACGGGCGTCAACTCCAACGAGTTGCCGCGCTTGCGCAATAACTGGTAGAGAAACTCGCAGCATCTCTAAGTTCATTTCGCTGTCCCGCCTATCCACATACCAAGTGCGAAGGCGACGCCGTACATGTACAGCAGTGCTCCGAACATGGCTAAATTTTTATTCAGCGCAGCGCCATCACGTCCCCGTGCGATGGTGATGGATGCTGGCGCGAACACAATCGCGATGAACGAGGCAAGCATGACCGCGGGCGGAAGTTGCAACACCACCACCGCGAATATGGGAACAACAAATGCGATTGCATGACAGATATAGATTTGCACGCGGCCAAAGCGCGCGCCAAATCGCACCGCCAATGTTCGCTTGCCATTGCGTAGATCACCCACGCGGTCACGAAGATTATTTGTGGCAAGCAGACACACGGCGATCGCACCAGAAGCCAGCCCACAAATAAGCGCCGTGGTTGTCCACGCTCCATCGCAAGCCGCGCGCGTGCCAGCCACCGCGATCGGACCAAAGAATGCGAACACAAAAATATCGCCAAGCCCCCTATAGGCAAGCATGAATGGCGGCGCGGTATACGCCACCGCCGCAATCGCGCCGATTACACCAATAATGGCAAAGACAACGCCCGATTGACTTGCTAGAAACCAAGCAGGAAACGCCGCAAAAACAAGCGTAATGCACAACGCCACACTCATGGCGCGCGGCGTGACAAGGTTGCCACCCACCGCTCGTGTTGGGCCCAGTCGTTCACCAGAATCGGTTCCACGTAGTCCGTCAAAAAGATCATTGGCAAAGTTGCTGGCGATTTGCAAAAGACACGCGCCAACAAATGCGCCGCATACCAGTTTCCATTGCAGCGCGCTCTTCAATACGCCATCGTGATACGCGATCGCGCCACCAATGAGCACTGGGCACAAAGAAGCTCCGAGTGTCTTGGGTCGAATCGCGGACAACCATACCGCGGCCGTGGACGGTCGCGCCGCATTCATTAAGGCGCGTGCTTTCGGAAATTCGCAACGCGCTTTTCCAGTTGCGCGTTCTTGCCTTCTTTGGCCTCGTCGGTCATGTAATACAGCATCGTGGCAAGACCAGAAAGTTCTTGAAGACCTGCTTGCCCATCGCAGTCGGCGTTCAAAGCAACTTTGATCGCGCGTAGAGCGGTTGGAGAATTGGCCAGCATTTCGTTGCACCACTGCACGGTGACTTCTTCAAGCTCGGTTACGGAAACCACCGTGTTAATGAGGCCCATGGAGAGCGCTTCTTGAGCGGAGTAACTGCGGCACAACATCCACATTTCGCGGGCGCGCTTTTGCCCAATGATTCGCGCCATGTAGCTGGCGCCAAAGCCGCCATCAAAACTTCCCATGCGCGGACCGACTTGGCCAAACCGCGCGTTTTCCGCAGCAATAGTGAGGTCGCACATCATGTGCAACACGTGGCCGCCGCCAATGGCCCAGCCCGCCACCATGGCGATCACCGGCTTGTAGCAGTTGCGAATCTCGCGTTGAAACTCCAGCACGTTTAACACTTCGCTGCCCGAGTCGGATTTATATCCAGCGTGACCCCGCACGCGTTGATCGCCGCCAGAGCAAAATGCGCGTTCGCCTTCGCCAGTGAGAATGACAACGCCAATGTCGCGGTCGCTCTTGGCGTCAAGCAAGGCCGCGCGCATTTCGTCAACAGTGCGCGGCGTGAAAGAGTTGCGCGCTTGCGGACGATTGATTGTGATCTTGGAGATTCCGCCTGACTTGTGGTACTTCACTTCAGAAAAGGCACTTGCCGCCGCGACTGATTTCCAATCGCAAGCGGGCCGGATTTTTTCCGTGGTCTCCGTCGAAGGCTTGATGGCTGAAATATTTTTTTGCGTTGTCATGTGGAACTCTTCAATAATCCTTCATGGATCTTTCAATGATGCGAGCGCAAGCCGACGGTGCTTCAAGAGGAAGAACATGACCCGCGCTTGCGATCATTTCAACTGTCAAAGTTGGTGCGAGGCGCGCGGCGCGCAACGCAAGTTTGACATAATAGTCGTCTAAATCACCAACTGCCAGAATAGTGCGCGACGCCAAGCGAGCGAGATCATGCTCACGGCATTCAGTGCGGCCCGGAGAACAACCCGCCACGCACGCCGACCAAAAATCCGCGTCGCCATCCACGCGGCGCGCCTGCGCCCGATCAAATGATGCGTGCGCGCGAAACGGCGCAAACAACGGCAATTCGTACCAACTACGCGTGAATTCGACCATGCCATGCTGACACAAGTTGGCCGCGCGCGCGTCATCTTGTTGGGCGCGCGCATTGCGCTCATCCGCTTCATGCAACCCCGTGCTGGTTGAAAATAAAACCAGCCGCGGAGCAAGTTCTGGTTGTTTGGATGCAAGCTCAAGAGCGATGCGCCCGCCCATGGAATATCCAACCAACACATCGCACGGATTTTTTACAAGTTGAGTAGCCAGCGCTTCGGCGGCCAACGCGATCGAAGCGCACCCCAGATCGCGCAACGAAACGCATTCACAATTGATGGCTGGATTCAGTTGGGCGCGCACATCGAACCAGTCCGCTGGCGAACCAAGAAATCCGTGCACAAGCACAGCTCGCAACATCAGCGGAACTCTTTGGCCAGCGCCGTGGTTGACGCATTTGTAATACGCATACGCGCCGCCTCGCTTGCCGTTGCGGAGCAACTCACTTCGATCAATGTGGCGCCCTTGCGAACAAGCGCCTTGGAAACACATTTAGAAAATGCCGCTCGCGTGGAAGGACTTTCATGCGCAAGCCCAAACGCCTTGGCCATTGGCGTGAATGCGCGCCCGTGAGGTGTGGTGAACAACTTGTTGAATACATCCGCATGTTTTGCCACGGGCAAATATCGAAATATCCCGCCTCCATCATTGTTGAGCACAATCAACACAAGCGGCGTGTTTAATTGCGATGCAAGTTGAAGGCTGTTCAAGTCATGCAGCGCGCTGACATCGCCCACAAACGCGACCACTGGCTGCCCCGAGGCAAGCGCGTGGCCAATCGCGCTGGCAAAAAGTCCGTCAATTCCGCTGGCGCCGCGATTGGATCCCGCTTGCCAACCCGCTGGCGGATGCAGCGCGAGAAAATCAGCGTCGCGAATTGGCATGCTCGATCCATAAAAAATAGTTCCCCGCTCCAACGCGCCGCACGCGGCGGTTGCGTCTGCGATCGCGGTGGGTTCAACCAATTCTCGCTCGCTTGCAATCGCCGAAAATGCCGCGCGCGTTGCGCACGAAAGCGCGCGCTTCCAACCAACGTGTGGCTCAAGCCGCGCACCCGCTTCAAACACAACTGGCGCGCAATATGAAATTGACGCGCGGTGCGAAGGATCAACGCGCGGATCCCCCGCGCCAAACAAAGTCACCGCATCGTGTTGATTGATCCACGCATTCAACCGCTTGGAAACAACGGCGTCGCCAATCACGGCGATAGCTTTCACACGCAACGCCTCGCGAAGCGCCGCGTTGCCTTGGCCATCATGCGCGGCTCGCAGAACAAGATCCGCGCCCGCCGTTCCCTTGGCGGCAAGTCCGCTGGTCACATCGGCAAGCATGGTGCCGCGCCACTTTGTAAGTGATTCACGCGTGACTTGACTGCAACGACCCACGATCACAAGCGTGTTTGTCAGCGCGACACTTGACGCAGTCGCGGCGCGAGTAGCCCGCCACGGCGCGCGTGATTTATCTTTTGTCCAGCGCGCGATGGTGTTCAACCAATCGATATTCCACGGCGCAATTTCTGGCGCGAGCGGTTCACGAAATTGCCAATTCAAATGCACCGCGCCAGCCTGCGCGCCAGCGTCGCCGCACGCGCGCGCGAACGCTTCATCCACGGTGGACAAAATATATTCAGCCGCAATTTCATCAGTTGGACACGGAAGATCACAGCACCATCTGGCCGCGCCCGCAAGAAGCGCCGCTTGCGAAATCGCTTGATTCGCGCCGCAATCACGCAGTTCTGGAGGTCGATCCGCGCTGAACACCAACAACGGCGTGCGCGACATGCGCGCTTCAACAACCGCGGGCAACGCGTTGGCGACCGCGGTTCCACTGGTCATCACCAGAACGGCGGGAACACCAGAAGACTTGGCCACACCGAGCGCCATGAATGCTCCAGCGCGTTCATCATGAGCGACATGCGTTTGAATACCACCATGGCGCCCAAATGCAATTGCAAGCGGCGCGCTGCGCGAACCGGGACAAATCACCGCGTGTCGCACGCCCAAACGAAAACATTCTTCAACGGCCAGCATCGTCCAAGCAAGATTGATGTTCGGCGCGTTATGCATTTGCAGAGTCGCAAGATATCAGGTCGATTCGGCTACTCGCACAATGCGCTTACGTGGCAAGACGTTCAAAGGCGAGCAGTTTGTGAACAGTTTCGCGCCACTCGTCAGCGGCGATGGAACCTTCAACAATACCCGCGCCGGCGTAGGCCTTCAGCGTGGCTCCATCAATGCGCGCGGATCGAATGGCGACGGCAATTTCCGCCTTGTCGCGCGAGACAATTCCCACCGGACCTGAATACAAACCGCGGCCAATGGTCTCTAAATCGCGAAGAGCTTTGATGGCGCAAGGCACCGGAGCGCCAGCCACCGCCGGTGTTGGATGCAACAAAGCGACAAGGTCGGCGTCAGAAAAGTCCGCGCGAATTTCTGCTTGCATGCGCGTTGCAAGATGCTGCACATACGCCTGGCGTAAAATTCTTGGTTCCGCGTCAACACGCAACGAAACTGAAAGCGAGGAAAGCACTTCGCGCAATCGCTCCACAACAAATTCATGTTCACGTCGATCTTTTTCGCTTGCAAGAAGTGATTCGCCAAGCAAACGATCCGCGACATCATCCACTCCGCGCGGACGCGTGCCAGCAATCGCCTCGCTACGCACCGAGCGCTTGTTGCGAGAAAGCAATCGCTCGGGCGTCACGCCAAGAAACGCTTTGCCTTGACCAGCCTCAATCAGAAATCGAAAGCCACTTGATTCAAATGCGCAAAGTCGGGCAAGCACCGCGACTGGATCAAGCGGACCACTCGCGGCATACGTGCGCGCCCGCGCAAGCACAATCTTGCGCAACGAACCGCTGCGTATACGCTGCAATCCGCTTTGCACAACATCCGTCCACTGGGCTTCGCTAAAGTCGTCCGTCTCGCGCACAAGCGCTGGCTCAATCGCGCATTTTTTCACAGGCTCCGCAATCGTTTGCAGACGTTGCTTCAGCGCTTCAAAAGAAGTGTCCACTGACAAGTTCACCGCCAGCGTGTGCGTTTGCCCATCGCGGCGCAATTCTATTTCTGGAAGCACGCACCCAATGTTTCGATATGGACTCCATGCGCTGTCCAGCGCGCAGTTGGAATCAAATGGAAGCGCCACAAACCACACGGACTGACTTGCAATTTCCGCATCACCAACATGCTGATCAAATTTCTCATGCTCGCCAAATTTGGATGCAAGACATTTGCCAATACCAGCAATCTCAAACTTAGCGCTTCGATCGCGGAAGTAACGGCGCTCACCCGAAGGCGCGGAGCGAAGCCAATTTAAAAAATCGCACTGTTCGCCGCGGTACTCAATGGCCACTTCCATGCGCATAAATGCATTGGCGCCAACAACTGGTTTCACCAAGGCGATGCGCGCCAACAATTCGCGCGCGGCGCTTTCCATGGGAGTTTGCGCTCCAAATGTTTGGTGAAGTGTTCCAATAGGCATCGCCCCATAGTTTAGGCGATTTCAATCCATATTTCCGCTCACATGTAAACTTATTCACTCAGCCACCAATAACCGCGCGGCATAAAAAGAAAAGACCCGTGGACGAATCCACGGGTCTTTGTCATTTCATGTGCGAAGAACGTTGCGGTCCTTCCATCAATAACGAATCACGGTCGAATCAATAACGATAGTTCTCTGGCTTGTAAGGGCCATTCACCGGCACGCAAATGTAATCCGCCTGATCCTTGCGGAGCTCGGTCAACTTTGCGCCCAACTTGCCAAGATGCAAACGCGCCACCTTCTCATCAAGCGTCTTGGAAAGTGAGTACACCTTCTTCTCATAGTTCTTGTGATTTTGGAACAACTCCACTTGCGCCATCACTTGGTTTGTGAAACTGGTGCTCATGACAAAGCTTGGATGGCCAGTGCCGCAACCAAGATTCAGCAAGCGACCTTCTGCAAGCATGATGATGGAGCGACCATTTGGAAGTTTCCATTCATCAACTTGTGGCTTGATATTGACTTGCGTGGCGCCCTTGATCTTCTTCAAGCCGGCCATGTCAATTTCATTGTCAAAGTGACCAATGTTTCCAACGATGGCTTTGTCCTTCATGCGCAACATTTGCTCACCAGTGATGATGTCCTTGTTGCCAGTCGCAGTCACGAACAAATCGGTGGTTTCAAGAACCTCCTCAAGCGTGACCACTTCGTAACCTTCCATGCAAGCTTGAAGCGCGCAGATTGGATCGATTTCCGTGATCTTCACGCGGCAACCTTGGCCACGCAAACTTTGCGCGCAACCCTTGCCCACATCGCCATAACCACACACAACGGCTGTTTTTCCGCTCAACATCACGTCGGTGGCGCGCATGATTCCGTCCACCAATGAGTGGCGGCAACCATACAAGTTGTCAAACTTGCTCTTGGTCACGGAACTATTCACGTCGATGGCTGGGAACAAAAGTTCGCCGGTTTTTTGCATTTCATACAAGCGATGCACGCCGGTGGTGGTTTCTTCGCTTACGCCAATAATGTCCTTGGCCACTGGCTTCCAATAGCCGGCGTTGGTTTTTTGCATGTCAGTTAAAAGTTGCAACACAACTTTAAACTCCTCGTTGTCGGTCGTGTCTGGCGATGGCACTTTGCCAGCGTTGTTGAACTCAAGACCCTTGTGCACCAACATGGTCGCGTCACCACCGTCATCCAAGATCATGTTTGGACCAGTGCCGTTGCCCCAATCAAGCGCGCGCCATGTGCACCACCAATATTCTGGAAGCGTCTCACCCTTCCATGCGAACACTGGAATGCCCTTTGGATTTGCGACAGTTCCGTGTGGACCAACCGCAACCGCTGCGGCGGCGTGATCTTGCGTGGAGAAGATATTGCAGCTTGCCCAGCGCACTTGCGCGCCAAGTTCAACCAAGGTCTCAATCAAGACCGCGGTCTGAATGGTCATGTGCAAACTGCCGGTGATGCGCGCGCCCTTCAGCGGAAACTTGCCCTTGTATTGTTCGCGTGTCGCCATCAGGCCTGGCATTTCGTGCTCGGCGAGTTCAATTTCCTTGCGGCCAAACTTCACGGTGGCTTCGCTCAGGTCCTTCACTTGAAATGGGACAGTGCTGTTGAGCGAAAGTCCGGTGTCCATGAAGGTGGTTGTGTTTACGGACGGTTTCGTTACTGGGTTTATCGCTGTGGCAGTCACGGGCAGGCTCCAAAAAGTGTTGAAAGATCAACGAAGAGTGCGGACTTCCGCATTCATCCGTTTATCCGGATACATGAACAGTCTACCCATTACTTGCGGTCAAGGCAACTTGCCATTTGCAAGAATTCGCTACCTTAATACAGGCACCGATCCGCTTGATCTGTCTGGCATTCTCCAGGCCATCACGCCGAACGCCCCGCCGAGCACCGCATGGAACGAATCAAAGGCATCGCCGCTAGTCCCGGCATCGTTTGGGGAAAAGTTCTGCTTCTTGGAGAGGCTGAAACCCACGTTCCGCGTCGCATCATTTTAGAAAAAGAAATCACCGGGGAAATTGATCGCCTGCACAAGACCCTTGAGCATGCGTTGCGCGCATTGGCGCAACTTCGCCAACACACCGAGCGTGAGCTTGGCGCGGACGCCGCGAAGATTTTCGCCTTCCATGAAGGCATGCTGAAAGATCGATCGCTGATTGATCCGATAGAAAATTCCATTCGCGTGGCGCACGCCAACGTTGAAGCCGCAGTCACGGATCAATTTCAAAAACTCTCGCGGCAATTTCGCTCCATGGGCAATGAAATCTTCGCCGCCAAGGCCGACGACATTCTTGATTTGCAGCGACGCGTTTTAGGTTTGCTCATGGGCGAGGAAGAAGACCGGCTTGAACGGTTGAGTGAACCAACAATTATTGTGGC